>JBARAJ010000025.1:0-16319 GCA_049791915.1 Candidatus Udaeobacter sp.
CTGTCTCATGCCGAGGCTGACGAATCGCCTTCTCGGTTTTAAGGCGGTGCGCATCGCCATGGAGAAAACACTTGGAATCTCCGCACGACGCTCGCTGCCCCATTACGCAAGTGAACGCTTCGATCGTTGGTTTAGCAGACATTGCACGGCGTCTGTGTCAGACGCCACCAACAAGGAAGGGCGATCTCCAGATCGCCCCGGCGGTTACAAACCGCCGCTCCTTGAGAAGCGCGGCAAAGTCATTCTTTGGGACGACACATTTGTGCGTTATCACGAGCCCCACATCGGAATCGCCGCGGTGAAAGTACTCGAGGCGCTCGGATTCGAAGTTGCGCTCGTAAAAAACCGCGGCTGCTGCGGTCGCCCTGCATTTAGCCAGGGAAACCTCGATGCCGCCGCAAAACTCGCAAAACACAACCTCGATCTTCTTTCATCACTCCAACACTCCAATACTCCAATCTTGTTCCTCGAACCCTCCTGCTGGTCGATGTTTGTCGAAGATTACCGCGAGCTGAAAATCGAAAACGCGGAGAATATCGCGGCACGCTGTTTCCTGTTCGAGAAATTCGTGGCCGATTTACTGGCGAAAGAACCGGAGGCACTTCGTTTCAATGAACGCTCCGCAAACGTAGTGATTCACCCGCATTGCCATGCCAAATCGATTCTCAATCCGGCGTTCATGGCCACGCTAGCCGAACGTTTGCCTGGAAGAAAAGCCACTATGTTAGACACAGCCTGCTGCGGAATGGCAGGCGCATTCGGCGCGCTCGCAGAAAAATACGATTTATCGCTTCAAGTCGCGCAACGCTTGCTCGATCAAATCGACAATCAGCCCCACGGGACAGAAGTAATCGCGTCAGGCACAAGTTGTCGCCACCAAATTACCGACCTAACGAATCTCCGTCCAAAACACATGGCCGAGCTTCTCGCAGAAGCGTTGTAGCGGAAAACTAGGGTTTTGGTGGCGCTACGGGTTTCGCAGCTTCGCCTGGTTTGGGCGGTGCGCCGCCGGCGGTTGCCGGACCACCGGGAATATCTCCGTCAGGGGCTGCGAGGATATCGTGCTCGACGAATGATTCCGGATGATTGGCCAGTTCTTTGCGTAACGCGGCGATTTGTTCGGCTGTAACGGGACTGGCGTTATTCCCCCACTCGCTTCGCTCGTATGTCATGACATCGGCAATTTTTTGGTCGGTTAAAGTTTTGTCCCACGGTTGCATGACCGCAGTGCCGAACTGCTGGCCTTTAACTGTGACAGGGCCTTGCAAGCCTTTGAGCACGATCATGCCCATTCGCCGCGAGCCGCCATTCGTAAATTCGGAACCGGCGAGTGGCGGATATTGGCCCGCCACGCCAAGACCATTGGCTTGGTGGCAGGTCTGACAATTTGCCGCAAAAATCTTTTTGCCTCGGTCGTGCGGCGAAAGCTCAGCTTGCTCGCCGCCGCCTGGTCCCCCTGCCACTGCTTTCTTCGGCGCAGGCGGCGAACCCATTGGATCCAAGCCGCCGGTGATGAAATTTCCCGAGTAACGGCCGAGGTACGCGCCGCCAAAGAAAATCGCCAGTCCATAGATCGCGATTAGCCAAATTGACAGCGGCTCGGCGCCCACGCGCGGTTCCCGTTTTTCGCGTTGCACAGCTGCGTGTACCTGTTGCACGTCGGCCTGTTCGCCGTAATCCATTCCCTGCCCTGTCCGAAGGGGCGTTTTCGGTTCGTCGTTCATTGCGTTATTTCTTGGGGGCAGCTGGCGATGCGGCGGGTGCCGGAGCGGGTGGAGCAGCTTGGACCGCTGGCGAGGGAGCTGCGCCAGTTGCAGGTGCGCCTCCCACTGATCTGACGTCTTTCAACGAATGGGATTGATTAAGCCCCATCAAATATGCCACAATACATTTTGCATCGTACGTGGGAACAATCTCCCAGCCTGCCGGTGGTGCATCGGAACCCGAAAGTTGCAACGCTTCTGTAGAACGTTCTCCGGCAATGCGTCGTTCTTCGTACAGAAAACGGTACGCCGGCATGTTTGAATCAGGATTGATACTGCGCGGCGCATAAAGATGCACATGGTGCCACGCGGCAGAATACATCGGCGGCAGACCGGCTGTCTGGATCGGCCACGGCGCGCCGGGAGTCTGCGCGCTCGGTGCGGCAGGACTGCTTCCTCCGGGGGTAGTGTTCGCCATTTGCCCGGGGGATGGCGAAGCAACGCCAGTGCGCTGTCCCGGCGGCGGTGATGCATTTGGCGACGCCGCGCTGGCAGGCGAAGTCCCGGGCGATGTTGCCGGCGAGCTCCCGAGTGATGCGGCGGGTGCTGTTCCAGGCGAACTCGCGGGTGAAGGCGGCGGACTGGAGACCGCCGCTCCTTGTGGCGCAGGCGCCGGAGATTCCTCGGGCGTGGGTGCGCGCGCGCCAATGTTTGCGAGGTCCTGGCCCATCCGCATTTTTCCGAGAAATACCGGTCGCTCAAAAATGTAATCGAGCGGCGCGCTGCGGCGATTGCCCCATTTCCGCTCGATATCGTCGGCGATGTAGTCGGCGCGGACTTGTTGGCTATGGCAATAGACGCAGCCGTTTGCTGCGTAAACGTGCTCGCCCCGCGCGAACATTCCCGATTGCGGGCGCGGATAAATGTCCGTCCCCTCTTCGTCGGATTCAGGATTGAGATGTCCGATTTGCCACGTCGGAATGACCGTCAGGCCGATCCACGAAAACGCAAACGTGCCGAAGATTCCGAGGAAGAGAGGAGCAAGGCCTTTCATCAATGACCTCCGGATGTTTCGGCTTCGACCGGGTTAAGAAATGTCGGGACAGTCGATGTGCGGCCCAATCCCAAAAGCATCAGACCGAAGTGATATGCGAAAATAAAATGCGACACGGTCAGCAGAATGCCAGCAAGGCTGCGTCCGCGAAGATATGGCAACACTGTTTCAATGCTTTCACTGAATGGCAGCCCCGGGTTTTCCAAGTTCGCGCCTTGCAGAAAGCCGCCAGCGAGCAGCATGAGCGTCATCAGTCCGATGCCGTAAGCCGATGCCCAGAAATGCAGTTTAATCAGTGATCCGTAACGCCATTCGCGGCCAACCAGTCGCGGGACGATGTAGTACATCGAACCGAAAATCGTCATCGTAAAAAACGCATACAAGCCAAGATGCGTATAAGCGATGCTCACCTGGCTGAAATTCACGTAGCTCGCAACTGAGCGGAACGAGATCAACACACCGATGACGCTAAAGACCGTGTAAGACATGGCGCCGAACACGGTAAAGCGCAGTGTCGGGCTATAGCGCAGCAGCGGGAAATATCCCTGCATGGTCAAATGATGATTCAGCCCCACAGTGGCAACAGGAATCATCGTCAAAATCGTCGCGGCGATGCTCGCCGTGATCATCCACGCCGGAAACGGACCGTCCACCAATCGCGTCATTCCGGTCCAGCTTGAAAAAAGCGCATACGTCCAAAATCCGATGGTTGCGAGGTGATAGCTGTAAACCGGACGGCCGATTACCTTCGGAATCATGTAATACGCCGTGCCGAGAGCGATGGCGCCGAACCAGAGAAACAGCAGATTATTGGCGTACCACCAGGTCACTGCCGATTGCAAGACTCCCTGTACGGGGACAACAAAAAGCATCAACTGTCCGGCCGCATACAGCCACGGGAACCAGAGGAACGCCCCGAGCAAATACCATTGCGTGATGTAAATTTGGTCGCCGCGCCGATACCGAAACATCAGCACCGCCCAGGAGGCCATGAGCGTGTAAGCGACAAACAGAATGACGGCCACATAACGTGGAAACTCGAGCCATTGAAAACCGGTGCTATCACCGAGCAGGATTGCTCCCACGCCTATCAGCACACCCACGTTCCAGAACACAGCGCCGGCGGCGATCAACAGTGGAAATCGCAACGTCGCCCGGCACAATCTTGCCATCAACCAAACGGCCGTGCCCATCCCGGCCATTGACGCCCAACCGTAAACCATCACGTTCATGTGAGCCGGGCGCAGCCGTCCCCATGTGAGAAAACTAATGCCACTGAGCAGATCCGGTGAGTGCAACTTGAAGGAGACGACCATCGCCAAAACGGTGCCCACGATCAGCCACACGATCGCCGAGGTATAAAACATCAACACGGGCACGCGCGTCGATGCGTCGATATACGCGCGCTCCAACTGCTCCGTGTCGCCGGCAGCAGCGGAGACCGCCGGGTCTTTCAGTGGAATTCCGGTAGTGTTCATTCAGCTTGCACGATCAAAGTGCTCAGTGTTCATGGCGTAGTGGAGGGTGCGGGAGAAGCGGGTGCCGCTGGTGATTGTTGAGTTGCTGGAGAAGGCGACGCGGCACCCAAAGACGGCGGACTAGAGACCGCCGCTCCTTGTGGCGCTGCAGGCGCAGCGGGCGACGCTCCCGCGGGCGTTGTTTGCGCGGCGGGAGTAGCAATAGGACCGGCTGGCCCGGGCTTTTTTTGCGCCAGGTCGGCAACTGTGACTTCCATCGCGCGATCGATCGGGATTCGGGCGACGCCCTTGTTCTTATCGACCCATGCGTACGTCGTGAGTTCCTTCTGGCTTTCTTCGTGCAACGTCTTCAACTTTTCCATGCGCTTTTTTGCGCGCGTTTCTTCGTAATCACTTGTGCGCGGCGACGGGCCGATCACCGCGAGCACGATGAGACCGAACAAAACGAAGAGACACACAATACCGAGCCATGTGGAGAATGGCGCGCGCGTGTAGGCAATACTGGGAGCTGATTGGGTGTCGGCCATTTCAGTTAACGGTGGTGAGAGATTCAATCAGACGCGGATCCCGGACAGGGAACAGCGAAGTCCTGGGCACCACTCGCAGATAAATAAAACTGAGCGTGGCACCGATCGCGATCAGGCAAATCAAATCCCAGATGCTGACGTGCACGCCTGTTCCGTGTAGCGCAGGTAAAACGATCAGGTACATGTCCAGCATTTGCATAAGGAGCATCCAGCCGGCAAGGATACTAAGCTGGTGCGGATTTTTCTTTATCGATTGCAATAGCAAGATCCCGAACGGTACAAAGAACCGACCGATCACGAGAATCATGCTGAGTGCCCACCACGATTGCGTATTTCGAATCAGGAAAAACTGGGTCTCCTCCGGAATGTTTGCATACCAGATAAGCATGTACTGGCCAAAACCGATGTAGGCCCAGAAAACGCAGAACGCGAGCATCCATTTCCCCATGATGTAATAGTGCTCACGTGTGACGACGCCCTTCAGGTAACCGGCTTGTCGCAAAGCGGTGATCACCAGCACGAGCAATGCCATCGAGCTCCCCGCTGTGCCGGCAAAGATGTACACGCCGAACATGGTTGAATACCAGTGGTAGTTGAGGCTCATCATCCAATCGACTGCGCCAAATGTGAGACAAAGGGCAAACAGCGGCAGGCTGATGAACGACATCCGGCGCATCCAAATCGTGAACAGCGGATTTCCGTCTTTGTCCTGGCACGCGGAAAATCGCCGCAGCAATAGTGACGCAATAATCCAGAAACCAAAGAAGATGATCGCGCGAATGAAGAACCAATGAAAATTGAGATACGCGCGCTTGGAGTCCAGGTTCGCCTCATGCCCCGGCGGAATGTCCATCCACGAGTAGAGATGGTGGCGCAGCAGCAGGATTGGAATGAAAAGGAGAGCAAGCACCCCTAACAACACAGCAATGTTTTCCAATTGACGCCGCACCACCACGGACCAGTTGGCGTCGGTCGCGTGGTGAACGATCGTCCAGAAGAAGCAGCCGGCGCAGAGCGTAAAGAAGAACACAAACGCAAACAACCAGGAGTAACTGAATTGATGCGGATTCACTAACGCGCCTACGAGACAAAGCACCAGGCTTACAACGGCAATCACGCCGAGGAGAGTTGAAAGCCCTGTGAATCGGCGGCTGTCGAAATATTCGCCTTCCGGCATCGGTGCCGCATGTAAACGCTCGCTCATTTTGCAGGAGTCGCTGTAGTCGGCGGCGGTGACGCCGGTTTGTCCAGTTCCGCGCGTTGATCTTCCGGAACATCGGCAATCGTCGCGTGCTGGCTGCGTTGCAACGCGCGAAGGTAAGTAATAATAGCCCAGCGATCCGCGACGACGATGTTCGGCCCGTAAGCCATCATCGTGTTTTTTCCGTTTGTAATGGTGTTGAAAATCTCGCCGTCAGACATTTTGCGAAGGCGATCGTCCTGAAGCGAAACCACGGTCGCAAGCCCGTACTGCTTCGTGATCCCATTGCCTTCGGCCGCAGGACCGTGGCACATTGCGCACGTGATGTTGAACCGCTGTTGCCCGCGCTCCATCAACTCGCGCGTTACTGGCAACGGAATCCCGGTTCCCCATTGGTCGCCCATTTTGCCGGTGTCGTAGTAATCAGTTCCGGCACTAAAGGCGATCCGCATGTGCGCTTCCTCCGGCGCGTCTCCTGTCATGCCGGGCGAGCCCTCGGTCTTTGCTTTCGGCATTTCGTAGCCGACAGGGACCGTGCCAGCCACTGGCAAACGCGGACCGCGTCCATCAGCGAAAAAATCGAGCGGCGCCTGTGCGCGTACTTTGGGTTGTCGCACCATATCAGGGAAAACCTCGAACGGCGGCTGCGTACCTTTTTGCCCGCGAAATCCAAGCACGGCGACCATCGCGATCATGCACAGCACAAAAATCACAAAGAATGCACGGAGCATATTCAGTCCTCGTGCACGATGGTGATATGCTCGCCGCCGGTTCGCTCCAGCAACTCGTACACCTCGTTTTCCGTAAAGCGCGGGTCGCGAGCTTCGATTGCCAGGAAAAATCCGTCATTGGTCACGCGGCTGAAGCGGTCCCAGTTGAACATCGGATGGTTCCAGCGCGGCAAGCGATTCATGATTTGCCACGCAAAGAACGCCGAAAATGCGGCGAAAAGCACCGTGAGCTCGAACATGATCGGGAAAAATGCTGGAACAGTGAAAAAACCTGTGGGCTTACCGTGGACATTGAGCGGGTACAGAATTGATGACGGGCCAAATTCGACCAGCACCGCAGTAAGGAATCCCGAGATTCCGCCAAACAGAACCCAGCCGCTCAGCCAGGATTTGCCGATCCCCATCGCGCCGTCCATTCCGTGAATTGGAAATGGCGAATACACGTCCCATCGCCGGAAACCAGCATCGCGCACGCGCTTTGCGGCTTCGTAAAGCGCGGCGGCGCTCGGATACTCCGCTGCCATGGCATAAACTTTGTGACCGTGCGGAGTGGTTATCATCGCGTGCGCTCCTTTCCTCGGGACGACACTGTAGCCGCCTCGCTAAGCGAGGCGCATCCCTGACGCATTTGCAGGGCACGGCTCACGCGTCTCACAGAGACGCGGCTACAGAAAGTGCCAAGCAGTCTCATCGTGTGCGCTCCTTTCCGCCCAGAGGGACCGATTCGATTTCTGGCAGCTCGCCATAATGCGGGTCCGCCTCGGGTGTGGCCGTCTTCACTTCCGACATCGCGATCATCGGGAGAAATCGAATGAACAGAAGGAACAGCGAAGTGAAAATTCCAATCGTGCCGATGTACGTCCAGATATCGACCCAAGTGGGGTGATAAACTCTCCATGACGATGGCAGAAAATCGCGGACCAAACCGCCTGCGATAATGATAAAGCGCTCGAACCACATACCCGCGTTAACGCACATGCAGACGAAGAAGACGACCAGCACGTTATGCCGGCACCAGCGGAACCAAAACAGCTGCGGCGAAAGCAGGTTGCAAAAGAGCATGCCGAACCACCAGTACCACCAGTACGGACCGAAAATGCGGTTCCAAAACGCGAATCGCTCGTAATGATCGCCGCTATACCAGGCAATGAAGAACTCCATCCCGTACGCGTAACCGACGAACGAGCCGGTCAACAAAATGATCTTCGCCATTTTATCGATGTGCTGCGGCGTGATCACGTCCTGCAATTTGAAAATCGCGCGCGCGGGTAGGAGCAGCGTCAGCACCATCGCAAAGCCGCCGAAGATTGCGCCTGCGACGAAGTAAGGCGGAAAAATAGTCGTGTGCCACGTCGGTATGACGGTGCTGGCAAAGTCGAACGATACGACGCTGTGCACCGAGAGAACCAGCGGCGTTGATAGACCGGCCAACAGCAGATACGCCATTTCGTAATGGCGCCAGTGCCGATTCGAGCCGCGCCAGCCAAGAGCGAAAATTCCAAATAGAAATTTCCTGATCCGCGTGGTCGCGCGATCGCGTAACGTCGCCAGGTCCGGAACCAAACCAGTGTACCAAAACAAAACCGACACGGTAAAATATGTCGAGACCGCGAACACGTCCCACATGAGCGCGCTGCGAAAGTTTTGCCAGATACCCCAGTTGTTCGGTATCGGTGCCATATACCACGCCATCCAGAACCGGCCGACGTGGATGCCTGGGAAAATCGCCGCGCACATAACTGCAAAAAGCGTCATCGCCTCTGCGGAACGATTGATCGACGTACGCCACTTTTGGCGAAGCAAAAACAAGATCGCTGAGATCAGTGTGCCCGCGTGTCCGATACCGATCCAGAAAACGAAGTTGGTGATGTCCCAGGCCCAGCCGACCGGGATCTGATTTCCCCATGTGCCGACGCCGGTGGAAATCTGATAGCCAATGCAAAAAAGGCCAAACGTTGCAATGCTCGCAGTAGTCATGAAACACACCCACCACCAGCGCGGAGCGGGTTGTTCGATGACGCCGGAAATACGCTGCGTGAGCCAGTTGAAATTGCGCCGGTTCAGGACCAACGGAACGTGCGCAATTCGCCGCTCTGCCTCCTGAACGTCCGGTGCTATTGCTGGTGCTCCGTCCATATTAAATCGCGCTACTCCGGTAATGCCTCGATCTGGCTTGCGATGCCGATGTCTTTCGCGTCAGGCATTTTCGGATTTGGATTGCGAAGGCGGGCGAGATAACTCGTTCGCGGAATAACGTTCAAATAGTCCAGGATCCGATAATTGCGGTCCTGTTGCTTCATTTTCGACACGTGGCTCTCGGGGTCCTTGATATCGCCGAAAACGATCGCTTCAGTTGGACAGGCTTGCGCGCACGCGGTCGTAAAGGAATCGCGCGGGATGCGCTTGTCCGGCGAAGCGCCTGCATGCGCCAGCGCGACGATCTTTGCTTCTTCGATGCGTTGCACGCAGTAGGTACATTTCTCCATGACGCCGCGCATGCGCACAGTCACGTTAGGATTCTTCTGCATCTTCATCGTGTCGGGCGCGCCCTTGGTGGTGAGCGGCGCAAAATATTCTTCGAAGATATTCAATGCGCCGACGAGCTTTCTCTTTCCGACCGGACGCTGGTTGTAATCAAAATAATTAAAACGCCGCACTTTGTACGGACAGTTGTTCGAGCAAAATCGCGTGCCGATACAGCGGTTGTAAGCCATCACATTGAGGCCGTCCTCGCTGTGAACGGTCGCGTTGACCGGGCAAACGGTTTCGCATGGAGCGTTCTCGCAATGCTGGCAGGGCATGGGCTGGAACACCATCTCGGGATGCTCCGGCCAGTGGCCGCGGTCCTCATTGAACGGCTCGCGACTGGCGTAATAACGATCAATACGGATCCAGTGCATGATGCGGCCATGCGAGACTTGTAGCTTCCCGACAACCGGAATGTTGTTTTCCGCCTGGCAGGCGAGCACACACGCGTTGCAGCCGGTGCACACATTCAAGTCGATGCTCATTCCCCACTGCTGCGGCGCGTCCAACGGCGGATGGGTGTAGAGAGTGGGCGGCGGATGCGGCAATTCTTCTGCGCCCGGAACCTCTTTCGCGAATTCGTTGTTTTTGCGATAACCCTCCAGCGTTCCTTCGCGAACAAGGCCGCGGCCTTCGATGCTGAAATGTTCCTGTGTGATCGAGAACGGATAACTGCGGCCGACTTTGGTCACCTGCACGGTCTCAATGCCCTTCGCGCCAGCAACAGCAACATGCGGATTCGCTGCTGTTCGCAAAAAATAGCCATTGAACCCAGCCTGCTCTGTAAGCCCCGATTTTTCCTTCAAATTGCCGCCCGCATAAGGAAGCTCGACAAACTGCGGCATTTTTCGCGCCCAACCGAGCGTAACGGTAACGGAGTTGTCGGCATGCCCGGGGGACACGAGCGCTGCAATGACAAGCTCGCGTTTCATCATGGTCCCGCCGGCGCTCTTTTCATTGATCGCGATCTGCAACAAATCGCCCGTTTCCACGCCGAGGCTTTTTGCGTATTCAGGACTGATCAACGCCGCGTTGTCCCAACTCAGCTTCGTGACTGGATCAGGTAGTTCCTGGAGCCAGCCGTTGTTTGCGTAGCGGCCGTCGTCCATGCCGTAGCTGCCGGTCAACACAATCTCCGGCGATTCTGGTGTAGGAGGCGCCGAAAGCGACGCGGAATCGCGGGGCAGAGTTGCGGCTGCGCCGGCGTTGAATGCGGCTTGCTGATCAGCGCTTTGAACGTGTGCAGCAAACCCGTCGTGCAGAAAGCGCGACCACACTGTTTGAAAATCGCCCGGCGGATTCGTTAGGCGAAAGGTTTCCTGTATCAGCTCTGGGCCTTGCAGTTTCGGGCCGCCAAGTAGCATGTCCATCAACTCAATTTCACTCAGGCCACCGAAAAGCGGCAGGATCATCGGTTGCATCGACAAATAATCGCCACCGGCTGTGAGCGCGTCGCCCCACGATTCGAGATAATGGGCAAGCGGAATGTGCCACTGGCTCAGCGCGGATGTAGCGTCCTGGTGATAACCAAGCCGGACAACATTCGGAACTTTCTTTTGCAGCTCTGCCCAATCGAGAGGCGCCTTTGTTTGTAAATCTTCTACCAACCCGCGCGGCGCGTTATAGACGGGGTCACCGCCGAAAATGAACAACTGTTTGATGCGACCTTCATTTATTTCCGTCGCGAGTTGAGCGATGTCGATTGCCTTCGCGTTGCGCGGCGCCTGACGCACGACAAGCGTTTGGCCGACATTTTTCAGCGCAGCATTGATTGCATAAACC
Organism: Candidatus Udaeobacter sp.; assembly: GCA_049791915.1. Classification (GTDB taxonomy): domain Bacteria; phylum Verrucomicrobiota; class Verrucomicrobiia; order Chthoniobacterales; family UBA10450; genus Udaeobacter. The sequence continues at coordinate 11,003 of JBARAJ010000025.1, forward strand.
AGCATTTGCACTGCAACCGGCTGCGTCGGGCCGGCGAGCACCAGGCTCGCTCCGGGTTTTGCCATCAAATCAGCGGCAACCCCATCAATCCATTCCTGGTCGAAAGTGTTTGACGCGCCTTGGAAATTTCCAAGCAAAGAGCCCAGACCGGAATCATTCGTTCCCGCGAGAATTTTCGTCGCGAGCGCGAGCGCGAATGCGGGAATCTGACTGGCTGGACAACGCAGCCGATGATCCGCCATCGCGCCCGTGAGGCTGAAGCGATGTTCGACCACATACAGTCGGTTCATGCTGTCTTTCGATGCGTTCACGCGGCGACGCGAAGTGAAACCACGCACTGTTTCGAGATCGCCCTGACCGCAATCGAGAAAATCGCTGTCCAGCGCAAGAATCACGTCGGCGCGATCTAATTTCGGCAACACCCGCGCGTTGGGGCCGAAACCTGTTTGCATCGCCACGTTTGCTTCCTGACCAAGGCGCGGCTCGTAAACGCACCACCGCATTCCCGGGAATTTTTTCTCTACTTCTGTGCGAAGCCGCTCTCGGGTCGGCGAATTCGTTTCCTCGACCAGAAACGCAAGACCGCTGCCCTGATCATTGACGATGGTTTTGCCAAATTCTCCGAGAAACTTCTCAAATTCTTCCCGCGTACTCGCCTTCCCTTTCTGGACAAATCGCTTCGAGCGGGTCGGATCGTAAAGATCGAGAATTGAGGCCTGGACAAACGTGTCCGTAGTGCCGCCGCTTGTCGGGTGTAGTGGATTCCCCTCTAGCTTGATCGGCCGGCCATCGACCGTGGTGGCAATCAGCGGAATGCCCCCACTGCGCCGCGGCATCGCAGTCGCGTAATACAGGAATTTGCCGGGGATCGTCCATTCCACATTTTTCGTGAAGGGGACGAGATGCAATTCGGGCCGACGACAACTCGTTAGGCCAACTCCTGCGAGCGCCATTGAAGCGCCCATCAATTTTACAAAATCGCGCCGCGACCATTCGTCGCCGTTCAGTTCCGCCGAGCCATCGGGAAATTCGCGTTCCAACCATTGACGAAATTCGGGCGTATCTTTTAGCTCGCCGATGCTGCGCCAATATTTTGTGCCGTTGGATGGCTCCGGCGGATGATGGAAAACGCGTTTCATGATTTATCTGTAGCCGCGCCTCTGTGAGGCGCGCCGGTACATGTGCTGCAAATATCGATGGTTTACGCTTCGCGCAGCGAAGCGGCTACAGCTCGATGCCTGATCGTAAATTTGCGGGTTCATCGGTGGCACCCCTGGCAATTTGTTGGTGGAGTGATTTTCCAGCGCTCTTTCAACGTCTGGCCGATCTCGGATTGGGTGAGGTGCTTCTTCTTCGAAAGATCTTCACGCGCGTCGCTCGGCTGACCGTACTTCGCGACAAACTCCGTCGGCTTAACATCCTCAGGTTCCCAATCGAGATTGAAAACCTGATCGTCCGGCCGCAGATAATTCTCTGGGTGCCGATGACAATCCAGGCACCACGCCATACTGTGGGGTTTGGCGATGTGAACGACTGACATGTCATCGACGTCTCCGTGGCAACTGAAACAGCTGATGCCCCGGTTCACGTGCGCAGAGTGGTTGTAATAAACGTAATCGACCGTGCGATACAGCCACACCCACTCGACTGGCTGACCACTTTTCCAGCTCTCCTGCACCGGCTGTAGTTTGGGATTGTCCTTCGCCACTTGCGTATGGCAGTTCATGCATGTCGCAGTGTTGGGCACGTTCGATTGCGCGGCCACTTCCACGAAACTGTGACAATACCGGCAATCCATCCCCAATTGGGTCACGTGAATATCATGCGGAAACGGCACCGGCTGGATCGGCTGGTATCCGACTTTTGTGTACTTCGGCGTGGCGTAATACCATGTGGCCCCAGTCAAGGCACAAGCGATTACAATCACGCAGACGACCGCCTTGAGGGGTATCCAATTCGTCCAGCGTGGAAAGAAATTGGCCATGGTGCTAAACGGCCTCCGCACCGACGCTGCGCAGCCGCCAAGCTACCAATGAATGAAAACTGTGGTCGGGATGTGCTTCTTTCAGACGCTGCAAAGTGGTTAAGGTTAGTCGTTGGCTGGAGAGCAACGAGGATTCTATAAATTCACAGCCCGAGGGCAAAACAAAATTTCTTTTTCCAATTTCACTGCCGGATTGCTCGTTGATATCGCGAGAAGAATTCCGAATGCTGCGAAATTCCTCAGAGAAACGGAAGCGAAACAACTTCGACCGGAACCGCACCAACCGGATCCAGTGAAAGTGCCTCCAGATTCGTGGCAGGATTGTTGAAGCCGCGTTTCACGTACCCGAGCGCGATTTCTTTTCCAAGTCGTTGGCTGCGTGTCGCGCTCGTGATCCAGCCGGTTTCTTTTCCAGGCGCTGAGGGAGCGACGAGTTTCATCCCAGGCTGGAGTGGCGTGTTGTTCAGCGAAATCAATCCGCGCAATCGTTTGTTGGTTTGTCCGGACATTTTGATTCGGGAGATCACTTCCTGGCCGATGTAACAACCCTTTTCGTAATCGATCGTGCGTTGTTCCAGATTTGCTTCGATGGGAATAATCTCGTCCGTAAGTTCGCGGCCCCAGCGCGGCAGTCCTTGTTCGATTCGAATCACATCCGTGGCTGCAGAATCGATAAACAAATGTGCTGAGGCCAATTCAGCTCGCACAGTATCGTGGCGTGCTGGGTCGCTCCAGATGTCCCAACCCGTCGCGGCAAAACGGCGCGCCGAAACGATCCGGCCAGACCCGAATGCCGGCGGGTCCTCCGTGTAAACGTGAAAGAGCGAGAATTCGTCCGTGACATCCTCAATCTGAACGTCGTCGGCAATGACGTAACGCTCCAGGCGTGCGCGAAGCGTTTCGCGAAGCTCTGGCTCGGCATCGATCAAAAAAGTTTCGCCGACTGCACCTATGAAAATTTGCCCGTTTAGTTTGCCTTTCGCATTGAGCACGCAGGCTTCTACCGCAACGGTTTCACTCGCCTTGCGCAAATCGTTTGTGATTTGCCCGTTTAGAAATCGGAACCTATCAGCGCCACTCACGCGAAGCTTTGCGCGCGCGGAGAGGTCGAGAAAGAAGTCTCGCTCCGTTCCTAAGCGCTCCGTCATTCTTCTCCGGATGAAAAACGGCTTAGCAGCTGTTTGAGAAATCCACGCCGCAACGGCGTTGCAGGAGCCGTCGCGTTCATCGTTCCACTAAAGCTGGGTACAGGCTCCGGGGATGCAGCGACGCCTGCTTCTTGAGGTTCGACGCTTTGCGTGTCCGCTCCTGCTGAAGCGGCAATCGATTCTTCGGCGTCGGATTGTTCGACCGGTTCCTTGATTTGTGGCTCTTCGGAAAATCCCGAACCTGGCTCATGCAGATACTTGCGCAGCACGGCGGAATAATCGTCGTCGCCGTGGCCCCCCTGCATTTGCTCGAACAACTGATCGCGCGCCGCAACAGTGACTCCGAGGTCCAGATAATGAGACAAAGCGATTTGGCTGGCGATTTGCATGTCTTTCAACATGTGTTTGACGGAAAAGTGCGGCGCGAAATCCCGTTCGAGCATTTTTGGCAGCTTCATCGCCAACGTGCTGGAATAACTCGCGTTGACGCGCATGGATTCGACAAATTTTGCTAACGGTAAACCCTGCGCCTGCACGAGCGCCAGAGCCTCGGCAGTGGCCTGAATGCTTCCAGCGGTGACCATATTAGTTGCAACCTTAATAGCGCTGGCCTGGCCAACCGGTCCGATATGCAAGATCTCCTTGCTGCTGGCCTCGAGGATTGGACGGCCTTCCCGCAGCGCTTCATCCGTTCCGCCAACGTAGTAAACAAGCTCGCCTTTTTCAGCCGCGCCTTTGCTGCCGGTGAAGCACGCTTCGACGAACCGCGCGCCCCTGCGTTCGACAATGTCCGCTGCCGCACGCATCGAATCCGGAGCGACCGTGGAATGCGCAAGGATGATGTGACGTGGCGTAAGGTTTTCGCTTAGCCGATCGACGGTCCGCAGGAGCGCGTCGTCATCAGAAACAAAAATCTGGATGTAATTGCACAAGCTCGCCAGTTCCCCCTGTGAACCGACAAAATTTGGAACGGGCCGCGGCGATCGATTCCAAACGAAGACGGAAAATCCTTTGCGGCGGAGGTGTCCAGCGATTGCGCGGCCGATGATCCCAAGCCCGACCACGCCAATGTTTGTGTGCTTTGGCTGTGTCGCAGACGTGGGAGGCTCCATGAGGTCGGCAGTTCAGCGATCAGCCTGCCGACGAAAATGCTTCGGCGCAATCCGGAAATTTCGCAGTTTCACCGCTTCAACGAAAACTCCGAAAGATAATACAAACCCACGGAGCCGACGATTTGAAGACTCTGTGCGCTAACTTTGTCCATCGTATCATCCGCAGTGTGCCACCACGGAAAATCGAAATCTATGATGTCGATCGTCGGAATCCCAATCGCGTTCAGCGGCGCGTGATCGTCAATCAGATCCCGGTCGAGGTAGCTGAAGTATTTTCGCAGCTTCAGCGCTTCAGCCGCAGCAAAGACATCGCGCGCCATCGCAGCCGGTGAATCTGCGGGAAGCGTAATGTCAAGTGAACGGTCACCAATCATGTCGAACAAGATTCCTCCGCGAAATTGTTTTGCGCGCTCGCCTTGGAGTTGCTTGGCAAAGTAGCGGCTCCCGTACAGACCATCCGTATCAGAAAAATTTTCGAATGCCTCTTCGCCATCGAAAAACGCGAGCTCAAGTTTTCGGGCAAGACTCGGGTGCTGCCCGAGCACGCGGGCCAACTCTAACAGCAGACCGGTGCTTGAGCCGCCATCGTTCGCTCCGACAAAGCGGATGGTGTCGAATAATTTCGTGTCGTAATGCGAGCACAACAAGAATGATGGGGATACCGGATTCGCGTCGCCCGCGAACCGAGCAATCAGATTTACAAAATGAATTTTGCCTCGTGGCGTGTCGTCGGTGAACGCCTGGCGTGTTACCTGCCAGCCCGAATGACGCAGTTGCTGCTCGATATAATCTCTGGCTTTCTCGATTGCCTCCGAGCCCGCCGGGTGCGGCCCCAGATCAACAAGCCGTTGAACATGCGCCAGAGCTTTCTCTCCCGAGAACTCCTCCCAGATCTTTGTGTCTGCGGCGCGCGATGAGTTAACCTGAAGAAATGACGTGAGCAGCAAAATCGCCGCAAGTTGCACCGCGTTTGACTTACTCGCTCCCGCTCGCTCGGCCCTTTGCCCTGCCGGTTCATCTCGTTCGGCAAATACCGGCTCGCTTTTCTGAAACACCTTGATCAACTGATGCAC
>JBARAJ010000026.1:0-76983 GCA_049791915.1 Candidatus Udaeobacter sp.
CACGAAAGTTTCGCGCGCAACGTGGGCCGGACTGGCCATCGCGCTTTTCGCCATGGTCGCGATCCGCCAGGTATTCGTGTTCTTCGTCCCTGAAACCACGTTTGCCTCGGCAGTTCTAAAGGAAGGATTGATCTGGGTGAGCGCGCTGGCTCTCATTTTGATCATCCGGCGCGGCGAACATTTGCCCATGCGTTCCATCGGACTCGGCACAGCGCGCTGGTGGAAATCCATCTTATGGGGGTTCATCATCGCCATCGTGTCGGCAGTGGCTGTCGGCGCGCTGGCTTACCTCACCGGCTACGGACATGGTCCCGGCTCTGCCGCGTTCGAGAAACTGCCTTTATGGTTGATCACCGCGATCGTTTTCCGCGCCGGAGTGGTGGAAGAATTATTTTATCGCGGTTACGCGCTCGAACGCTCGCAGATTATTGGCCTGGGTCGGTTCTGGTCGATAGCGATTCCGCTGGTGATCTTTTCGCTTGGCCATTGGTCAGGCGGCGCAGCCAACATTCTCATTGCCTTCGCAGCAGGATTAATCATGACCGGATTCTATCTGTGGCGCCGCGATCTGGCCGCCAACATGATCGGACACGGCTTGGTTGATTTCGTTGCTAACGTCCTGCCTAAATTGTTTTCCTGACCGGGTTGCTTAGGCAATTTGGATTGTCTGGTTTCGGCGGCGACAATAAAGTTGGCATCGTGACGCCGATGTTCTGCTCCCGAGCGTAAACTCAACCGGGATTAGATCCAAAAATCGGGCATGTCTCTGCAAATACCCAAATTTTGGGTCGAATTCTCGTTAGGCTGAAAAATGAAGATTCGTCTCGCCGAGAAATCTGAGGCCGAAGCTATCAGTCGGTTCGTGTCCGAGCTCACAGTGACGCATATTGGGCCAACCCTTCCGGTTGAAGGCTTGGAGCACCTACTTAGAGATATGGATGAAGAGTCGACGATGACGCGAATGACCGAAGGATTCCCGTATTGGGTCGCCCTGGGAGGTGGTGCGATCGTCGGGGTCGCGGCGGTTAAGCCTCCCTCGCACATCTATCACTTGTTCGTGCGTTCGGACCGACAGCGGAGCGGAATCGGACGACGGCTCATGAACGAGGCGCTACGGTTTATTTCCGATAGTGGCAGAGCAACCGTGACCGTGAATTCTTCGCTTAATGCAGTGGATGCCTATCGCAGATTTGGGTTTCGAAATGCGGGCAATGAGGTGTTTGACGGTTCCGGAGTTCGCTTCCAGCCGATGTCGCAAGATTTTACCATCGCGGGCCTGTTGAAACAGGCCTAACCTCACGCGATGGAGTCGATCACGAGCCGCCGTAACTGTCCAGCTTTCTGTGACTTCAACTTCTCAACCCGCTACGACGTGCGTTCTCGCTAGCGGCAGCTCATCTTGATCTCGTTAGGCCGCCAGGTGAAACTATGGCTCTTGTTAACTCGGCAGTTCTATTAGGAGGATATATGTCACGCACAATGCTCTTCGTTGCTACGATCTCGTTTCTTGGTTACCTCACCACACCAGGCATTGCCCAGGACAGCAGATGGGGGTCGCCAGACGACTCAACCGTCAAATTCATTATCGCTGTAGAGGCCAAATGGGCCAACTCAAGCTGTAGTCCTCAGCCAGACCTGAAGGCCGTTATAGCAGACGACTTTCAAGGAACGGCAACCGACGGTCATCGCTACGACAAGGTCGAAGCTATCTCGATCGATCCCAAGGCTCTCGCGCGCGACTGTCAGCTCGGTAACGTTAAGGTGCGGTTCTTCGGAGACTCCATTGCTATCGCCTACGGATCAGAAAGCCGCATCCGCAAGGGAGCAGACGGCAAGGAGGCAAGACGATGCCAGGTGTGGACTGACACGTGGCTAAAGCGCAATGGGCAATGGCAAATCGTCGCCGCTCAAGATACCGTTATCCCGTGTCCCTAATGAACTGCTTTTTATTTTGAGTTCGGCGTGTTTGCCACGAAAAAGAAAGCCTGGTTGTAATGTGTACATTACAAAGAGGTGCGGAGCTTTAGCCGACATATAATATTTTCCAAATTTTCCATCGCAGGTTTGGGTGGACTAAATCTCATTTGCGTGATTCCGCTTTTTTCGGATTCTCTCGAGGTGAGGAAGTGGATTGGACGGAATAAGAGAGGGTCGACTAAGGGAAAGCGACTGAACCATGAGCCACCGGCCGTGACAGCGAAGCTCGGATGGCGGTACCACCATATCGGGATTCCACACACACAGCCTCGTGCTCGGGAGCATCATGTCGTGCACCTCGGGGTTCACGTCGCCGGTTTTGAGACCAGTCCTTACGGGATCGAGTGGATCCGGTTCGAGCCGCATTGCCACGTGCCCGAGATCGTCAGAATTATTCCGCACATCGCCTTTGCCGTCGACGATTTGGACGAAGCCCTAAAAGGCAGGGAGATTTTGATCGCACCGACCGAGCCGTCGGTTGGAGTTCGTGTTGCGTTCATACTTGACGATGGAGCGCCGGTTGAGTTGCTGCAGTTTCGACACGGCCAGGGCGGTCCGCCCAACGACAAGGCACGCTGCCGAACCATGCGCTGCACCTGACACAGCGCGCCCGCAAAAGAAATGCGCCGTCGCAAGTGAGCGCGAACGTTAGACGACACGGGCTGGGCAGCTGCCACGTTTATATGACATATAGCAACCGAGATCTTATCGGGCATGATCCTTGCCCGAAATAGCGTTGCCATCCTGCAGTGTTTCCCGTCAAAGTCACTCTATGGAGGCAGAAATAGATTGCACGTTGCAGTCTAATTCTCGTTAGGCCGGTGCCATCGCACGGCTCTGGCCTTGATGCTATCAGCGGAAAGAAGAAGATTAGATGCCCATGAAAGCTGCCGTATTGCGTGCGTTTGGAAAACCACCTCGCTTCGAGGAATTCCCTGATCCAAAACCAGGCCAGGGCGAAGTGATCGTCCACGTCAAAGCCGCGTCGCTAAAAAACATCGACAAGATGATGGCGAGCGGTTCGCACTACGACAGCCATCGTCAACTGCCGGTGGTATGTGGTACCGACGGAGTCGGCATCCTGGACGATGGGACACGGGTGTTTTGTGGCGGATCTCGTCCCCCCTACGGGATGATGGCCGAGCGTACCGTCGCGTCCCGAACCTGGTGTTTACCGATTCTCGACGGAGTCGATGACGTCACTGCAGCAGCTTTGCCCAATCCCGCCTTATCTTCCTGGCTTTCGCTCGCCTGGCGCGCCCAACTCAAGCGTGGCGAGACGGTCTTGATTCTCGGCGCGACCGGGGTGGCTGGTAAACTCGCCGTCCAGATAGCCAAGCACCTTGGCGCGGGGCGTGTCGTTGCCGCCGGGCGCAACGCGCAAGTATTAAGGACGTTGAACGATCTGGGTGCCGACGCGACCATTCACCTCGACCAACCTGATAAAGAACTGACCCAAGCGTTTATCCGCGAAGCCGGCCATAAGCCTTTCGAGGTCATCATTGACTATCTATGGGGTCATCCTACCGAAGTGCTGCTTGCCGCCTTGACTGGCCATGATCTGAAGGGCGAGGCCACCAGAACCCGTCTTGTTGAGGTCGGGGAAATGGCTGGGCCGACTATCGCCCTTCCCGCCGCTGCACTTCGCAGCTCGGGGCTCGAGCTGTATGGCGGCGGCGGTGGCAGCATTCCGCCTAAAGCCATCTTCGACGCCTTCCCGCAGATTTGGGCACTGGCCGCGAGTGGCAAACTCCGCATTAATATTGAGCAGGCTCCGCTGGCAGCGGTAGAAACCCTTTGGCAACGGCAAGACTTACATGGTCGCAGGCTCGTTTTTATTCCATAACCAACTGCGAAGTAGGAGAATGTTCTTCATGACAAACAAATGAGAAATGATTTGGATGGCGGCGAAACGGGATCACTCAGGCAGCAGCCAGATACTTCGCTGCAGCCACCAGCCATGAGCCGCTTTGTTGAGTTCGTCGTCGATTGGCTCATCGGCCCCCGTGCCGGCGCTAGCACGGTTGCCCTGGCTGTGGCTGAGCTCTATCGCGTTACGTCTCCATGCTGATGCGAAAATGATATGAGCGACCAATTTCAGTACGTGATGGTGCTGACCTCGATCGTCATCGGCCTGGGCATTACAAACGCGCTTTTAGGCGTCAGCGGCGCGATCGAGCGTTACACTGAAGGCGACCGTCCAGTGCAGCTCAGTTGGGCATCAGCATTCTGGCTGGCCCAGGTTTTTCTGTGGATGATTCTTTTTTGGTGGTGGGAGTTCCGCCTAGTCGACATCCTGAAACATTTGGACGCTCTGGAACTATTTTCTGATTATCTCCTACGCAGTTGTTCTGTTTTTTCTCGTGGCTCTTCTCATTCCTAATGACTGGGACAAAGTCGACAACCTGAATGCATATTTTCTGTCAAAGCGTCGCTGGTTCTATTCAGTTTACCTGCTTGGCCTGGTCATCGATGTGATGGACTCATATATGAAGGGCGGCTGGACTTATATCATAGGACAGGGCGTGTTGGGCTGGGGGTATTCTGTGGCTGGTATTCCGGTGGCAGTCATTGGATTTCGCTCAAGGCGCATTCGCACGCATACGATAATGGGATTCGTGATCTTTGTTTGGCAAATGGTCTTCGGGTTCGACGTTTCCCCGTTGCTCCATCGCTAGACCTATCCAATCGATGAAGTCAACGAACAAAATGTTTGATGTTCGATGTGAGATGTTTGATTTACCCAACAGACTCTGCCGGTGGCTCAATACGTCATTTTATTGACATGGCCCCAATCGTGTTTTGACTTCAAAGTTGTCGGGAAGGACTTAACCAAGGGAGAAATAAATGACTAAAGTTGTGTCGGGCCTATTGGGGGTTGTCGCAATCGCGTCAGCTGCTTTTGCCGGAACTGAAACTTATTCCGGAAAGGAGATGAAGCAGGTGGCGCCGCCATCGTGCACGCAGTGGTACGCAGATAACGAGTTTAATCTGAGTCTGTGGGGAACGTATGTATTCACCGGGAACGAGTGGCAAAATGATCGTTATCTTGAAGCCGACCATGCTTGGGGCGGCGGTGGAGATCTAAAGTACTTCTTCCATCGTTACTTCGGTGTTGGTATCGAAGGCTGGGCTGTGGACGCAAAGCAGTCGCACCAAGATATCGTTGTGGACTTAAGCGAGGGCGCGTTTCAAAGTGGAAGCGAGAACAATGTGGTCGGTGCTGTGTTAGGCACGCTCACGCTGCGTTATCCGATCTCCTGCACCCGGTTTTCGCCCTACATTTTTGGTGGCGGTGGCGGAATCTTTGGTGGCGGTCAGAAGCGAGTGGATCGGCGGGTTTTTGAAACCGGCGAAGGCTTCGACGAGCTCGAGACCGTTGGTCATACGGACAGCGAAACGCGCGGAATCGGCCAGGTCGGCGGCGGCATAGAAGTCCGCTTCACGCCGCACATTGGCTTTGTCAGTGATTTCAGCTGGAACTTTGTAGATGGACCGAACAACAACTTTGGCATGGTCCGTACGGGGGTGAATTTCGCTTTTTAAAATTGACTGAAGCGTCTTGCGCACTCGGTGCCTTTTAAGTCTTGCCAGCTCATTGGTTGTTTCGCTCAGCAACCGCTACCCTCGCGGCTTTTCGGTCTACCCGCGGCTTCGCAGCCCGCGGTGTTCGCCCTAGCGGACTATCCCGTCCATCTCGCGGATTCCCAATCCGCTCGATTCTCGTGGACGGTATTGCTTTGTAGGTATGAAAACCAAACTGGTTTTGAAGGTCGCCGGGCTGATCGGCGTGCTTGCTCCGATTTCGGCTGGCTACTGCTTTTGGCTGATGACTGTTCCGCTTTCCTATGACTGGGTGCCCGTCGTGCTGATTGGGTTTGTCGTTTCGATCGGCGTGTTTGTGATCTCGTTAATCACGTCATTTATCCTGCTCATACGATTGCGTCGATTACCTCGTGCACCGAATGTTCCGGAGGTCAGGCCGAACATCTAACCAGCCGGCTCAACCGCCAGTGACTTATGCCAAAGGAATACGTCAATCCGAATAGTCTATTCCCGAGCTTGCCGCATGGGTTTTCCCAGGTGGTGATTGCCACCGGGAGAAAGATGGTGTTCATCTCTGGACAAACGGCTTGGGACATACGGAAGGACATCATCGGTGGAGACAGCGTTCTTGAGCAGGCAAGGCAGGCATTCCGTAACCTTGAAAAAGCGATGGACGCGGCTGGCGGCACCTTAAAAGACATCGTTGCTCTGCGGATTTACGTTGTGGACTATCAGGCCGAGAGCGGAACAGCGGTGGGTACTGCTTTAAGGGAATTCTTTTCTCCCGAGAATCCGCCAGCAAGTACCTGGATCGGCGTCTCGGCGCTGGCAGTTCCAGAATTTCTGATAGAGATCGAGGCGACAGCAGTGTTGGACTGAGTCTTTGCACAGGAAACTCCCGTGAGCCGGTGTTTAATTCTTTTTGCTCCAGGGGCGGGTGCACCTTCTTTGCATCCGTGGATGCAAAATTGGAAACAGCATTTGTCCGAGATCGGCGAAGTCGAGACTTTCGACTACGACTACATGCGCGCGGGGCGGAAGCGGCCCGATCCGTTGCCGCAACTCATCGCAGCGCATCGGGCGGCCTTGGGGACATTCGTGAGTCGTGAATCGAAATGCGTGAATCGGGAAGAACGAACACCGCGCGTCTTGCTCGTCGGGAAAAGCATGGGGGGTCGTATCGGATGCCATGTGTCGCTCGAGGAAAAAGTCGACGGCCTGGTTTGTCTTGGCTATCCGCTGTGCGCCATGGGCGATCACACAAAACTTCGCGACGAAGTTTTGCGTGCGCTGACTACACCCATCCTGTTTGTGCAAGGGACGCGCGACGCGTTGTGTCCGCTGGATCTGCTGGAGCGGGTGCGAACCGAAATGAAAACGGGGAATTTCTTGCACGTCGTCGAGGGTGGCGATCATTCGTTGCGTGTGTCGAAACGGGAACTCCATGCAATTGGCGAAACGCAGGAAGAAGTGGACCAGCGAATCTTGCAAGCGATCTCGAAGTTTGTCTCCACACTAGGTTGAGCTAGTTGCGGTCCAGGCACGAAACAGACGCGGTTTCATTGCGATCGCCTGGAGACGGCCCGCCCCCAGGCCGAACGCGCGGTTATGTTTTCGTTTTCGGGACGAGGGCGTCCCGTCCCCATACTATATTTCGTTGACCGGTTGACCCATACGGTACTGTAAATAGTGAGACGGCCCACAGGGCCGTGGCTACATCGGCCATGGATCTAGTTCACGAGACCAGATGAAGAAGAAGCTAACAAAGCGGAAACCAGGCCGGGTTTCCGTCCACTCCGGTCAGGTGGAGTTTGTTAAAGTCAACGTTGGCGGCTGGCAGTGGCGCGACGTTTATCAATGGCTGCTTGCTTTACGATGGTCGCATTTTGCCGCGGTGGTAGGAGCCTTTTACATCACGCTCAATCTGTTGTTCGCCACCCTTTACGGTGTCGATCCTAACAGCATTGCAGGCACCACCGGTGGCCGGTGGTTTTATGACTGCTTCTTCTTTAGCGTCCAAACTCTGGCCACCGTTGGCTACGGCCACATGTATCCGCAGACGCTGTACGGACACGTGGTAAGCATGATCGAAATCATGAGCGGCATCTTTTTGCTCGCAGTTGTTACCGGAATAATTTTTGTCCGCTTCTCGCGCCCGGTGGCGCGCATCGCGTTTAGCAGATGCCTGGTGATCGGTCGATTGAATGGTCAGCCCACGCTCATGGTACGTGTCGGCAATCAACACCAACACAGCATCGTCGACACCGAGTTTCGCATCATGTTCATGCGAGATGAACCGCTGGTGGAAGGTGGCGATTTCCGATACTTTTACACGCTAAAGTTACACTTCGATAAATTGATCCTTTTTCCGGCGGCGTTGACCCTACGGCATGTGATCGACAAGAGCAGCCCGTTGTACGGCGCGACGGTCGAATCGCTCGAAGCGAGTCGCTCGCTGTTCGCGGTTTCAGTTTCAGGCATTGATCCTATTATTGCTGCTCCCGTTCAAGCGCAGCACGATTACAGCTGGCGCGATGTTCGCTTCGGCGAACGCTTCGTTGAGATCTACACCCAGTCAGGCCGCGGACAGCTCACGGTGGATTACGGTCGCCTTCACGAGACCGAAGCTGAGTAATTGTGCCATGGCTCCAGACGTTGCCAGTTTCTGCGGAGGCAGAGATTCACACTACTGTTTCAGCCCACAACCAACACAAGGAGTAACACAATATGGCTAGTTATGTCTGTCTGATTCAGTTTAAGGATCAGGGTATTCGCAACATTCAAGACACAGTGAAGCGTGGCGACGCTGCCATCGCCGAGGCGCAAAAGATGGGAATGAAGATCGTCGAGGAATACTGGACAATGGGTGCTTACGACGCAGTCGTCATTGTGGAGGCGCCGGATGATGAGACCATAAGCGCGTTCATGCTTAAGGTGGGCGCACTCGGTAATGTCAAAGGCCAAACCTTGCGCGCGTTTCGCCGGAACGAGATGGAAGGGATCCTGGCGAAGATCAAATAGCCCGTCTCAAAGTCCCAATTTCGCCATCTCCGGGGGCGACAAGGTTGTTGGGCGGAGATAGACGTGGATGGAATCCCATAGCGCGGTAAAGATGTAGGTTCCGCCTGGATGCACGTTTACATTAATCGAACTCGGCTGACTCAACTGGATATTTGGCACGACCGAAACAGTCAGAACATGCCGCCCGGCTGAGATGCGGTGATCGAATCGGCGACCCTGGACAATGTTCGCAACGGTTTGGCCATCGATCTTCAGGTTTGCAGCAAGGTTCCACCCGAAGTTCGCCACTCTGATGACAATGAGACGGCCACCTGGCTTAGCCGCGGCGTTGGCGATCGAAACAGCAGACAAGAAGATGAGAATCAGAAGAAATCTGCTGATGTAGGTGGTTAAGGTTCTCATGAATTCGTTGTAGCACCGTTGCTGTCGCCTCCGCACGCCTTAAATGCGCCAGAGTGAGCGGTGCGTGCCGAACTCGGATATTTCGCCGGAGGAACGTTTGCTGACGTAAATGGTGATGGAAATAACAGTGATAAACGTGCCCACGAAAACCATCGCCACAAAAAACGACGGGATGTGTCCGATCCGCAGCGCCCGATAAAACGATACGACATCGTTGATCGGCTCGTTGGCGTGCAAAAAGATTTTTGTCAGCCACGCGATCAAGATCAGGATGAAGATGAACATGTAATTGCGTTTCATCCGGCGCCCGATTGCTTCCAGCTTGGTGATCTTGAAGCAGGGCAAAATCAAATCTTCGCATACGAGCTTTTTCCATTCGCCCTGGAGCAGGTCGCGATTTTCCATGACCATTGGCACAAGAAAATGTGCTTCGAGCATGCGGACGCGGGCGCGGAAGGCGTCGTAAAAACGGTATCTGCGCGCCTCGATCCACAGCAGCACGGCAACGATGGCCAGGTTGAAAAAGAAGATGATGTGCGGCACGGCGCGCGTGGAAAAAGCGATTGTAATAATCGCGGTGCTGCTGGTGATGGCCCAGTTCGTCGTCATATCCAGCCGTTGCCGCCACACCATGATCCGCCCCAGTTCGCCCCGATAAAAATGCGACATCGCGTTGACATAGCCCGGGTCGTAAATGCTCCGCTGCAAGGAAACTGTTCGTTCCTCTTTCCGCGCTACCGCTGTATCTTGAGTTGCCACAGCTTGCTATTTAACTGGATAACTGCGTTTGCTGCATAATCCAATAAATCTCTCCACCCCGTAATGCCTATTGCCCTCGCCGATCTGCTAACGGAACAACAGGTGATCCTTCAGTTGCGCTCGCGCAAACCGGCGAATGCGATTCGTGAGATCGTGGACGTGCTCGCGTCCGACATCAGCAGCGGGAAAATCGCCAAGCCCGAAGCTTTTCTCGAACAAGTGTTCGCCCGTGAGCAGGCGCATACAAGCGTCGTCGAAAACGGTGTCGCGTTTCCACATGTGCGGACGGATTTGGTTGATGAAATTGTGATCGGGGTCGGGCGCAGCCGCGCCGGCATTCCATTCGGCGAAAATCAACAGCGTGCGCATCTCATTTTCGTAATCGGCGTTCCCGAACGCTTGGTCGGCGATTATCTGGTTTGCGTCGGCACGCTGGCGCGACTGGTGAGGGATGAGACGATCCGATCGAGATTGCTCAACGCCGAGACGCCACGCGAATTCATCGACGCGTTAACAGCGGACACTCTGTAGCCGCGTCTCTGTCAGACGCGCACATGGACTCACGCCAATTCACGAATGGCTCGAAGCACCGTCTCGCCTTCCTGCGGAGTGTTGATAGTTACGGCTACGCCTCGTACTGCGAGGCGGCTTTGGCCTAACGAGATCGCGTTTTTGCCGGTAATCCCAGCACAGGCGCGCTACATGCCGCTTTCGGCCCTTTGACGCCAGAGATTTGATCGTAGCGGAGAGTCTTCATCGTTGCGTTCACGCGTTCGCTCAGCTCGCTGAACGATACATCTCTCTCACGCGCCGCCTTGGCTTTGCGAAATTCCTTGGCCAGCGCGCAGGTGAACACACCATATCCGATCGTGCCGTGGTGATATTCATACGCATAGCCGCCCTCCTCACAGGCGGCCAGCACCACCGGCATGTACGGGCCGCGCCGGTCGCGCGGCGCTTTTCTGTACTGCGTCGCACTTTGGTTCTCGCGGAGACTCATTGCCGTACCCAGTTTTTTCGTGCTGCCATTGCGCCCCATGTATTTTTCCCGCAGATGGCGGCTACCGCCGAAATCGGGGTTGAGGTTCCGCAGGTCGCGTTCTTCCCACATCTGTTCCACTTTGTTCCAGCGCAGCATTCGGTGTCGGATGTCATCCGGGGGAGTAATGGCGCGAATCTTCCGCGCCCCATCCCGGGTCAGACCACCGGAGTGGCAGCAATCGAAGATGGCGAAGAATTTCGCGGCGTATGGAAGCGCGCTGTAGTAGCGCAGAAAATCGTCGTCGGTAATAGCGCTGTCCTGTGTCCAATGAAAGTCGTAGGGCACCAGGCATTCATCGACGTGATCGATTTTCTCGGCCGAGTTGTACTCCGGCAACTGTGCGCCATGACCACTGTAAAAAAGCACGCGCTCGTGTCCATCGGCCGTTCCGTCGAGCAACCAGTCGATCCGCTCGCGAATCGCCGCAGCCGTGGCGCGCTCGTCAAGCACAACTCGGATATCTTCAGCGTCAAACCCGATTTCCTGCAAAACGCTGCTCATGAGAAAGGCGTCGTTCACGCAGCCTTCCAGCCGCGACGCGGGATCGGGATAATTGTTAATGCCCACGAGCAATGCGCGCCGCTGGCGTTGTCGCACCGTGCTCTGGAATTGCGCGCTTCGGCTGGCCAGGGCACGCACGCCCGGTTGTTGCGCGAGCACGCGATAAACGCGTTGCCAAGTCAAATCACGCTGGAGATAACCGGCGTGACCGGGGAACATCTCCAAATCGACAACTGGATCATGGCCGGCGACCGGGTCGTCCCAGGAAATTTCCTCAAAATTCGGAACACGATCGACGATCCGATGAGCGAGAACCGGATCGCTTTTGTTAAACAGATGAAACCAATACTTCTGATTGACGCCACCGATCTTGTTGTCGAAATGCGCGGCTTTGAGGAACGGATTGGCAATTTGTGAGCCGAATGTCACTAAATAGCGCCCGGCACACGCGTTTTTGTCCTCATGCGAAAATGCGTCGTAGCAAATGACGCTCCCGAGACTGTGCGCCATGATCACGTCCGGGTTGAACGTCTTGATTCGCTCGATCAAACGTTTGCGCAACGCGGTGCGCAATGCGGCGTTCTGGTCCCACTCCGCTACCATGCCTGCGTGCCAGCCGTCGGCCGCTTCGGCGGCGGGTTTTGCCCAATCTAACAAGTCGCGCCTGGGTCGAAACCAGCCAGACACGATCTGAGCCGCATCTTCGATGGCGGCTCCGATCGGCGCGAAACCAAGATGCGCCGCCGCGCCTACGTCAGTGAAGAGATTAATCTTGCCCGAGAACAAGCTGTCGTAGTCAAAACGCTCGTAGGTCGACGCAAACGCAGGATCGAAATACTGGATCCCGGCGGTGATCGCCTCTTCCCATGGGCGTTCCCACGGCTGATTGTCAGGACGCTCCTCGTGGCCGACTCCGTGAACCAAGAGGATTCTCATCCGATCACACCGTAAACGGTTCCTGTTCTTCGAACGGGTAGTTGACCGGTCCGACGGTGAAGTAATTTGGCGTTTGCGTCGGCGGCATCAGTTTCACAATTGATTTGTGGAAGCCGCGGTAGTCGCCCTTGAACTTTCCATTTTTCCAAACAGCAAGCACAGTTTCGGTAAACAAACCGTTGCGATCGCCATCTGCGCTGGTCTGGTTGTCTTGGCATCCGGAAATCAAGAGCGCGGTGGCGCGCATCCGCGTGCGCGAACTGGAGCTGCGCTGCTGGATTTTGTCGTAGAACTTCTGGTGATCCATGTAAACGCGCAGCGCGACATCGCGAGGCATCATACGCGGGCGCACCGGTGTCACGCCGAGCGCAGAAAACTGGATTGCGCGCAGCACTGTGCCGCTGTGGCAACTGTCAGACAGCACAAAAATCCGCACGCCGCTAACGAATTGCTTCAGCGCAGCGTAAAGCTCGTCATCGATCAGTTCGCCATCGTACAAACACCATGTTTCATCGAAGCCGTCAGGCTCAAGATCGTTCCCGGTGTTCGGCACCTGCCCGCCGTGCCCCGAATAGGTGAGAAAGAAGATGTCGTTCCGTTTCAGTTTCGCCGCTGCGGCTTTGATGTCAGCCAGGACCCGATTCCGCGTCGCCTTTTTTGTCAGGCGTTTGGTTACCTTGGTGAATTTCTGGGCTTTCGCCAACGCTTGCATGTCGTTTGCGTCGAACTCGCACGCGGTGAGTTGTCCATTCCACCCGCTATATTGTTTTGGATCGACAGCGTTGAGACCGATGTGAAGAGAGGCTCCAATTGGCATAAGTGATCCTTTCGTTTTGGAATAGGACGCCGATTCTGAACCCGCACGCACCGCCTGTGCAAGACGATTGTCGCTGCAAAGTGGATCGTCTTGCTGTCGCTATTTTACGGAATCCGCCCGCCGCTTTGCCTCGCCCTCAATGTTCGAGCTGGTCCGATTCGAACTGATTTGTATTTGCGTCCGATGAAATCACGCGGCTATCTTGAGACCCGTGTTCAGTTTGACCATGCTCGGCAGCGGGAGCGCCGGGAACAGCGCGCTGGTTGCCACCGAGCATTGCAATATTCTCGTTGATGGCGGTCTGAGCGCGCGGCAAGTCGTGTTGCGTCTGGAGCAATGTGGTGTCACGCCGGAGCAGCTCGACGGCGTTGTTCTCACGCACGAACACACCGATCACATCTGCGGCCTCGAAGTTCTCTGCCACAAATTCGACCTGCCGATTTACTGCAATCGGCTCACGGGCGAAGCGCTTCGATCCAGCGGTCTCTCGGAGCGATGTCGGAATTGGCGATTGTTCGCCACTGGCGCTGAGTTTGCGATCTGCGATATCACGGTGCAAACGTTTCCGGTGCCGCACGACGCGGTGGATCCGCTCGGGTTCGTGTTTCAGGCAGGCTCAGGCAGCCTCGGGTTTATCACCGACCTCGGTTACGTGACCAAGTTGATCACCGAACGCTTGCGACAAGTGCAAACGCTGGTGGTCGAGACTAATCACGATGAAAAACTTTTGCAGAAGGACACGCACCGGCCGTGGCCGGTGAAACAGCGCATCCAGTCGCGGCACGGACATCTGTCGAACACGGCGGCGGCAGTCGTGATTGAGGAATTGTTACCGGGAAAAATCGAGCGCGTCGTGCTCGGGCATCTCAGCCGCGATTGCAACACGCCGGCGCTCGCTTTAAGCACGGTGCGGGCGTCACTCGAGAAGTGCAGCAGGAACGACGTCGAAACTTTTTGCGCGGCGCAATTCGAAATCAGTCCTCGATTTCGGATCGGCGACACCGAGCCCGGCGCGTTTCAGTCAACGTTCGAAAACGCTTTCTTCCAAAACGCGGTGTAACGCCTTTCGTCCTGTCGCGGCATGCCATCCGTGCACAGTGAGACACTTGCGACCACGCTCGCTTCGTGTGATGACGAGGCATGTACGCCGTTGAGCTCGACCGGTCGAAACGCCTGCTGGTGATCAGCGCTGCGCAAAAAGTCACGACCGAAGAAGCAAAGATGATCGCGCAACGGATCGGTGAGGTGTTGCAAGATGTCGCGCCCGGGTTTCGCGTTCTGGCGGATTTCCGCGGGCTGCAGTCAATGGATTCCGGAGCGGCGCGGCACATCGCCGAGATCATGGACGCGTTGGCCAAAAAAGAGGTTGCCTCCGTGACACGGATCATGCCCGATCCGCACAAGGACATTGGTCTCAACATTCTTTCCCAATTCCATTACGGACCGGACGTCACTATCACCACCTTCGAGACATTGGCTGATGCGGTGCAAAGTATCGCAGCCAAAGCAGATTCTTCGTCGGCTTAATACCGCTCCGTCAACACATTCCCAGGCGGGAACCATTCGGCTCGGATCGTGGTTGGCCAATTGTCTGTGGTGGGTCCGGATGAACGAATGTGCTGCGCCGGTGTGGCTGGCCCTTGCCCGCCGGCAAGAGAGATTGCAGCACCGGCCTTGAGCGAGCCGGTCGTCTGCGCTACCCTCTGAACGGTGGACCTGACTCTGGGATGCCTGAAGTGGGCTGCGGTGGGTTTCGTCGTCGCTTTTGCCCTGATGAAACTGTTCGAGGCCAGTCAAATTCACGACGACATTCCCAAACCAGCATTCAAAATACGGCAGACCAAGCGCGCCACGATCGTGCTGTCGACATTCGCAGCGGTGCTTTCAGGTTTAGTCTGGTTGCTGGTGCAGAAACTGGACTGACCCACCTTCGCCAAGGCTACCGCAGACGAAGGTTAGGTCACCCCAGGTAAAATCCGCCGTTCACGTTGAGCACGTGTCCAGTGATGTAACTTGCCATCGGCGACGCCAGGAATAGCGCCGCATCGACGATCTCGTGAGCATCGCCCAGGCGGCCGAGCGGGATTTGTTTAATGAAGTTCTGGGTCACTTCGTCCGGCATGCCTTTGCTCATTCCTACATCGATGAATCCAGGCGCTACGGCGTTCACGGTTATGTTCTGCCGCGCAAACTCGCGTGCTGAAACTTTGGTGAGCGCAATGATTGCGGCTTTGCTCGACGAATAATTTGCCTGGCCGAACAACCCCATCTGTCCGCTCACGGAGGACATGTTGATCACTCGTCCGCCGTTGCGCAGAATCGCTGCCGCTTTCTGCGTGACTGTGAACGTCCCGATGAGATTGACGCGGATGACGCTCTCGAATTCGTCCAGAGACATCTTCTTAATGGTGCGATCGCTGATAACCCCGGAATTGTTTACCAGGATATCGAGCCCGCCGCGCTGATCCTGTATCTGCTTCATCATCGCTTCGACCTGCTGCGGCTGCGTCACGTCACATTCGATTACCAGCGGTTCATTCAGTTCCTTCGCTACACGGAGAGCATCGGCTTTGTTTTTTTCCTCCGGCTCGGCGACATAATTCACCACGCATTGCGCGCCGCGTGTGCCGAAACCTCTAATCATCTCCGCGCCAATCCCGCGCGAGCTACCTGTAACCAGCGCAACTTTCCCGGTGAAATCGAAAGGATCCTTCATGACGATTGCCGCGTTTGTTGAGAGTACCTGCGCACAATCAATGCGCACGGCAACCCGATCAACGAAATATGAATGGCAACGGCCAGCAACTCGTTCCACAGACGGTGTCGAAACGTTGGAAACGCCGTTGGCAACACGAACCAGTACATCACAATGTAAACGCCGATCCCGTACAACACACCGGACACAACAGGATGAATCGTCAGAAATTCGATCCTTCGGCTGGCCAGGTAAAAAATCGATACGACCACAAACGCCACGAAAAAATGGAGCGCCAGACCGAGGCCAGCCGTTACCAATCCTCCGTCGAAGGAGTTTTCGCCCAGCAATCCAGCGGCGATTCCCTGCAATCCCCGCCGCGCCCCTACGCCCCGTTGCCACCAGATCACGAGCGCGGAAGAAATGTCCAAAACACCGACGACCAAACCGGCGGTGAGGATTGCGCGAAACGACCCGGAGTTTTTCATGCGGTTGTGGCGGATCTTACTCAGGAAAGCAGGAAGCAAGAAACAATCGCGCCGACAATGGACCAGTTGATGCAAATCCATAATCTGCGCTGCAACGGACGCGAAGCGATCGCCAAGCTTTCAAATCTGTGGACATTAATCGCGAAAGCGGGAACGCAGGATAGACATTTCGTCAGTTTTCCTGTTTTCCTGGATTCCAGATTTGTTGTTATCTCTTAGAAGAAATGCCTTCGCCCATTCGAATTCTGACCGCAGTTCCGATTTGTGATGGTCACGATAGCGCGATCAACACGATCAACCTGGAATTCATCCGGCACGGGATCGAAGTGGTTTATCTCGGCTATCACCGCTCGGTAGGCGACATCGTCCGCGCGGCCATCCAGGAAGACGTACGGGCGATTGGCATCTCGAGTTACAACGGCGGACACGTCGAATTTTTCGCGACCGTTGTCGATCTTTTGCGGAAAAAAGGCGCAGACGATATCAAGGTTTTCGGCGGCGGCGGCGGCACCATCACGCACGACGATGCCGCAATGATGAGACGCAAGGGCGTAGACGAGATTTTCTTTGCCGGCACCTCACTCGACGACATGGTGAAATTTGTCCATCGGCGTTATGGGAAACCGCGAACGAAACGGCCACGCCCCAAATCCGTCGATCACGAGCTCGCGCATAAACTCAGCGAGATCGAAGAGGCGTACGGGATTAGGAACAGAAAACGTCGAACGCCGAAGGTCAAAATCGAAAATCACCAATCACAAATCGGAAATCCGAAAGTCATCGGTTTCACCGGGCCGGGCGGCGCGGGGAAAACGACGTTGATCGACGAGCTTGTCCTGCGGTTTCTGAATCACAATCCAAAGGGCCGAATCGCGATTTTGTCGCATGATCCCAGCGTAGTCGGCAAAGGCGCGTTGCTGGGCGACCGCGCAACGATGATCAATTCGCAGGATGATCGCGTGTTCATGCGCAGCATGGCCACGCGGGGACAAGCGGGCGGACTTTCGCCCGCGACGCACGACTGCCTCGCGTTGCTGGCGCGGTCGAATTTCGATTACGTCATTATTGAGACGGTCGGCACCGGCCAGGAGGCGATGCCATTCCAAAAAAATGGAATTATCGATTCAACCGTGCTGGTGATGAACCCCGACTACGGAAGCCGGTTGCAATTGCAAAAGATCGTGATGCTCGATCTGGCGGACATCGTGGTGGTGAACAAGAGCGATCTCCAGCGGGCGCGCACTGCGCACACGGAAATCGAGCAGCGTCTCGAACAAAATCGACGAGACCAGCAACTGGTCGATACGGTCGCAAAACGGCACCGCGACTCTGGCGTCGACCGATTGTTTGAGTTAATCTCGCGAAAAGAGTTGTAGCGGCGTTTGTGTGAAACGCCGAACCAAAGAGATAGAGGCTTGCCACAAGCGCCTCTACAACCAAAGCGATGGAGAAATGCTATGAGCAAGCTCGGACAAGTCGTCGAATCGGTCGAAAAATATAACAAATTCGTTCTCGATCAGGTGAAGCGGGCGCGCACCGATCAAAAATTCGGTCGCGATCTATTGGGACGTTGGAACGATACAAAAGCGAAAATCCCGGTTTTGCGCACACCGACCGGTTTGCCGCTGCCGCGTCTCGCGTTACCTGAGATCGATGAGGCGGGCGAGATCGCGCGTTTCATTTTCGGTGAAGGTTTGCCGGGCGAATTCCCTTATCTCAACGCTACGTATCGCGAAATGTATCTCGAGCCGGTTCGCGAGACTGAGAGTTTCGAAAAGAACGGCAGCAAAACCGGCAAGAAGATTACGCAACCTGAAGAGCCTACGCGTTTGTTCTCCGGGCTCATGCTGGCTGAAGATACGAACGAGCGGTTCCACTATCTAACGCGCCACCAACGCACCCATCGCCTTAGCACGGCATTCGATGGGCCGACACTTTATGGGCTGGATAGCGATGCCGACGGCGTTTTCGGAAAAATTGGGGAGGGCGGCGTGGCGATCGACACCGTCGAAGACATGGTGCGGCTTTACGATGGATTCGATCTTGGATCGCCGAACTTCTCCGCCTCAATGACCATCAGCGGTCCGGCGCCGATGATCATGGCCATGTACATCGCCGCTGCCAAACGGCGGTTTGGTCCGAAGGTCGTTCCAAAATTGCGCGGTACGGTTCAGGCGGACATTTTCAAGGAAGTCCAGGCCCAAAACGAAACGATTTTCCCGATCGAGCCGTCGCTACGATTTCTCACGGACATGGTGCAGTTCACTACGGGCGAAATGCCGCGCTGGTATCCAATCTCGATCAGCGGTTATCACATCGGCGAGGCCGGCTCAACGCCAGTGCAGCAGGCTGCTTACACGCTCTCGAACGGTTTTGCGTACGCGGAAATGTTCGCCGCGCGCGGAATCCCGGTCGATCAATTCGGGCCGCGCCTTTCGTTCTTTCTCGATTGCGGACTCGACGCGGAGTACATTGCGCTCTCGCGCGTGTCGCGCCGTATCTGGGCGATCGGAATGCGCGACGTGTTCGGCGCAGGTCCGAGAGCGCAGTTGTTCAAATTGCACACGCAAACCAGTGGCCGCTCGTTAATCGCCGCCGAGTTCAAAAACAATCTCACCCGAACGGCCACGGAATTGATCTTGTCTTACATGAACGCCACAAATTCGTGCCACTCCAACAGCGCGGACGAACCGTTCACGACGCCGAGTGAAGAATGGATCCGGCTCGCCGCGCACGGGCAGGCGATCCTGCTGGAGGAGTCCGGCATTTTCAAACACACCATGAACATGCTGAGCGGTTCGCCCGGCATGAAAGCTGTCGAGCGCGCAGTCGAAACGGCGATTCTGGATGAGTTTCGCGAGATCGAACGGCTCGGCGGCGTGCTCCCGGCGGTGGAAGAGCGTTATCAGCGCAGCCAGATCCAAAACGCCGCCCATCGGTACGAACAACAAATCTACGATGGCACGCGCCCAATCATCGGATTAAACAAGTACCGCGACGGCGATGATGAAGCTCCTGAGGTGAAGCTTGCGCGTACGCCACGAGCCAAACAGCAGTTGCAAGTCGATCGGCTCCGCAAATTCAAAAAGAAAAACACCGAGAAAGCGAACCGCGCGCTGGACAAACTGGCCGCGGCTGCCGAGCGCAACGAAAATGTTTTTCCGCCTCTGCTCGAAGCAGCCGAAGTCTGTTCGTTGGGCCAGATTACCGGGCGTTTGCAGGACGTGGTAGGCCGTTTCCGGCCGATGGTGTAGCACAGCCATGCTGGCTGTAGGGCCGACGGCGCCCCGTCCTTTCCGGGATGATGTCTTGTTTGCTTACCAAGGCAGTTTCTCCTGCTTTTAAACGGATCGGCGCAGACAAAGTGCGACTGGAAATTTCCGAACCAAAACGCGGCCGCCGGTTTTCGGAGGCCGCTTTTGCTTGTTTGGACATGGGGGATTTTTCTGGTTTAAGGCGTTGGCACGACGGAGAGCACTCGCGTATCGTATGTAACGCTTTGATTGCTGGGATCATCGAACTCGAGCGTCACCGTCCGTGTTTGGTGCGGACGGAGCGTGCCGTTGCCCTGGTCGATGCCGATGTAAGAGCTGCCGAGCGGCGCAAGAACCGCCGTCGTTCCATCGGCATTGAGCTGCACGGCGTTGGCGCTCAAATTATCCAGCACCAGCCGCAC
The DNA here is from genome assembly GCA_049791915.1 of Candidatus Udaeobacter sp. Classification (GTDB taxonomy): domain Bacteria; phylum Verrucomicrobiota; class Verrucomicrobiia; order Chthoniobacterales; family UBA10450; genus Udaeobacter. The sequence goes on from JBARAJ010000026.1 coordinate 19,861, forward strand.
TGGCGCCGGCGCGGGGCCATTGCCGTTGTTTGTGATCTGCACCTGTTGAGAATATTGATGCGTCTGCGGATCGAACACCAAGGCGCCGGGGGTCACCGACAGACTCGCCGTCGGAATTGTTCCCGGCACAAACAAGTCGCTCAAGTCATTAACGATCGCGACGTTGTTCTGACCGCCGAAGTTGTTGGTCTCGCTCGCCGGGATGGGATTGTTGACGTTTGGCAGGCCGAAAATTTCTTCGATCGTTTTGAGGTCAGAAGAATGGCTCATTACAGCGCTGCTGGAGTAGGCGTTGCCCTTGGCCAGCGGCGAAATAACGGCTTCCATTAAAGTGCGTGTTGCGTCGTCGCCGCCTTCGGTTTCGTCCCACCAGATGATAATCACGCCGTTACGTTGGTAGGCCTGCGAAGCCATGATTTGCGGAACGACCAGCGAGAGGAAGTTGTCCCCTTGCGCAATGTTGGCTGAGTCACCGGTGTAATGCGTGCCGTGATAAGTGAACCCGCCATTCAACGCGGTGTGCGCGTCGTTTAATTGGTCGGGTGTGATCCAGTTGTAACGTCCGACCGAATTGTGGTTGAGGTCGTCAAACAATTGCGCGAGCGGATAAACATTTTGAACCAGCGTATCTGTGAAGAATGCCATCGGGTTGTGTTTGGGGGCATAATTGTATTGCGTAGAGCCGTTAAATGGATTGACCGGCCCATTGGTTCCCGACGCGCTGTGGAGTGAGCTGGAGGCCAATTGAACGTCTTCCTGATAATTCTTCCACGGAATGTGCGCCTCGTTCAATTGGGCGGTTAAGTGCGGAACGCCGTAGATATTGCCATTGGCGAAACTGGGGTCGGCGTCGGTGTGAACGCCAAAATCCGTTCCCGCTTCCGCCCAAACATAATTCGGCTCGGATGGATGGACGCCGGTGCCCGCATTGTAATACGCCGTGGCGAACGAAACTTGTGCCGCGTTAGGATCGCCCTGCGTAATGAGGCTATTCATGTACGGCGCGGCCGGGTTGCCGAAGATTTGCTCCGGGCTGGTCTGCGAGGGCGGTTGCGTGAAGTTGTGATTCTCCATCGCAATCACGAAAACAGTACGGATTTCTTGCGGCGGATTTGCCGGAGATGTTTGCGCCACACATAAAACAAAGGTTGCGACGCTGGCGAGCAGCGCGGCCTTGCATCGGATCTTTCCGAGCAAAAATCCGCGAAATCTGGCCGCGTCGTTTAGGTGATTGTTGTTGTTTGGTGGAGTGATACGGAATTGAGTTTTCATAGTTATTTGATGCTGATTTGGATTTCGTGTTTTCCGCCCTCGCGCGACCAAAGTAAACGTGACGTTTGTGATAATTCGGTTACGAAAATGGCAGCGATGTGACAGCCGCGTTAACACGTCAGGCTTGCGGCAGCGCGTCGCACGGCGGACTACAGGCCTAACTTCTGGACGTGCGCTTCTGACAATGCGGACAAAACCATGAAGTGCGGCCGCCGATAGTTGCTGATTGCAACGCGCGACCGCAGCGCGGACATCTTCCGGCTTTTCCACGGTGCGGCAGCAGCCAGGATTTCGGCAAACGATTGAAATCGGTTTTCAGCACAATCGCTTTCTCCAGCACATGGCGCATTGCACGAAACAGCCGGGCCAGATCCTTGTCGCTTAATCTGGCGGCGTCTGTGGCCGGGTGCATGTGTGCACGGAAAAGAATTTCGTCTGCGTAAAGGTTGCCGATCCCGGCGATCAACTGCTGGTTCAACAAGATCGCTTTCACCGCGCCGCGGTGTTTTCCAAGAATTGCCTTGAACTGCGAGAGACCGACATCGAGCGCGTCCGGACCGATGCCGCGTCTTTGCAAAAACTCATCCACATCCTCGATCAACTCGATCTCGCCAAATTTCCGTTGATCGTCGAAGGCCAACCGGCAGTTATCCGCGAAACGAAAAATCACTCGCGCAGTTTTCGGCGTTACTTCGTCGCGGTTGAGGTACTCAAGCGACCCGGTCATGCCGAAATGCAACCGCAACCAGAGCTCATCCCCGGCGCGCACAAACAAATGTTTGCCGTGCCGGTGACTGCTTTCGAAGCGGCGCCCTTTTAGTCGACGTGCCAACTCACGCGCAGAAACGCGTTGCAAGACATACGCGTCCCGCACCTCGACACCAGTGATCCGCTGATGCAACGACGTGCTGTCCAGGTATCGTCTGAACGTTTCGACTTCGGGCAGCTCTGGCATCTCGCTTACGTTTGCACTTAGTTCAGGCGATGTCCCACAAGCAGCTGGATAAGTTTCTGCGACTGTTAAAAGCATCCCCTTCCGGCGCGGTGTTCAATCCGTGGTGGCAAATCGATGAGGAAAACGACATTGGCCCACACTCCCCCGCGATTCGCAGAAAACATTTGGCCGTCTATTTTCGCGAACGGCTCGGCAAAGCGCGGCTGGCGATCGTCGGCGAAGCGCTCGGTTATCGCGGTGGTCATTTCAGTGGAATCCCGATGACTTCGGAGCGCATGCTGCTCGGCAAACAGCCGGTCATTCTAGCGGGCATCAAGCCACGCCGCACCAGCAAACCGAGTGTTTGTCCGCATGGTTTTGCGGAACCGACGGCGACGATTGTCTGCGGCGCGCTGCTGAAGATTGGCGTACTGCCGGACGAGTTCGTCTTGTGGAATGCGTTTCCGTGGCATTCATTCGATCCGCACCTCGGGCTGTTGAGCAATCGTACGCCTAACAAGTCGGAGCAACTTTCCGGTCGCCCTGCGCTGAAGGCCTTCCTCGAATTATTTCCTTGCGAGCAAATCGTCGCCCTGGGAAAAATCGCCGCCGCGCAGCTCGAGCAAGTTGGTGTTACTGCGCATTCCGTTCGCCATCCAGCATCCGGTGGCGCCAAACGTTTTCGCCAGCAAACCGCCGGGATCGTCCGCTAATTCGACTGGCAAACTACGGCTTTGGTGGCTCGCTCTTTTTGATCAATGCCGTCAAGAGGTCGATCGGAAGGGGGAAAAACGTCGTGGTGTTATGTTCGCTGGAAATTTCGCGCATCGTTTGCAGGAAGCGCAGTTGCAGCGCAATCGGCTCCTTGCTCATCATCGCTGCGGCCTGCACCATTTTTTCAGCAGCCTGAAATTCGCCTTCAGCATTGACGATCTTAGCGCGGCGTTCGCGCTCGGCTTCGGCTTGTTTCGCCATGGCGCGCTTCATCGTGTCGGGCAGCGCCACGTCCTTGACCTCGACCGCCGTTACCTTGACGCCCCATGGTTCCGTTTGCCGATCGATGATCTCCTGCAACTTCTGGTTGATCGACTCGCGCTGCGAAAGCAGATCATCCAAGGGGGCCTGGCCGAGCACGCTACGCAACGTCGTCTGCGACATCAGCGAAGTGGCTTTGAGAAAGTTCTCCACTTTCACGACGGCGGCTTGCGGATCGACGACGCGGAAATAAACAACCGCATCGACCGTCACCGGGACATTGTCTCGCGTCATCACCTCCTGCTTCTCGACGCTGATGGTGACGACTCGCAAATCCATTCGCACCATTCGATCGACAATCGGGATAAGGAAAATTATGCCCGGTCCTTTTGCGCCGGCCAATTTCCCCAGGCGAAAAATTACTGCTCGCTCGTATTCGCGCAGGATCCGGATCGCCTGCGGAAAAATGATGATAGCAAGAATGATGATGGGCACGGCCCAACTGATCACTCGCGGAAACACTTCGAGTAATTCCATGACAGTCTCCTCCTGAAAATGAGTGTGAACTCAAATCACGCGCTATTCCAGAAGGATCGTGTGCGTGTTTGATTACGAATAGCGAGCGCCGATGTGTAGCCGCCTCGCTATGCGAGGCGTAATCGTGGCACGGAAACCAGGCCGGCTATCGCGTCTCATAGAGACGCGGCTCGGTTAACGATCAGTTCAACAGTTCGTACCAATTATTTCGCCGGCGCGGTTCGTAGCCTGCACCGTGGATGAGCGATTCGATTTGCGCGGCATCAAGCCGAAACGTCGTGCCGGCGCTGCTAACGACATTTTCTTCCATCATCACTGAGCCGAAATCGTTTGCGCCATACCTCAGCGCGATCTGGCCGATGTCGGGTCCCTGCGTCACCCACGAGCTTTGGATGTTATCGATGTTGTCCAGGAAAATCCGTGCGAGAGCTTGCATTCGCAGGTATTCGGACACGCCAGTCGGCTGCTTCACTTTCAACACCGTATGCTGCGGCTGAAAGGTCCAGCAAATAAACGCCGTGAACCCGCCGCTGCGATCCTGTTGATCGCGAATCCGCTGCAAATGTTCGACGCGATCTTCGATGGTCTCCACGTGACCGAACATCATCGTGGCGCTCGATTTCAATCCGAGCTCGTGCGCTACCTGCATCACCTCCAGCCATTCGTCGCTGTTGATTTTCAAAGGCGAAATCCGTTTGCGCACCCGATCTACGAGGATTTCGCCGCCGCCACCCGGGATTGAGCCAAGCCCGGCCGTTCTAAATTCCGAGATCACTTCTCGCAGCGGCATCCGGAATGTCTCCGCGAAATGTTGAAACTCCGGCGGACTGAATCCGTGAATATTGATGTGCGGATATTTTTCGCGGATGTGGTGCAAGAGATCGATGTACCATTGGAACGACAATTTCGGATGATGCCCACCCTGCATCAGGATTTGCACTCCGCCTGCTGCAGTGAGTTCATCCAGCTTTTGATCAAGCTGCTCGAAGCTCAGCACGTAATGATCTTCGTCTTTCTCGGTCCGATAAAACGCGCAGAACTTGCAGTAAACGTTGCAGACGTTTGTGTAATTAATGTTGCGATCGACGATATAGGTCACGATCTCGCGGCCGCGGCCGTCATAGCTTTTGGCCTTTGCCAGATCGCGCCGCGCATTCGCAAGCGCCGCCAGTTCTTCCAGCGGGGACCGATACAATTCCAGCGCGTCATCTGTGGAAATCCGCGCGCCCTCCAGGATTTTTTCCGTGAGCGCATCTCGGTTTAGCGAAACCATGACCGGTGAACATTAAATGCTGCTTCGAGATTTGGCACGTACCAAACTGTAGGGCGTTTGTGCCAAACGCCAGGTATCGGCGTCTCACAGAGACGCCCTACAATTCGTGATTTAAACGGCGATCTGAAGATCGCGGCTCCTTGTTTTTTTGCGTCGCGCTTACACCATGGTGATATGGCAGAGCGAATCGCCATTATTGGCGCGGGCGTATCGGGCTTGACGTGCGGTGTCGTATTTGCTGAGCACGGTCACCGCGCCGCGATCTTCGCGAAGGACATCGGGCAGCAAACAACCTCCAGCGTGGCTGCGGCGGTTTGGTTTCCCTACCATGTCGAGCCAGCCGAAAGAGTGATCCCATTGGCGCTCGAAAGCTACCAGGTGCTCCTCGACCTCGCTCGCTTTCCCGAGAGCGGTGTCTCGATCATCGAATCGCGGCAGTTCTTGCGGACCGGTGAAATTGAAATTCCAGATTGGGCCATTCCGCTGGGCGCGGAGCGGCTTTCTTCTGTAGCAACGGGCCTGTGGCCCGTTCGGGACCGCGCACAGCGCGGTGGCTGCGGCTTCAAAAGCGGTTTCTCGCTGCGCGTCCCTTTGATGGACGCCACGGTTTATCTCGATTACCTCGCCGCACGCTTTCGCGAGGCTGGCGGAGAAATTCACGCCAACGTCCACTTCGAAAGGCTCGAAGATGTCGACAGAAAATTCGACCCCGTGATCAATTGCGCAGGGATCGGCGCGCGCGAGCTTGTGCATGACGCCGATCTCGAGCCACATCGCGGGCAGGTCGCAATCGTCCCGAGAATCGAGAGTCTTTCCTGCGCAATCGTGTGTGATGACGCGCCGCTCATGTACGCGATCCCGCGCTCCAATGATTGCGTTTTCGGTGGAACAAATGAACTCAGCGACAATCTCGCCGCTGATCCCGCAACGACATCGCGAATTGTCGCCGAATGCAGCCGAGTGCTGAACATCGGGAAAACGCGCGTCCTCGCCGAGCGCGTCGGCCTGCGCCCATTTCGAAGATCAGGCGTGCGCCTCGAACGCGATCGCATCGCCGACGGTCGCGCCGTCATTCACAATTACGGTCACGGCGGCGCCGGTTTCACCCTCTCCTGGGGCTGCGCGCGTGAAGTTCTCGAGGTCGCAGGTTCGTCTGGATAATGCACGCGTCCCGCGTGTTGGTTCGGCGTCGCCGCGAAACAATCTTTTTCAAAGCAGTTCCTACACACGAGACTGGGCGGGTTTAGGTGAAAAACCTGGGAACGAAAAGTCCGCAAATCCGAGGATGGCTTCGCCAGCACGCGAGACGCGTGCGCTATCCTACGTCAGCGCGAGACACTGAAAAGAGCTGACGACGTCGTCGGGGCCTTTCTCAGCAAAGAAGCTTTCGTAATATCCGGGGCCGAGGTCCCAGTATGGGCCTTTGTAATAGTCGTCGCGATAAAATCGCCAGATGCCGCTCACCACGATGGCGCAGCTCATCCGGTCGTTCCAGTAATCGCCGACGTAGTGGAAACTCAAATTCGTGCGGGCGTAGGAGCCTTTAAAGCCAATGTGATCGTAAAGGATCAGTTCAGGCAACCTGGTTATGTCCTTGGTCGGTTCAACTTCGACTTTGCCGAGCGCAGAAGCGCGATAGCTCAACGGGCCGAGGCTCCATTTCATGTCGATGACGCACCCGTTGTCGGGTGACAATTCAATTTTGGATAGTCGTGGCATAAGCGTGAAGGGCGATGGTTTCCGATAATTTGATCAGATGAAATCTGCTCTGTCGAGCAAAGAGATTACATGTTCCAAAACGTCTGTAGCATCCGCTGTCCTCAGCGGAGATTCCGGCCGCTTGCTCCAAGAAGGGTGCGTTGAGGGCAGCGCACACTACAGCACTTGAACCCTACGCGGTCATTCCGTCTGCAAGCCAAAATTCGTCAGAGTCAGCCGCAAGCCGCTGATCACTGCGTTTTCGCCCAGCCGATTACGCCGCAGGCGATGCGCGCGCCTGAGTCACCGGATGGTTGAGTCTTCAGATCGTCGGGTTTCGCGTGGACGACGACCGAGCGGCCAATCGCCGATTTCGAGTCGTTTGCGAGGGAAATCTGATGGTCGACATAATCCAGCTTGGCGTTGCCGGAAGCGTCCGCTTCCACGTTGCCCATGTCGCCCTCGTGCCGCGCGGCTGCATCTGGCCCGGCATGCGGTTGATTGGTGGGATTGAAATGCGCGCCTGCGGAACTGGCATCGGCTGCGCTGCAGTCTCCAAATTCATGCACGTGAAAGCCGTGCTTACCAGGCGTCAGGCCCGCGATCTCGGCATGGACCTGCACGCCACCGGCGACCGGCGTGAATGTAACGGTCCCGCTGACTTTATTACCCGCGGTGGGATGCAGCACCGAAATGCCTTTTGATGATGCCGCGGATTTCGCCGCGGGGGTTTGCGCCAGCGCCATTAAACCTGCGAACGATGCAAGCACCAGCCCGATGAAGGAAGCTTTGAGGAAGTTCATATCACCATTTGTATTTCGCAGCCGCGGGTAAGTCCAGCCGCATCAAATCGTTCTCGCAGACTTCGCATGTAGGCATACACGATTCGTTCGCGCGAGAGGAGGTTCGCGGCGGTGCTTGTTTAGCGTTGCGAAGGAGATTCGGTAGCAGACCCGGCCGGCATCATCGATGCCGGCTACAGGTTTACCTCCGGAAATTCTTCTCGTCTTGAACGACGCGGAAAGTTATCACTGGTCGCCATCACTGCGGGAAGAAGCAGTTGTTCATGTGCAGTCAGGGTTAGCTCGTGCCGGCACTGCCTTGGGGAATCAATTGGCTTGGTGTGGGCTTATAACATCGCATGGATGATAGTGCAGGACATCGTGAAACTCGGACTTTATCGCATTCTGGATCCTGCTCATTCGTGGAAGCGATGGCTGTTCGAACCGCTGCGAGTAACGCAAAAGGCTGTGAGGTAAATCAAAAAAGAAAAGGTCATGCCCAACTATCGAAAAAAATTTGGGGTGAAGCCGGGATCCAAGATCCGGTTAAAACACTTCGATCCCGGCTACCATGGTGAACATGAATCACGCACTTCAGCTTTGCCCGAAATCGAGAAGAACCGGCAGAAAATGGACCAGCTGCAATACCTCATGTACGCCGAGAACAAGCATTCCCTTCTCGTTGTGTTACAGGGACTCGATGCTGGTGGCAAAGACGGCACAGTCCGTCACGTCTTCACTGGAATGAATCCAGCGGGCTGCGTTTCTGTTGGCTTCAAACAGCCGACGCCGAAAGAGCTGGCGCACGATTTTCTCTGGCGCATGCATCCGCATGTGCCTGCAAAAGGTTCAGTCGTAATTTTCAATCGCTCCCATTATGAGGATGTGCTGGTTGCGCGCGTTCATGACTTGGTACCGGAAAAAATCTGGTCGAAGCGCTACGATGAAATCAACGATTTCGAAAAGCTGATCACCACCCAAAACAACACAACGATCCTCAAATTTTTTCTGCACATTTCAAAAGAGGAACAGCTTGCCCGGTTTGAGAAACGGCTGGATGAGCCGGCGCGTCAGTGGAAGATCAGCGAATCCGATTACAAGGAACGCGAATATTGGGATGATTACACGAAAGCGTTCGAGGATGTGCTTAACAAGACCAGCACCGGACACGCTCCATGGTTCATTATTCCTTCCAACCACAAATGGTTTCGGGACCTGGCTATTTCGCAAATCATCGTCCGGCAGATGGAAGATATGGACATGCAATTTCCAAAGCCAACCGTGAACCTCGCGAAGATTCGACGTAAATATCATCGGGCAGTCGATCAGGAGAAATCGGACAGAAGTAAGAAACGCTAACGTTGTCCGAGATCGCGCTACCACAACGCCTAACGCTCTTGTTGGATGAGTCGTCGCTGAAGAGGATTCAGCGATGGCTCTGGGTGCTCTCGACCGGGGGCACGTTGCTCGATGGTTACGCCATTTTCCTTCTTGGCGTGGCGATGCCCATTATCATCGCTGATTTTCACATTCAACCCGACGTGGTCGGTCTCATTGGAGCAAGCCTGGTGTTTGGTGCTGTCATTGGAGCAGGAGTTGGCGGGCCGATGGCGGACCATCTTGGCCGAAAGAAGTTGATGCTCGCCGACATGATAATTATTGCCGCCGGCGCCTCTATCAGTGCGCTGGCCAGGGGACCGGCAATGCTGTTCATAGGACAACTGCTCGTCGGGATGGGAGTAGGTATCGATTTCGCTGTCAGTAGCAGCTATGTGGCCGAGATTCTGCCCAAGCCCAGTCGTGCGCGAATGATGGTAGCCACGATTGCCTGTCAATCTGTCGGCATGTTGCTCGCGGCAGCGATTACGCTGGCCTTGCTAAGGAGCGGAAACACTCAGGCTTGGCGGCTATTTATGGCAACAGAAGCCGCAGTTGCCGTGCTCTTTTTTGTTTTACGCCTGTCGGCACCGGAAAGTCCGCATTGGTTGATGTCTCGCGGTAAATTTGCAGAGGCGGCGCAAGCCTTCATTCGGATCATTCCCTAGCAACGACAGGCGGTGTTGCAACTTACCGCCAACCAAGAGAAGCTCGCAGCTCCGGTTCCCAACGTAAACGGTGGGTTGCCGATCCTGTTTTCGCGCCGTTATCGGGCACGCACGGCGCTGGCAACCATCCCCTGGTTTCTGATGGATATTGCTACGTACGGCGTTGGACTCTTTACGCCGACAATTCTCGGAGCGATCGAAATTTCCGAAAGAACGCGTGGATTGATCGCGCACGACTTTGCTCTCGCAAAGGGTAGCGCCATTATCGACTTGTTTTTGCTATTCGGTTTCTTGCTTGGAGTCTGGATGGTTCCACTGTTTCGGCCGCATCCGAATGCAGGCGAGTGGTTGCGCAGGCATGGCCGCAGGGATGTTGGTGTTAGTGGCAGGTGTTGGCCTAACAAGCTCGAGTTTACACATCCCGCTGGTGTTTGCCGGATTCATTATGTTTAACCTGATGATGAATGCCGGTCCTAATTCGACCACGTTTCAGCTCGCTCCAATATTATTCCCGACGCAATTGCGCGGGACAGCGGGTGGATTCGCAGCCGGCGTTGCGAAACTCGGCGCAACGTTGGGCGTCTTCCTTCTGCCAATCTTAAAAGAAAAATTCGGGGTTCCGAGCGTTCTTGGAATTGTATCGGCGGTAAGTCTACTCGGTCTGGTCGTTACCTTAATCCTCAGACGCGAGGACACAGATAGCCGAGCCTTCTGAGAAGTAGAGATGGCTTGGGAAAGTGATACTTTTCAGTGGAGGCGCCCATGGAAATACCGAAACAGCTCATCGATTGTTTAGATCAAAACAAAGTGCACTACGAAATCCTGCACCACGTCGAGGCAATGACCGCGCAACGGATCGCGCAAGCGGAACACGTCAAAGGCCGGCATCAGGCGAAGGTTGTGATGCTGAAATCTGGCGATCAACATTTGATCGCCGTTTTGCCAGCAGATCACCACATCGATCTGGAGAAAATCGAGAAAGCAATCGGAAAACCTGTCTCTCTAGGTAAGGAAAACGACTTCAAATCATTGTTCCCAGACTCCGCGATCGGAGCGATGCCGCCGTTTGGGAATCTTTATGGTCTGCCGACTTACGTCGACAAGCATCTGGCCGAACAGGATTACATTCTATTCGAAGCCGGCACACACACTGATGCGATAAAAATGAGCTACAGCGATTACGAGAAGATCGTGAAGCCAAGGGTGGAAGACTTGGCGATCAAGTTTCAGCCGATGAAGGGAGCTTGAGCTTAAGGAAGGCGGCGCAACGATTCGGACGAAGCGAATGAAGATTCTGTTGGTCAGCGTCGTTCTTTGCCTGGCCTGCACTGCGACACCGGCAGTGTTCGCCGCGGAGAAAGTTGGCTTTATCAATGTCGACGGCGCGATCGGGCCTGCGACAGCGAGTTACATTTCCCGAAGCGTCGAAGAAGCGAAGGCGCAAAATGTGCAGTGCCTGGTCATTCAGCTCAACACGCCGGGCGGTCTGCTCGATTCGACTCAGAAAATTGTGCAAAGCTTCCTCGGATCTCCAGTTCCCGTTGTGGTTTATGTCGCGCCCACCGGCGCGACTGCGACCAGCGCAGGCTGTTTTATCACGCTGGCGGCAAATATCGCGGTCATGGCGCCGGCCACTACGATCGGCGCGGCGCACCCGGTTTCCATTGGCGGTTTTCCGAGTGGTGGCGAAGAAAAGCCGGACGAAACCATGAAGCAGAAGCTTGAGAATTTTTCCGTCAGCTACATGGAGACAATTGCGGGCAAGCGCCAGCGCAACGTTGAATGGGCCAAGTCCGCCGTAAAGGAGAGCGCTTCGATCACTGCGCAGAAAGCTTTGGAATTGAAAGTCATTGATTTGATCGCGACCGATATGCCCGATCTGCTGCAAAAATTGAACGGACGCGTTGTGGACGGCAAACCTCTCAACACCGCCGGTGCGCAACTGATCGAAATCAAGATGTCACCAGCCGAGCGCGTATTTCAAAAACTGTGGCGACCTGAAGTCATGTTCATCCTGATGCTGATCGCGATCTACGGGATTATCGGGGAACTGAGTTCGCCCGGAGCAATTCTTCCCGGCGTGGTCGGAGCGATTGCATTGATTCTCGCGCTGTATCTGGCGGCGATTCTGCCGGTCAACGTGGCCGGACTAGTTCTGATCGCGCTCGCAATGATGCTTTTCATATTTGATCTTTACACGCCCACGCACGGCGTGCTCACAGTCGGCGGAGTCATTGCCTTTCTGATCGGCTCGCTCATGCTCTTTGATCGCGCCGATCCACTCTTTCGTTTGTCGTTGAACTTGATCATTCCTGCAACACTCGTCACCGCCGGGTTCTTCATTTTCGTCATCGGAAAAGGACTGCGCGCGCAAATGTTGCCGGTGAAGGTGGGAAAAGAAACGCTTATTGGAAGGACTGTGACGGCGTTGACTCCAATTGATTCGCGCAACGGCAGGATCTTCGTCGAAGGCGAATACTGGAATGCGGTCAGCGATACCCCGATAGAAAAAGGCGAAGAAGCCAAGATCGGGGCCGTACAGGGATTAACCATCACATTAACGAGGAAACCTCATTGAGAAGACCAGCACACGCGATAAACCTGCATGGTTCCGTTTCACGGACAAAGAAATGCGGGTTGAACGTGAGGTGGACGCGGGCTCAGTGAAAAATCTCGCCTTGACGATTGATGTCTTATTTCCGATATAGCCGCCTGTCCTGCGTTGGTTTGGGTTGCGTGGGGCTGCGCTTCTGAGATATGCAACGTTTTTGTGGATGGATGCGCCCCCCGTCGATTGCGATTTGGATCGCCTCCCTTTGTACGCTTTTGACGCCCGTAATTGTCCAGGCGCAGGCGCCACAATCGGCTCCGGGACCTCCCGTCATCCGCTCCATCGATGTGGAGTACACGGGCCCTGCATCGATTAGCAAGGAACGCATTCTGGCGCAGATGCGCACAAAAGTTGGCCAGTTGTATTCGAACGAGATCGTAGAGGAGGACATCAAGGCGCTGTACGGAACCGGTTACATTCGAAACGTTCGAATATTTGCTCAGCCTGAAGGCGACGGTGTGAAGGTGATCGTTGCCGTTCAAACCCAGGCGATCTTACGCGAGATCGAAATCAATGGCGCCGAACGGGTCCAACCGAAGAGACTCCGCAAAGAGATAAAAGTGAGGCTCAATCAGGCGGTTAATGAGCAGGCACTCGAGGAATCGCGCCAGAAAATTATCGAAATTTATCAGGGGAAGGGATACAACGACGTCAGCGTTGAATACCGCGTGGAACCAATCGACGAGAAACGCGGCACAGCGCGCGTCGTTTTCACGGTGACCGAGGGCGTCAAAGGCGCCATAAGCCAGGTCCGTTTTGAGGGCAATGCGCACATTAGCGAAAAGGCATTACGCAAACAGATGAAAACCCGTGGGAGAACGCTGATCTATTTCGCGGATAAGACAGGTCGGCTTGATGAAGTTCAGTTGGAACAGGACCTGGACAAGATCCGCGAGTACTACCAAAACCACGGCTTCATCGACGTCGTAATAAAAGAGGTGCGCAAGGATCGCACTCCGAAGGGCCCGATGATCATTACGATCGTGGTTTCGGAAGGTCCACAATATCACGTCCGCAAACTGACGATTTCCGGTTATGAACACTCTAGTGAAGTAAGAGTTCGCGCCTTCTTAAAACTGAAAGAGGGCAGCGTGTATTCGCCGAAACAGCTCCGCGACGACGCTAAGGCCGTTGCCGACGCATACGGCAGCGGGGGCTACGTCGATCTCGTGATTACACCCGAGGGCACGCCGGCCGGGCCTGCGCTCATAGACGTGCACTACACTATCGAAGAGGGCGCCCGCTCATTTGTGAATCGGGTGAATATTGAGGGCAACACGCGCACTAAGGATAAGGTGATCCGCCGCGAAGTACTCGTCGCCCCGGGAGACGTTTTCAACACGGTTCGTGTAGACGTAACCAAGAAGCGTTTGGAGAACCTGGGTTACTTTGCAAAGGTCGAGACTTATCCGGAAGACACCGATATACCGGGGCGGAAAGATCTGTCGATTCTCGTCCAGGAAAAGCGCACCGGTTCACTCAGTTTTGGAGGTGGCTTCAGTACGGTCGATAAACTCGTAGGGTTTGCGGAACTCACCCAGGGCAATTTCGATATGTTCAACTGGCCTTCGTTCACCGGTGGGGGGCAAAAATTCCGTTTACGTCTTCAGTATGGAACCGAGCGAAAGGATTTTGTTCTGGCAATCACCGAACCTTACTTCCTCGATCGACGTCTTTCGCTGGGTGGCCAGGCCTTTTACACCGAGGCGGATTACTTGAGCGCCGTCTACGATCAGCGCAATTACGGAGTCTCATTCGAGCTGCGAAAGCCAATCAACTCGTACATGTACGGCACCCTGGGATATATGTTGCAGGAAGTCGACATCTTTAACGTGGACCCGAGCTCCTCCACATTCATTCTGTCGCAGGGGGGATCGACCCTTGAAAGCAAGCTCCTCGGAAGCATCGTCTTTGATACGCGCGACAATCCGTTGCTCACCCGCCGCGGGCAACGCATCACACTTTCACCTATGATCGCCGGCGGTTTTCTGGGAGGCGATACCCAGATTTACGCGTTCGATCTGGAGGCAGCGCAATATTTTCGTTTACCCTGGGATACCATCCTGCTCATCAACGGCGAAATCTCGACGGCGAGCCAATGGGGTAGCGGCGATCAGGTACCAATTTACGAGAGGTATTTCCTCGGCGGCTCCAACAATCTCCGTGGCTTTCCGTTCCGCGAAGTCGGTCCACAGGATGAAAACGGCGAGCCGGAGGGCGGTCAATCAATGGCGCGCACGACGATTGAATGGACTTTTCCGATCATAGAAAAAGCGCGGGGCGCAGTTTTTTACGACACGGGTTTCGTGAATAGCGAGGCATGGTCTTTCGGCTTCAATCATCTGGCTTCGGATATCGGTGTCGGACTGCGGCTTGATTTGCCGATCGGTCCACTACGGCTCGATTACGGGTACCCGGTGATGCGTGACGGGTACCACGGCGGCGGCCATTTCAACTTCAACGTGGGCTATCAATTTTGAACGAATATATGTGGTTGCAGTCTAACGCCATTCGTCCACCATATCCTCTGTTTCTATGAAAAAGTCTCTGTTAATACTCTCTGCGCTAATGCTGGCTGCTCCCATCGCGGCCTTCGCACAGGGCACAGCCAAAATTGGAACGGTCGATATGCAGCGCGCGTTCAAGGATTACAATAAAACCAAGGACGCCGAGGTAAAAATCAACGACGCCAAAAACGCCGCCAAAAAGGAATACGATGACCGGGCGGAAGCTTACAAAAAGGCGCTTGATGAAATCAACAATCTGAACAAGCAGCTTGAGTCTCCGGCATTGAGCGCGGACAAGAAAACGGGCATGGCCAAGGAGCGCGATGACAAGATCGCCAACATCAAAAGCATGGAGCGCGAGATCAGCGACTTTCGCCAGACGCGGGAGCGTCAGTTGCAGGAGCAATTGATGCGAATGCGCGAGGGAATCGTGAAAGAAATTACCGACGTCGTCGTTGAAAAAGTCAAAGCCAAGAGCCTCGATTTTGTGCTGGATAAATCGGGCGTCAGCATCAATGGCGTCCCTGTCCTGCTGTATGCGCCAGAGAACGTTGATTTCACAAACGAAATTATCGAAGCACTAAACAAACCCGGTCGCGCTACAGCTTCAGCCAAGAAACCTGCGGCAGCCCCGTCCGTCAGCCCGGCGGCAGCAAGAGCAACGAAACCCTGAGGTTCGCCTCGAATTTCAAAGATACACGCGGGCTAAACTCGCGTGTATTTTTTTGTACGGATGAAATCACCCGCTGGCACGGCGATGGTTGTGTGCAGTTTCGAACCTCCAGAGAATGCTTTTTCGATCCCGATTCCGAATAACGAATTGCGCGATTACGATCCTGCTCGCGTCTTGGACCGGTTCGTTCGCTGCGGATTGGCAGGCAACACTCAGCAAAGAGCCGGCTGGGAATTTTCCGGAGTTGCGCCCTCTGCGTGTGTCCTATCGGTTCGGGTGGTCTGGAGTGACCGCGGCCACCGGTGAGGTTCACTTCACCAAGCCATCGAACGACAGGTTTCAACTCGAAGGTACAGGCAGAACCATTGGCTTCGTCCGGGCCTTGTTCAAATTGGATGTCACGCATCGTGCCCTTGCGAACTCCCAAACACTGGCTCCGATTGAGACGCGGCAAAGCGAAAACTACCGATCAAAAAAAATCGCCACCCATCTCACTTTCACCAACAGTGGAGTGACCAGAGCGCGAACCGAAGGCGAAGGCGCCGCCGCCAAAACAACCACGCGCGGCTTTACCCTGCCTAATTTGTTCGATTTGCACTCCGCGGCGCTTTACCTGCGCAGTCAGCCGCTCAAACAAGGGAGCGTTTATCGCCTGGCGATTTACGCAGCAACAAACCCTTACCTGGCCACTGTCGCCGTTACTGGGCGGGAAAAAATCTCCGTGCGCGCCGGCACTTACAACGCGATCAAGCTTGATCTGCAACTGAAACGCATCGGAAAGCATCTCGAATTGGAGCCGCACAAGAAATTTCGTCGTGCCACAATCTGGGTGTCAGACGATGCCGAGCGGCTCATCCTTCGCATCGACGCACAGATTTTTGTGGGCACAGTTTTCGCCGAACTGCAGTCGGTGCGTTTCGATAATCCAAAATAAGGCTAGTCGGGCTCCCATTGACCGCGAATCGGTGGCCCCGGCGGCGGACGCATACGCTGGCGGTAGGGATTATAAAACTGCTGGCGCGGCCCCGGCAATAAGCGCAGTGACGCGAGCGTTTCCAAATCCAGGCGGCCAGTCACCGGCAGTCTCGTTTGCGCTTGATAGGCGCGCAGGGATAGTTCCATCGCAGGTCCGTAGATTCCGTCAATTTGTTCGCGATACAGTCCATACCGCGCGAGGACGATTTGCGCCGAGACGATCACATTACGTTGCACGCCCGGAGGAGCGGTCTGAAATGGCGTGTCGGCAAAAACTGTCCCCGGTGAGCTGGCTGGCCCCATGGGAGTTGAGGGAAAAACCTGCTGATCTTGTGGCGCGTTACTGAAAGGCTGAACCGGAGGGGCCGGACTTGCGTTTTGCGTCTCGTCGGGAGGAGGCTGGCCGGGCACAGCACCCGCCGCAGGGGTCGGTGACGCAGCCTTGGTCGTTGGGTGCGACGACCCGGAAGATTTAATTCCGAGCGATCGCAGCGTCTCATCATTGAGTTCGCCGCTAACCTGCAAGCCATTACGAATCTGATAACGGCGAATCGCCGCAGTGAGATTCGCATTCATGTCGCCGCTGACTTCGCCGTAGTAGAAACCCTCGTCCTTCAAAGCCTGCTGCACGCTTTCAACGAGTTGGTCCGCCCGCATCAGCATGATCGATCCCATGAAGATCACTGCAGCAGTTGTGACTTTCATGGTCATTCGACGACGAAGCCCTTTGACTATTCAGCGCCCTGCTGGTCTGTGGCTGCCAACGTGGATTTCCTCTGACTTACCACGTCGCGATACCGCAGAACGCCGTCGGCAACCGCTGCCGCTAATTGGTCGCGATAATCCTCACTCGCAAGTTTCGAAAGTTCATCCTTGTTCGTAATAAAGCCGCCCTCAATTAACACTGCGGGAGAAGTCACGTTTGCGATCACAAAAAATTGTTTGGCTTGCGTCCCGCGGTCGACGGAGCGGGTCCGCGCCACCATCGCTTCCTGAATGAAACCGGCGAGACTTTGGCTTTCTGGCTTAGGCAAATTGGACGGCGGCCGCGAGAAAAACGGCAGCCACGAAGCGAAAGTAGAGCCCGAATTAATCTGATGCGCAGCGTAGTAAGTTTCCACGCCGCTCGCGACCGGTTTGTTGTCTTCGTTGAAATGAATGCTGATAAAAATGCTTTCTTTCGCCCGATTCCCGAACGCTGCACGATCCGCCAGTGAGACATAGCTGTCCCCGAGCCGGGTCATCGACGTGGCCAAACCTTCGGAGTCCAGGAGCCGATCGACGCGGCGCGCAACGTCCAATGTCAGATCCTTTTCCATAACTCCGCCACACATTGCGCCTGAGTCTTGACCCCCATGGCCTGGATCAAGAACCACTACTGCGAATGGTTTGGACGTCTGTGTGTGAGGCGCCTTTGATTCTCTATAAACCGGCGGTCGCTTCTCTTGATGAGACGAAATCCAGACAAGCGAGGCGATCATCAACAACAAGCCTGCGACCCCCAGCACATTCCGGATGGCTTGTTTCATTTGTGGTCCCCGTGAGACGGGTTCTCTTCACAATTTAATCACTGAGTAATGATGGAGCGCAATTCCTTATCTGCTAACGACCGATAACGAATCGGCCTGCCGCTATTGCGCTCCAGCACTGCTGCTTCGATTGCAGCAATGGCGAGTTGTTCCTGGCGATGCCGCGCGATGGCGTCGCGCGCGGGCACCTCTTTTGCTTCGCTGGCTTGCAATACCATGTGCCCGACACTCCATGCGTCGAGCGCAGAGTTCACTGCCGTTTCAAAGCTGGCATCCGGTTTGTGCTCGCTTTTGAGAAACGCTTCCATCAGTTCGACCGATTGGCGCGTGCCGCTGAGCACGGCGAAATCTTGTCGCGCTCGCGCATAGGTCGCACCGTTGCTCGCGATCTCGCCGTCGTATTCAACTCGCAAAAACAAATCGTCCTCGCGATGTGCGCCCACTTCCGCGAAAAGCATCCGCGCCAGATACGGCGGCCCGTAGATCTGCTCGAACGCGCTTTTCATGACAGGACTGAGCGAATAATGCGCGAGCCGCCGTAGTGAAACATCCCCAGCCGAGCGAGTGAAGCCCTCGGTGCTGGCCAGTTCAATCGCGGCCACGCGCAACCGCTCGATGTCGCCAGGATGCCCAATCGCTCCCATTGCGATCCGATCGTAGATCTCGAAAAGTTTCTGGCGCGTCTGACCAAGCGTGACAAACAGAACGCCTTCCCGGTAACCCAGCGCCGCGATAGGACTACCGGGGGCGAGCTGCCCTTCGATGTACTCGCGCCGGTTGGCGATTGCTTCGACCCAACGATACGGCTCTTCGATCATGCAACCATTTCTTTGAACACGGCGGCGATTTTGCTCTCGGGCAAAGTGGTGATGCCTT
This sequence comes from Candidatus Udaeobacter sp., assembly GCA_049791915.1. Classification (GTDB taxonomy): domain Bacteria; phylum Verrucomicrobiota; class Verrucomicrobiia; order Chthoniobacterales; family UBA10450; genus Udaeobacter. The sequence goes on from JBARAJ010000026.1 coordinate 38,548, forward strand.
CGCGCGACACAATTTTGATCACGGGATAGATCTTTCCGTTGCGATCCACGCCCGCTGTCGCCGTATCAGATTCCGCAGCGGTGTCGAGCGCACGCAGTGCGAGCGATGTTGCTTCCTGTTCGCTCAACTTGTGTAGCCGCTTCTCACCCCAGGTGTTTTCATAATAGAGAATGCCGCGGACCGCAGGCGAGCCGGACCCCGTTGCCGCGTAATCCGTCGCTTCAAATTGCGCGCCCATTGCATCATAGAAATAAAGGCGCGCCTCGGGCTTCGAATTTCCGTCGTAAGTCGCAAAGATCGGGACTACGACACCGACGCCTTGCATGACGAACCCGAAATTGTCGCGCAACAACTTCGAGAGTGCTCGCACTTTGCCGTCAACACTCATCTCCTGGAGCTGAGTTCGCCGAAAATATTGGAGTGAATGCTCGAGCACGCGCGCCATTTCCCATGCAGTCGCAGGCACACCGGCGATGGCCATTATGGATCGGCTATCGATTTCCAAAACCTTGTCCGCACGATCGTAGACGACGGTGTTACCCGCAGTCGCACGGCGATCTCCCGCAACCAGAACGCCGCCGGAAAATTTGAACGCAAGGATCGTTGTCGCCTCAGTCGGTTGCCACGTCTGTTGTTGCGTCGCATTTTGCGGCATCGGGCCGATGGCAGCCGGGCCGAGCAGACCGTTGCGCCGCAGCAGCGAAGGAAAGTCATCCGCTGCACCAGAAAGATTCTGGTCAAATCCCAACTGTGAACCGTCCATTACTGACCCGTGCGCTGGCGATAGCGCTTGGATTGGTTGGGATCGACCTTGCGCATTTTCTTTAACAGATCCTTTGTGTCCGGTCGCGAAACGTCTGGCGAACGCGGGCCGCCGCCTTCGCCTTGTTTTGGTCCCCACGGAGCCGGTTCCACCGGCTTTTGAATGCGCTCAGGCATGAAAAAACGTACGAGCAAAAGTTCGAAACGCAAGCTGCGCGCCGCGCGGAATCGGTACTTTGATACAATAGATTCGTTAACACTTGCAAAAACAACGGTTGAGCGCGGCGGCGAACCCGCTTGTCAGACAAATGTCCCGGTGGCAACATTTCGCTGAGATGAAAGTAATCGGTATTTTCTGCGCAATAAGCTCTGTCGCGCTTTGGACTGCTTCTGCGGAGAGTCCCGTGCCGCACGAAAAAAAATCAACGGAGGCCGCGCAACTTGAAGCTTTGGCAAAGAAGATTGACGAACAAAACGCCAAGATCGACGCGCTTTCTCAGGAGGTTCTCAAACTGGAGCAACAACTCTCGCATGCTCGGCCAGGCGTAATGATCGGAGAAGCTGCACCCGCCCCAGCAACCGCTGCCGCTCCCGGCGCATCTCCATCGCATTCCACGGTCGAAGGCAACACGCACACTGTTGCGCGCGGAGAAACGCTCACGTCCATCGCGAAAATGTACAAAGTGACCGTGGACGATTTGCAGAAAGCCAACCACATCGAAGACGGCCGTAAATTGCAGGCCGGCCAAACCATCACTATTCCAACGGAATCGCCTGCCGCTTCCGGCTCGCCGTCGCCGTAGCGGACAACCTCCCGTGAATCAAAAGTGGTTTCTTCGCAAACACGAGGACGGAAGCACCTTCGGGCCGGTGCAGTTCGACCAGATCACGCGTTGGGCTGCTGCGGCGCAGATCGCGCCGCACGACACTCTGTCGAGCGACGGCCAGACGTGGGTCAAAGCGCCGATGGTCCCGCAGCTTGGCATGGACTGGCTGGTCGAGCTAACAAGCGAGCATTACTATGGACCGACTACGCTCGGTACCTTGCGGGAATTTATTCGGCTCGGCGAAATTGATGGCGAAACTGTCGTGACCAACAGCTGTGACGGTACTCGCCGCCAAGTCCGGGAAATGCCTGACCTGTGGGAAACCGCGCCGTCAGAGGCCGACGAAAACCAATTCCAAATTCAACTCGGCGATCCCGTCGGGCCAACTGTAGCGAAAATGTCCATCCGTCTTCGGGAACGAATTCGCGATCTCGAGCAAACGCTCCAGGAAGAACGCCGTGCGCTTGCCGAGAGCCAGCAGCGTTACACCGAGCTGGAGCGAAAATACCAGGATCTTCTGCTGCGCGATCTCTCCTAACTCAGGCATTTTGACTGCCAAGTTGTTAGACCGGCAATCGCTCCTCTTCCGGTTCCGCGACTTCTGACGTGATAATTTCCTCCTGCGGTCCTGCTCCGGGCTGAGGCGATGACTCCAACAGACTCTGCCGGCATAGCTGCGCGTATTTTTGATCCAGCACGAGCAATTCCTCGTGCGTGCCCCGCTCGACAACGCGGCCGTGATCCAACACCAGGATCTGGTCCGCGCCCACGATCGTCGAAAGCCGGTGCGCAATCACAATCGACGTCCGATTCGCCATCAAATGTTCAAGCGCCTCCTGGATTAATCGTTCCGTCGCCGTGTCCACGCTGGCAGTTGCTTCATCAAGAATCAAAATCGGTGGATCTTTGAGCAGCGCCCGCGCAATTGAGAGCCGCTGTTTCTCGCCCACGCTCAGTTTCACGCCACGCTCGCCGACCACGCTCTCCAACCCTTGCGGCAAGCGCTCGATGAATTGTCGCGCATTCGCGGCATCTACCGCGCGCCATAGTTCCGCATCAGTGGCGGTTGGTTTCCCCATCAAAAGATTTTCGCGAATCGATCCGTTGAAAAGGAAGCTCTCCTGCGTCACCACGCCGACCGCTTCGCGCAAAGTGCGCAAGTCGTACTCTCGAACAGGTTTGTCATCGACGTAAATCTGGCCGGAGTCGAACTCGTAAAAGCGCACGAGCAAATTCACTAGCGTCGATTTTCCCGCGCCAGTCGCGCCGACCAGCGCAGTCGTCGTGCCCGGCATGGCATGAAATGAAATGTGCCGAAGCGCAGATAACCCGTCGACGTAACTGAAGCTCACATCTTCGTAGCGAATGTCGCCGATGATCGGCAGCGCACGCTTGTGGGGGAAGCTGACAGCTTCCCGTGTGTCATCGCGTTTGAGATTGGTGAACCTGTCAGGTTCCCCTACAGCCTCGATCTTCGCTACAACGCCCGGCTCGGCGTCTTCATCGAGAAGCTCAAACACACGTTCGCCTGCCGCGCGGCCGGCCTGCACCAATTGATTCAGCTGATGCAAGCGGCTGATGGGATCGTAAAGAAATGCCATGAGCATCAGGATTCCGACCAGATCGCCCAGCTGCAAGCTACCGGTCAAAACGTCGTGACTACCAAATCCCAGCACGAGCAACGCACCGATTGCTTCGAACATCGACATCGATGGCGAGTAAATCGCCCATGTCCGCATCACCACCAGCGTGGCGTGCCGCAGTTGATCGCTGGCGCGATTGAAACGCGCGTGTTCCTCGCGTTCGCGCGCGAAGCTTTTGATCTGACGAACCCCGGCAAGATTATCGTGCAACAGCGCATTGATATTCGATGCAGCGCGCCGTTGTAATCGATATCGCCGGTGCGCCGTTAGCGTGTAAGCGAGCGCGCCAGCGATCAGCAGTGGCAGCGGCGCCAGCGCAAGCAATGCAAGCTTTGCGTTCCAATAAAACATCACGGCCACTACGATCACTATTTGTAAAACCGCGACGACGCCTTGCTCGATTCCGTCGATCAGCACGCGCTCGACCGAGTTTACGTCTTCGATTACGCGCGTCATCAGGTCGCCCGTCGCCCGATTATCGAACCAGCGCAACGGCAGCAGTTGAATGTGCGAATACAAATCGCTGCGCAGATCGAAAATGACTTTCTGCTCGAACGTGTTGTTCAGAATGATCCGGAGCGAATTGAAAAAGTGCTGAACAAGAAAAGCCACTGTGGCGAGCAAAATCAGCGGCAGCAATTTGTCCGGCCGATTCGCGCGCACCACGTCATCAATGATCCATTTAGTCACGCTCGGAAACACAATGACCATCAACGTTCCGAGGATCGCGCACGTGAGCGTCCCCGCAGCCAACCAGGGATACCGCTTTAGATAAGCAAATACGCGCCAGACCGTTTTCATTCACCACAAATTTACCAGAAGGCCACGAATGACGCGAATGGCTTCGCCGCGTTGAGTCGTTAGACCGTGATTGGCCAGAACGCATTCGTGGTTAAGATTTGCGCGTGTCGAATCGATCGCACTCCTCGCCGGACGAAATTCACATCGAGCAGCTTGACGTTTTTACGCGCATCGGAGTTCCAGAAGAAGAGCGCGCGAAGCCGCAAAGGTTGACGGTCAGTATTTCGCTCTGGCCATATCAGCAGCCAAGCGATCTGGCCGACCACATCGAACGGACGGTGAACTATTCAGCTGTAGCTGAGGAAACGAAGAATTTTGTGCGCGATCAGTCCGTTAGCCTGATCGAGACGCTAGCGGAACGGCTGGCAAGCCATTTGCTGAAAAGTTTTCCGATTCAAAAGGTGACGATCGAACTGCGAAAGTTCGCTTTACAGGACGCAAAATATGTTTCGGTCACCGTTTCCAGAGCTGCATGCGTCGGTTGATTACGAACGGAGACTAATGGACACGAACACACGCCGCACCGGCCGCAGTGTCCGCTGCCACAGCGGACTTGTTGGAAAGAGAATGTCACGAAAGAAATCACGCGTTGGCAAGCGAAGTTGTAGCCGCTTCCCTGTGGGAAGCGCTGCATCAGCATTTTTACACCTGTGGATCAGCGTCGCCCACAGGGCGACGGCTACAGTTTGCTGCTGAAGACAGCGGCCACTACAATTGCTGGATGAAAGGCGGTAACTGGAAAACGATCTCAAGCGAGCGGCACTTCGCCGATCGCAATCTCGAAGTTGTGACGGATCGTGTGCAAACACCCGCCCGTCCCGACCCGCGGGCTTGGACGATCGTGCATCGCAAACGGGCGGTCGTAGTCGCACCGATGACACCCGATGGTAAAATCATTCTTATTCGCCAGGAACGGATCCCGATCCGGCAGGCGATTTGGGAAATGCCATCAGGTCAGATCGACGATCACAATTCTGACGAGGATAAAATTAAGGACACAGCTTTGCGCGAAGTTCGCGAAGAAACCGGATACGAGCTGGCTCCAAATGGCGAGCTTGTTTCGTTAGGTTATTTTTTCTCTTCACCGGGGTTTACAGATGAGCGCGGTTATTTCTTTCTGGCCCGTTCAGTTCAACCTTCTGCCGCCGGCCCGGACCGGGAAGAAGGCGAATCGATTCTCGATTGCCGCGGATTCAGCAGCGAGGAGATTCGTCGCATGATTGCAGACAATGAAATTCGCGATGCCAATACGCTTGGCATTTGCGCCACGCTCGCTGCTCGCGGTCTTTTATCGCTCGCGCCGCGCTGATTTTTCGGTCCGATGGCGCTGCGAGACATTTTTAAATTTCGTGATCCGCCGGAGACCGAAACGTCCAAGCCTTTTCTCGAGCATCTGGAAGACTTGCGATGGACCATCGTAAAGATGGCTCTCACAATGGGTATCGCGATGATTGTTTGTTTCGCGTTTCGCTCGACGCTGGTGCGGGTTATACAGGCGCCGCTTAACCACCTCGGCTCACAAGTTGGCACGCTCAAGGCGCTCGGCATCACAGATTCGATAGTGATTTCATTTCATCTGGCGTTTTACGCCGGGATCGTTCTCTCGTTTCCGCTGCTGCTGTATTTTCTTGCGGAATTCGTTTTGCCGGCGCTCAGCGCCGTGGAGAAACGGTTTATATTTCCAGCGATTGCCGTCAGCTTCGCGCTGTTTCTGATTGGCGTCTTGGTTTGCTATTTTTGGTTGCTGCCGAAAACGATTCTTTTTTTCTTTCGCGATACCGAATCGCTCGGCTGGGCGCCGACGTGGACGGTTCAGCAGTATTACTCGTTCGTGACGCGATTCACCATCGGATTTGGTCTGGCGTTTGAACTGCCGGTCGTCGTGCTGGCGCTGGTCCGATTTGGATTGATCACGTACCGATTTATGGCGCGCACCCGCCCCTATGCCCTCGTGCTCATCTTTATTCTGGCAACAATCATCACGCCGACGCCTGATATTCTGACCTTGATCGCCATGGCGCTGCCGATGTGTCTGCTATACGAAAGCTGCATCTGGATCGCATGGCTGATGGAGCGCCGTGCGTCGAAACGAGTCGCCAGTTAATCGTTGTGCAGCATTCGACTCAGAATCTTCTCTTCAGCGCGTTTGCCTTTTTGCTCGGGGCGGCGCTCGGCTCGTTTTTAAACGTTTGTATCTACCGTTGGCCAGTCGATCTCTCCATCAATCGGCCGCGTCGCTCGTTTTGTCCGCAGTGCAAACAATCGATTCCATGGCATCACAATCTTCCTTTGGTCAGTTGGCTCGCGCTTGGCGGCCGATGCGCAAATTGCGGCGCGAAAATTTCGTTCCGCTATTTCGCGGTGGAACTCCTTACCGCGCTTCTTTTCCTTGCGATCTGGCAAAGGTTTCCTTGGCAGGTGGCGATGGTGTACTGGATTTTCGTTTCGTTCCTGATCATCGGAACGTTTATCGATTTTGAGCATTTCATTATTCCGGACCGCGTAACAATCGGCGGAACAATCGCGGGCGTAGCGTGCAGTATTGTTGTTCCAGCTTTGATGCAGACAGATTCGAGCGTGGCAGCCGGTGTTCGCGCTGCGCTGGCCGCTTTGCTCGGCTACGTAATTCTTTGGATCGTTTTGGAAGCGGGAAAGATCGCTTTTGGCAGAAAACGGATCGTGTTCGACAGGCCGACAACGTTCACGTGGACAAAACGCGATGACGACGCCGATTTCGTCGTGGGCACCGAAGAAAGTCTCTGGAGCGAATATTTTGCCCGTGAAAAAGATCAGCTGCTGCTCCATTGCGACGAAGTTCGGATTGATGATCGCGAATATGGAGAAGTGATGTTGAGTTTTCGCTATGATCGCGTCACCGCCAACGGTCATGTGCTGATGCTCGACGATGTAACGCACATCTCCGGTGTTACGCGCAAGCTGGTCATCCCGCGCGAGGCAATGGGGCGCGGTGACCTGAAATTTCTTGCCGCGATCGGCGCATTCCTTGGCTGGCGCGCGGTGTTATTCAGCCTTTTCGCTGGATCACTTCTCGGTTCAGTAATCGGCTTGGTTACGCTTGTCGTCGGAAAACCTGTTTGGTCAGCCAAACTACCCTTTGGACCGTATCTGGCATTCGGCGCACTGACCTGGATGTTTTTTGGCCAAACTGTTCTGCACTGGTACGGATCACTGCTCAGGCCATAAACGAACCATTGCCACGACTGCAGCGACTATTTCGATTGAGTCTCCATCATTGCCGCCTCCTCACGCAACGCCGATTCCACAGTGCAGGCAGGATTACCTGCATCACGAGATGATCTTCACCAACGCGCGTTTGATTTTTCCCGACGGAATTCGCGACGGGCTTGAAGTTGTCGTGGAAGAAGGAAAAATCGCCGCGATCCAGGAGCGATCCCTGGCACACCAGAAACACGAGGTCATTGATCTCGATCGAAACTATCTTGCACCCGGTTTTATCGATCTTCATGTGCACGGCGCGCTCGGCCGCGACACGATGGAAGCATCGGCTGAAGCGTTTCGCTCTATTTGCGATTTCCACGCGCGTGGCGGCACGACATCGCTTTTGCTCACGACAGCGACAGCGCCTCTCGACGAAATCGTCAAGGTGTTGCAAGCGGTTCGCGATTTTCGATCCGCGATCAGCGCGATTGCCGGTGTTCATGTCGAAGGGCCGTTTATTTCGAAAGCGAAAGCCGGAGCGCAACGCGCCGAGTTCATTCAGGACCCGTCACTGGTTGCTGTGCGGCAGTTGCTCGAACACGCGGATGTACTGAAGCGTGTAACGATCGCGCCCGAACTGCCTGGAGCTCTTGAAGCGATCGAAGTCTTCCGTGCTCATGGGATCAGCGTGAGCGGCGGACATAGCGATGCCTGGGATGAAGACGCCCGCGCGGCATTCGATCGCGGCATGCGCAGCGTGACGCACACATTTAACTGCATGTCCAGCGCGCGCCGTCGCGGTATTTATCGGGTTGCCGGTTTGCTTGAGTTTGCGTTGAGCGAACCAGACATCAGTTGTGAACTGATCGCCGACGGTCATCACGTTTCACCCACGCTGATGCAAATGTTGTATCGCGCGAAAGGCCCACAAGGAATCTGCCTGGTGACCGACGCAACCGCTGGTGCCGGATTGCCGGAAGGATCGCAGTTCGCGCTCTTCGGCAAAGATTGCATCGTGGGAAATGGAGTCTGTCTCCTGGCTGATCACTCAGCGCTCGCGGGCAGCGCCACGCGCATGATCGACCTTGTGCGCATAATGGTGCGCGAGGTGAAGGTTCCGTTGAATGAAGCCATCGCGATGGCCACGGAAAATCCCGCACGCACTATCGGTCTCGAAAGGAAAGGTCGCCTTATGGTCGGAGCGGACGCCGATTTGGTTGTGCTTTCGCCGCAAATGGAAGCCGTGCGAACTTTCGCCGCTGGTCGAGAGATCTGGTCATAGCGACATCAGAAATTCCGCGATGTCGAGCGCTGCGCGTGGGCGGCTGAGCTTGCTGATGTTGCTAGCCCATTCCCGCCATTGTTTTGCGCCGTCATCGAACGCGCGCTGCACCTGCGCGACAACTTCTCCTGGGGACTGGGCAATCACGCCTGAATTTGTTTCGACGATCAACCGGGCATTGCCTTCCTCCTGACCGGCGACGACGTGGTTGATGATCATAGGACACTTTGCAGCAATCGTTTCCTGCACCGTTGCGCCACCGGCTTTGCCAATGAGCAAGTGGTTCTCGTGCATCATGCGGGGGAGTTCGTTCGTCCAGCCAATGATCTTTATTGGGTGACCATCTGCGGCTGCGTCAATGTCGGGCCGGAGTTCATCATTGCGACCGATCGTGACGGTGAGATCCAGATCAAGTTTCGCGAGCATACGCACCAGTTCTGCGGCGCCACGCTTGGCGGCATTGATCGTGTACAAAACTCGCCGACTGGAATTGATGGAAGGCAATGGCCGATCTTCAGTGAAATCTGCAAACTTAGGACTGACCGGAAATCCAAATACCCTGATTTTTTCGGGCGCGACGCCGCCGCTCCGCACCACGCTCGCGCTTTGCTCGTTTGCAACGAGGAAATAATCCGCCGGGCTTCGGTACCAGGATGCGTTGATAGTGATCGAGTCCGTGATAATCACCACACATTTGCAGACTTTGTCGGCTCCCAAAATCTCCTGGAGCACGTTGGCGTAGGCGGGAAAAGAACAGACGACGATGTCCGGCTTAAAACGCTCGAGCACGGGAGCAAACTGTGCCTTCAGCCGAATCAACCGCCGAAATTCCGTGTCGTAATCTGTCTTGCGATCGAGCCACCGATAAACGACTCCCCAGGCACGTGGCGCAGAATTCAACAGCGCCAGATAGCTTCGGCGCACCAGTTCGTTGATCGGGCCGTAGGCTTCCGCAAACAGATCCCGCAACTCCACTGTAGCCTGATCCGAAGCGATGCGAGCCAGCCCGTCGCGCACTCCTCTTGCGGCGCTATTGTGGCCCTCTCCGAAACCCGCCGTGAGAATCAATATTTTCTTCTTCATCAGTCATCAGGCGACATGTACTACGATCGAGGACACACGCAGAAGGTACTCACTCGCGAAAGCATTTGGACTTTAATGGATATTTGTGCCCGGCAAAGTAAACTCCTGCGGAGATGAAATATCTCAGAATGATTTGGCGGGTTGCGCGCCGGCTGGTTTGGGAAACAGCGACGGACAACACTACTGGCCTGTCTGCGCAAATGGCGTATCTGCTTCTTTTCGCGCTAGCTCCCGGCACACTGTTTCTCTGGCATCTGCTGGGTCTGTTCGGCACTGATCCGACCAAGTTGCATCGGATGTTTCTTCTCTTGAAGAGCTTCATGCCGCCAGATCCAAAAGTGCAGGACATTCTGGACTCTGCCATGGCGAGCGTCGTGGTGACAGGCTCGAGCGGGCTGCTCGCAAACGCTGGCATCATTCTTGGAATTTATTTCGGGACCGTTTTCATCGCCACAGTTTCACGCGCGCTCAGCCACATGCACGGAGTCCAGGAAGATCGCCATTGGTGGTCCAAATACATCATCTCATTTTTCATGCTTTTCTGGTTTGGGATTGTCATTGTGTTTAGCTTCAACGCCGTCGTTTTCGGCGAAAAGCTGGCCGGCATTGCAGAGGTAAATTGGCAGCTCTCATTTCCGCTCCAGGCGTGGATCGCCGGGTTGAATCTGCCGTTGACCGGGCTGGCGCTGGTCGGACTCGCGCTTGCGCTTTACCTTCTCACGCCGGAAAACTATTTGACCGTTCGTCAGGCGCTGCCAGGAGCGATCTTCTTTGCGGTCGGCTGGATCATCGCGACAAAACTTTTCCAACTCTACGTGGCACGATACGATCGTTATAACCCGACCTATCTTGCGCTGGCGTCGATCATCGTGCTGCTCACGTGGATGTATCTGACGTGTCTGCTGCTGTTGCTGGGAGGTAAATTGAACGCCATCATTCGGCGCGAGCGTCAGAAGATGCGCGTCGCCAAGCCTCTTGCGCCCGCGCCGGCGGGGCCACTCATCTCATCGACGAATACGTAAAAGCTAAGCGATAACCACGGCGAAAAGCCAAAGTTGTTTGTGTTTCGTAACTTTTTTAACAAATCACTGCTGTAAGCGTTGATCACATCGCGCGCTCTGTTACGCTCCGTCGCAGTGCTGCGCTTTCGCATTTGGTTCGGAACTGTGCTCGTAGTTGGCGCATTGGTCGCGGGTATCCTTTGCGCGCAGGTTAACGAGGAAAAACGGCGCGATCAATCCGAGGAAACCGAGACACACGCCGCGTCCACTCCGAAACCAAAAAAATCTCCCACGCCGAAATCGAAGCGACACCAGACCCCAACACCGAAACCAAAAACATCGAAAAAGAAATCCGGCGCGAAAAAAACGTCCGAGGAAGCGAAGAAAAGTGCGAAATCGGAGTCGGCTCGAAAAGAGGAAACTCCTAAGCCTCGAAAAACGCCGGCGCCGCAAGTAGAAGAAGCGGGCGCCGCGTCCGAAACCGCACCGCAGCCGCCCCGGGCGATTGCCGCGCCTACGCCAGCGCCTTCGCCACAGCCAAAGCCTGCGCGTGCCGCTCCGGCGGGCGGACAGGCTCAGGTTGTGATCGAAAAATCAGGCATTGAGGAGGACCAGGGATTCGAGCCTCCGCCGTCGCCGCCGCCGCGTCGAGGTTTCTGGCCGTGGACTCGCTCAGTCAGCTACCGTTACCTAACAAGTTCGGTCATCGACGCGATCCGGCGCGCGCCGGTGAAACGGCGTCGCTGGCAGTTCATTGTCGTGCACAACAGCGGTACCCGGCAGGGCAATGCGCGCGTCTTTGATTATTATCACAGGCATGTTCGCCGCATGCAGAACGGTCTCGCCTATCACTTCGTTATCGGGAACGGCACATCAACCGGCAACGGCCAAATCGAAGTCGGCGATCGATGGCGGCGCCAGATAAACGGCGGTCATGTGCACAGCGATTATCTGAACAACATCTCCCTCGGCATTTGTCTCGTAGGCGATTTCAATCGAGACCAGCCGACACGCGCACAGCTCGACGCATGCGAGGAACTCATTCGCTTTCTGCGAGACCGCTGCGGCAAAACCGAGAGAGGTCCGATACCGGTGAAGCCACACCGCGAAATCAACCCACCGCGCTGGCCCACGGATTGCCCGGGTGACGATTTTCCTTATTCATGGTTCCGCAGGTTTTAGCGGCTCTACGTCATCCTGAAGCGGAGCGCAGCGGAGTCGAAGGATCCTGAGAAGTTACCGATGGGGTTTGCACGGGATCTCTCGACTGCGCTCGAGATGACAGACTACTTGCGCGTGGCGACGCTCAGATTCGCCTCCTTGTAATTCCATCGGTAACCGAATCCGAAGTCGAGCGGTGGCGGATTGGTTTGTTGGTAGAGTTCGTGCAACCGGGGTTGATAATGTTGTTTGAACATGTCGATGGGGCCGAGATAAACGCCAAAGAAACGCAGATTCCACTTGTTAGGATCGAAGTAAGCGAGCGGAATGCCTGAATCGTCCTGCACGATCATGCTGCTATGATCGAGAATGAAATTGCGAATGGTGGCAAAACCGCTTTCGAACAACAGATACGATGGCGATTTTAGAAAGCTCGCGCCGGTGCCGAGGCGTTGGCAAAATTTCAGGAAACCGGGAGTCGCTTTGATGCCGCCGTCAGAAATATCGGTGGTGAAATAATATAGCGTCTGTGCACTGCCGGATTGGTTGTCGGTGTAACGAATGCGCACGCCGGGAGTACCACCGCCTTTTCTGCCCAGCGCGGCTTCTTCAAATACGCCGCCGCTGTTGACCGATCCGAACGAGACGTTTGTGATCGATTTGTCCGCCCGCGCGATGCAAGTGTAAAGAATCGGCAGCACGCCGTTCAGGTTCTGCGCGTGCAGATCGATCTTCATATCTTTTGTGATGAAGTACGTCGTGTTGAGCGAGGACTTCATCGCGTTTTCCAGATTTCCCAGCGCGCCGGACAAGTTCGCGATGCGCAACGGGTCCGGCGGTGGACCGAGAGCTTCTTTTCCGCAGAGCACGTACACCGCCGCCCTTGGAAAGAATTGATCTACATACAAAAAATCAGGCCCGCTGAACATGTAAAACACCACGGGTTTTGGTTGAGCTGATTCAGGGAGATATGTGGCCTGCCATCCGTGCAATTTTTGGAGCTGTCTGAGGTGTAGTTTTGAAAATTGCTCTTCAAAAAATGCGGCATGCGCCTGCCACGCTGGATCCCGCGTCAGCGGTGCGAGCGATGAATTCTCCGGCACCGGCATTCCGGCGAGAAAGCGGGCAACGTCATTTGGACCGGTGTTCACCGGAATTGCGCGCGGCGCAACTTCCGGATTTTCCTGCGCGCAAACCGTCAGCGCACTCACAAGGCCGAGAGTTATTGATAGAGCGATGCAATTTGTTTTCATAGCGAGCGATCACGGCGTTTTTGCGCGCAGAAATAGAGCAGCAGACCCGACAGCACCGTTGCCAAACCGGCCAGAGATTCTGCAGTGTGCGAGCGCAATAGATAAAACATCATCCAAATCGTGATTATCGAAAAAACAACAGGAGGAATGGGATAAAGCCAAACGCGGTATGGTCGCGCAATTTCGGGACGCGTGAAACGAAGCACGATCACGCCCAGCACAGCAAGCAACGAGCAAAGCAGCAAACTGAATTGCGTGTAGCGGACCACGTCCTGGAAGCTTTGAGTCAGCAGAAGTAGATTCACGAAGAGCAGTTGCACGAAAATGGCATTTGTGGGGATACCATGTTTATTTTTGCCGCCGAGCCATCGCAGCAACCAATGATCTTCGCCGATCGACATGGTCACGCGTGGCCCAATCCACGTCATCGAACTAATGGCAGCAACCAGACCGAGACAAATGATAGCGCCGGCAAATCGCCCGCCGTTTTCGCCAAAAATGTGTTTACCTGCGATTAGTGCGACGTCGAGCTGACCTTTCAATTCCTCCGCAGGCGTGGCCGCGAGAAAGATGGCATTAAGCAGCACATAAATCACGATCACCAGGCTGGTGCCGGCAAGCAGTGAGCGCGGTACGTTTTTCTCAGGTCGCTTGATCTCGCTGCTGATATACGCTGACGCATTCCAGCCGGAGTAGGAATACATCACGTAAACCAGTGCGACCGCGAATGCCCCGCTAAGGATCGCGGGTTTGTCGCCAGGGACAGGCAAGAAACTGATCGGCTGTTTTGATGGAACAAAGAAGCCCGCCCCGATCAGCGCGAAGATAAGAAGCAATTTCACGAGCGTCGTAACGTTCTGAAATGCGCTCCCGACTCGCAGATTCCCCACATGAAAAACGGTGACTATCCAAACAACCACGAACGACAGAACAACCGGCGAACCCGCGCCGAAAACTCGGTTGAAATACTGGCCAAACGCCATCGCGGCGAGCGCAACGGGCGCTGCAAATCCAACCGTAGCAGACACGAACCCAGCCATGAATCCGACCGCCGGATGATAAATTTTCGAGAGAAAATGGTATTCGCCCCCGGAACGCGGCAGTGCGGCGGCGAGTTCGCCGTAACACAGCGCGCCGCAGAGCGCGGCAATTCCACCGACGACCCAGAGCATAAGCAGCGCGAATCCAGACTGAAGATCATTTAATTGAAAGCCAAGGCTCGTGAAGATGCCGGTGCCAATGATATTGGAAATCACGATCGAGCACGCAGTTATAAAGCCAATGGTGCGCTTCGGTGGTGCAGACTTAACAGCAGCAGGCTGGGTAAGTTTTGTCATTCGTCGGGAATTCTACTCAACTCTCTTACTCCAGAACGCCGAACATCCAAGATTCAACGCCCAAGATCGAACGAAGGGCGACCAGTCCATTCCAGTCAGCGTTTCATTATGCTTGCTAGACCACTTTCGTTGGTTGTCAGAAGCGCTTCCAGGCATCAGTTTGCAGCAGCATGAACGCACATCCCAAGCTCTCGGTTGAAACAACCACGCAGTTGGCGGTTTTCCTCGCTAATCGTCCCGGCGCACTCGCGCGTGTGTGTGAGGCGCTGGCCAACGCCGGGGTTAATATTTACGCGTTGGCTACATCCGATACTGTCGATCACATCGTTGTGCGGATGGTGGTGAGCGATCCCACGAAGGCGCTCATGCTCTTAGGCGAAGCCGGAGTACTCGCGCTCGAGACCGACGTGCTCACTATCGAGACCGCCAGCGAGCCCGGTGTTCTGGGTAAGATCGCGGAGCGCCTCGCCGAGGCCGAAGTGAACATTGAATACGCCTATCTCGCCGCCGGTCGCGAAGCAGAAAAAGGCCTAATTATTCTGCGACTGTCTGATGTCGAAAAAGCGCGACGCGTGCTCGAGGAGCTTTAGGGAAATCGTTGGGCCCGCTGGTCGCTCATGGACGAATCTCGATTGTCGTGCCGTCCGGCGTAACCCGCCAAAGTTCTTCGATCTCTTCGTCGGTAACTGCGATGCAACCGGCAGTCCAATCGCTCCAGCGATGAAACGCGCCAATCCAACCGCGTCCGTTTTGAATTCCGTGGATCATGATGTCAAAACCCGCCGAAACTCCGTGCGCAGCCGCACGCTTGTCGTCTTCATCCGATGGATAAGAAACGTGCAGCGCGAGATGGAAACTGCTTTGCGGATTTCGGCCATCGATCTTGTAGATTCCTTCCGGCGTTTTCATGTCGCCTTCTTCCTGCTTCGCGCCTAGCGGGTTTCGACCCAAGGCGATTCGGTAGGTCTTTATCTGATTGCCATCCCGAAACATTGATAATCGCCTCGCTGATTTTTCCACAACGATGCGATCGATCGTGGTTCTGGCTGGCAACGAATTCCAGTTGTGATGCGCATAGAGGTAAATCGCGAAAGCACAAACCAGAATTAGGACAGCGAACATTATCGTGCGTTTCACATGGTGAGGTTTCGACCGGGTTTCAATCAAACACAACTACGCCAGGATTTTGCCCTGCCATTCCTCATTGCTAACATGACGTCAATGCCGGATAAATGCGCGGCGCGTTTATGACTCCCGTACGAATGTTTCTCGGTCAGCCGTATCCGCTGGGCGCAACCTGGATGGGTACCGGCGTGAACTTTTCGATTTTCTCCGAGCACGCCACCGGAGTGGAGCTTTGCCTGGTCGACAGCATGGAAGACGCGAAAGAAGACGTCCGGATCCCGATCAAGGAGTGTACTGACCATGTGTGGCATGTCTTTTTGCCCGATGCGCGGCCGGGACAGTTGTACGGTTTTCGCGTATCCGGCCCTTACGAGCCAGAGAGGGGTCTGCGTTTCAACAGCTCGAAGCTCCTCCTTGATCCGTACGCGAAAGCGATCGTCGGAGCGGTGAGCTGGGCGGATGAAATGTTCGGTTATGCCATCGGCAGTGAGAAGGAAGATTTAATTCAGGATTTTCGCGACGATGCGTGGGGCGTCCCGAAATCACTCGTGATCGATTCCGGATTCGACTGGCAGAATGACAAAAGGCCGGCGATTCCACTTCACGAATCCGTGATCTATGAGGTGCACGTGAAAGGTTTTAGCAAGCTTTGGCGCGACTTGCCTGAGAAATTGCGCGGCACCTATGCGGGCCTCGGTAGCCCCCCTGCGATCGACTATTTCAAAAAACTTGGTGTGACCGCGGTCGAATTACTCCCTGTCCACGCGCACGTCGATGAAAAACTTTTGGTGGAGAACGGCCTAACGAACTACTGGGGCTACAACACGATCGCCTTTTTCGCTCCGCGTGGAGAATATTCCAGCAGCGGACAAATGGGCCAACAGGTCGCCGAGTTTAAAGCGATGGTCCGCAGCCTGCACGCTGCGGGGATCGAAGTGATTCTTGACGTGGTTTATAATCATACCGCGGAAGGAAACCATTTTGGCCCAACGCTCTGTTTCCGCGGGATCGATAATCTCTCTTACTACTGGTTGCACCCTGAGAATCCCCGGTTCTATCTCGATTTCACAGGCACTGGTAACAGTTTGAATCTGCTGCATCCACGGACGCTACAATTGGTGACCGACAGTTTGCGGTATTGGGTGGAGGAGATGCATGTGGACGGATTTCGATTCGATCTCGCAACCGAACTAGCGCGCACTCATTCGGGATTCAACACGCTGCATCCATTTTTCCAAGTACTTCAGCAAGACCCGGTGCTCTCGCAGGTGAAGTTGATCGCAGAACCGTGGGATGTCGGGGACGGCGGGTATCAGGTGGGCAACTTTCCCCCGCCCTGGTCGGAATGGAACGGCAAATATCGCGACTCGGTCCGCAGTTTTTGGAAAGGCGATGAAGGCCGCATCGGTGAGATGGCGTACCGACTCACCGGAAGCCCCGATCTCTATGAACACCACGGCCGGCGGCCTTACGCGAGCGTTAACTTTGTTACAGCCCATGATGGATTCACACTGACCGATTTAGTCAGCTACAACGAAAAACACAACGAGCTGAACAACGACAAGAACCGCGATGGCGACAACAATAATCAGTCGTGGAATTGCGGCATCGAAGGTCCGACCAATGACCCACAGATCAACGTGTTGCGCGACCGCCAGCGCCGCAATTTTCTCACGACGCTGTTTCTTTCCCAAGGCGTGCCGATGCTCTGTGGCGGAGATGAGTGGGGTCGGACACAAAACGGCAACAACAACGCCTATTGTCAGGACAACGACATCAGTTGGTTTAACTGGGAGCGTGACGAAAAGCAGAATCAGTTTTTTGAGTTCACGCGAAAATTGATACAGCTTCGAAAAGAACATCCGGTTTTTCGGCGCCCGAAGTTCCTAAAAGGTCGTCGCATCCCCGGCTCGGAGATTCGAGATGTGATGTGGTTCAATCCTGGTGGCAACCAGATGACGGAGGAAGAATGGACGTCGCCGTTCGTGCGCTGTCTCGGTATGCTGTTGAGTGGCGATGCAACCGATGTGCTCAACTTCGAGGGCGAATCAGTCCACGACGACACGTTTCTGCTATTGATCAACGCGCATTACGAGCCCATCGCCTTAGTGTTACCTGGCAAGGAACATCTCGAATGGCAATTGATTCTCGACACGAGCGACGCCGAGGCTTTTGTGGCGGAGCCGAAAAGATTTGCGTCAGGCGATGATGTCGATCTCGGCGGGCGAGCTTGCTGCTTACTGCAACTGGTTGGCGGCACGCATGCTCAGGCGCGCGAAGAATCCTGGAAAAAGAGGCGCGTCGAATTTCCCCGGCTCACCGCCGAGGAAGAACGCGCGAGACGCAGTGGCTAACCGGTGCGCTCCTCACGTACAGAGCACATAGGTTTCGAGCAAGCGCGATGTTGCAACGGCCAACGATTTTATTTATAGGATAGTAGACATGTGCGCGGTTGCGCGCCGCCAGTGATTTGCCATGACACCGAGTTCTCTTGTGATCGTCACTGATCGCGGCAGCCTGAAGGCCTATCGCGTAAACGAGACGCCGACGCGCGGACCGAGCCTGCAGCTCGTGCAAGCATTTGACATGACTGACGCGCACGGAAGATTCATTGACAAGGTGAGCGACCTAGCCGGGCGCTTCCCCGTAACCGAAGGCGCGGGCACGCACCGCGGGCCAGCATCAACTGCCGAACGCACGCAGTTGGCCACGGAAACGGACCGGCGGATTCAAAAAGAGTTGGCCGACCAAATCGCGAAAATTGTCTTGCAAAATGGAGAGGATGGCTGGTCGTTTGCGGCGCCTGCTGAAATCCACACTGCAATCGTAGATTTGTTGCCTGCCGGTGTGCGACAGCGAATTGTCGAGCACGTGAAATCGGATTTGGTGAAGGTCGAACCGGCCAGACTGATCAGCCATTTCCGATCGTTGCGGCAAATTTGAATGGAATGCTGGAACCAAGATTTTTTGTTCCCGCAATGGCGAGTAACGCCGTAGTATCTAAGTAATTATGCAACTGCCTGTTAAGATATCATATCGGGGTCTGGAAAAATCTGACCAGATCGACAATCTCGTTTTGGATTATGCAGAGAGACTCGAGAGATTTTGTGATCACATCAACCGCTGCGATGTCGCAATCGAGCAAACCAATCACAACCATCACAAAGGGAATCCATACCGGTGCCGGATCGACGTGACCGTGGCGCCGCGGCACGAGCTTGTGGCCGATGAAAAGCAGATGGATAACGGCACTCACGAACCGCTCAAAAAAGTCATCCACGACGCATTTAAAACCATGGAGGGAGAGCTGCGTCGCGTTGTGGAAAAGCAAAGGCACGACATTAAAACCCACGCCAACATGCGTTCGCCGAAATAATCCCAAGGCGAAACGTATTGTTCTCGAGACGTTGGCAGCAGAGGCAGCTTGCCGCTGAGAACCAGTCAGTAGCCCGGTGTTAGAACATAGCGAGTCTTGCTCGGGTCCCGCAGAGGACTCGAAGGAAATCCCCAGCGCTATCCAAACAATCAACTCTCACGATTTCAACTTCTCTTTGGCAGTTGCGGCGGCTGCAGCGCGGTGTCGCATTTCGGGATGAGTTGACCGAAAGTCGCGGGAGGAACGAAGATAAGCGCCGACTCATGCATATCACCGAAATCATGCGGGGACATTCTCCTACGTTTTCGTTCGAGTTCTTTCCCCCAAAGACGCCACATGCCGCGGAGACGCTCTATCAGACAATTCGCGATCTTGAGTCATACATGCCGGATTTTGTCAGCGTGACTTATGGCGCCGGTGGCTCGACGCGCGAGTTGACCCACGATCTCGTCGAGCGCATTCAAGACACAACAAAACTGGACCCGATCCCGCATCTTACGTGTGTCTGCCATAACGAAGAGGAAATCGAAAAGATTCTGCTCCGATACGCAGACTCAGTCATTGGAAACATTCTCGCGCTCGGTGGCGATCGGCCGGCTGGAATGGTTTACGACAAATCGCGGGACTCATTCCAACACGCGATCGACCTGGTAAAATTCGTTCGTCGCTTCAACGAATCCGGTGCCCATCCTGACCGCCGTGGTTTTGGGATTGGAGTTGCTGGTTTTCCCGAAGGACATCCGGCCACCCCAAATAGATTAGTGGAGATGGATTATTTCAAAGCAAAGGTCGACGCCGGCGCTGATTACATTGTCACACAACTGTTTTTCGATAATCGCGACTTTCTCGATTTCCGGGAACGCTGCGCGCTCGCGGGCGTTCACATTCCGATTATCGCCGGCATCATGCCGATTACCTCCATCGGCGGACTGACACGCATGGCCGAGCTAGCTGGCGGCGCACGCTTTCCTGCGAAGCTATTACGTGCTCTGCAGCCTTGCCAAAATGATCCCGAGATGGTCAGGCGCGCTGGCATTCAATACGCATTGGAACAATGCCATGATCTTATGGCTAACAATGTTGCCGGTATTCATTTCTACACGCTCAACAGATCGGACGCTACCCGCATGATTTTCGACAGCCTCGACATTTCTCGTCATCGGAATCTGCAAGCTTCGAGCGTTTAGCTGGAGCAAACAAGTGGGCCTCACTTTTGCCGGCGTGCGTGCCTTTTGTGCATGATTCGAGCCATTTATACATAGCCGCAAACATTTGCGCAGACTGCGCAGCGTGCGCACACTCTCAGGGTGTTGAGTGTCCGCCGCGTTATTTTCTGGCAAGGTGCAGCAGTCGTGGCTGCGATTGCACTCGCTATAACGCTTTCCCGCTTCTTTCCAGTTGTCAGTTTTATTGAAGGCTTGCAAGAGCGTGTGATGAGATGGGGCGCTTGGGCCGGGATTTGTTATCCCTTGCTGTTTGCAGCTTGTAATATCCTTCTGCTGCCAGGAGGCGTCCTCGCTGTGGGAGGCGGTTTCTTCTTCGGACTATGGTGGGGTTTTTTGATCGTGTTTGCAGGCAACATCGTTTCGACGGCGATTTCGTTTGCGTTGAGTCGCTTCGTCGCTAAGCGGTGGTTTCGGCGAAAGCTCTCAGCTAACCCTACGCTGAGGGCGCTTGGTCCTGCCGTGGAACGCGAGAGTTGGAAGATTATTCTCTTGAGCCAGTTGCATCCGCTGTTTCCCAGCAGCCTGCTGAATTACTTTTATGGGCTTACACGAATTCGGTTTGGCACATACATGCTTTGGGCTTCGATTGGGCGTATGCCTGGCCTTTTCTTTTACGCCTACATGGGGACGCTGGGGCAACTTGCAGTGCGCATCATGCGTGGCAAAAGTTATCCACGAACGCTCGAGTATTGGATTTGGGGCGGCGCATTCATAACAACCGTGTTGCTATTGGTTGTGTTGGGCCGCGTCGCACGTCGCGCGATTCAAACGCCACAGGCACCAGAGTCCAGCAGAGCCCCGAAGGATCGCTTAGAGCCTGGGATGGTATCTAGGTAATAAGCTAGAAATAAGCTGTTTATGTTTAAAATATCTACTGATTACGACGTAGTCGTGGTAGGGAGCGGACATGCCGGAATCGAGGCGGCATTGGCGGCCGCCCGAATCGGCTGCCGCACACTGATGCTGACCCAGAATCTGGATACTATCGGGCAGATGTCGTGCAACCCTGCAATCGGAGGATTGGCTAAAGGACATATTGTTCGCGAAATCGACGCCATGGGAGGAGCGATGGGGCTTAACGCTGATGCAACCGGAATTCAGTTTCGAATGCTGAACCAGAGGAAGGGCCCATCGGTACGTGCCCCCCGAGTTCAATGCGACAAAAAGGCGTACCAGTTTCGGATGAAAGCCTTTTTGGAGAAGGCCCAGAACCTCGACCTTAAACAAGGAACCGTATCGCGCGTTATTGAGGAGACCGGAGCGGTGATTGGCATCGAGACCGATATCGGCGTGGCGATCGCCGCTCGGACCGTTGTGATCACCTCCGGGACATTCTTGCGAGGGCTTTTGCATGTCGGCGAAAATAGTAAGCCTGGCGGACGGATGGCGGACGCCAGTTCAAGCCTAAGCGCAAACCTGCAGGAGATGGGTTTTCAGGTGGGGCGATTCAAGACTGGCACGCCTTGCCGCCTGAATGGGCGATCGATTGATTTTACGCGTTGCTCGATTCAACTCGGTGACGAACCGCCCACCGGGTTCGCCTTCAATACGGAGGAGATTGGCAGTGGCGACGGTGAAATTTTCACATTGAACAGGTTTCGTGACGGTCAGTTCCACGTGGAACAATTGCCCTGCTGGATTACCCACACCACTCAAAAAACGCATGAGATTATTCGAGCCAACTTGCACAGATCACCCCTGTACGCCGGGCGAATTCAAGGAATAGGGCCGCGATATTGCCCGTCCATTGAAGATAAGGTGATTAAATTCGCGGATAGACCTTCACATCAGTTGTTCCTCGAACCCGAAGGACGCCACACAAGCGAGTACTACGTCAACGGAGTTTCCACAAGTCTACCATATGAGATCCAGCTGGCGTTCTTGCATTCGATCCCAGGATTGGAGCGAGCTGAGATCATGCGGCCTGGTTACGCCGTTGAATACGACTATTTCCCGCCGACACAACTTCTGCCGACTCTAGAAACGAAGATCGTTAGCGGACTCTACTTTGCCGGCCAGGTTAACGGCACCTCGGGATATGAAGAGGCCGCCGCTCAAGGATTGATCGCTGGAGCTAACGCCGCTCTAAAAATCCAAAATCGTCCGCCTTTGGTCTTGAGCAGAAGGGAAGCTTATATCGGCGTCCTCATTGATGATCTTGTCAGTAAAGGGACAGAAGAACCCTATCGCATGTTCACCAGCCGCGCTGAAGATCGATTGTCTTTGCGGCACGACAACGCAGATCAGCGTTTGACCGGTCGTGCATTTAGCACAGGATTGGTCAGTGAGGCTCGATTTCGCAGTTTCGAGCTAAAAAGGCACCTACTAGAGCAGGCCCGCATTATAGCTGTAGGAACTAAGCTAAATGGAAACCCTCTTTCTCGGCTCCTTAAGCAGCCCGATTTTGCTGTGAGAGCCTTGCCTGGTGACGTGCTATCGTGCGTGCCGCTAACGATCTGGGAGCTGCTTCAAACGGACTTCAAATACGAAGGATACGCCGCACGCCAGTCTGAGCAGAATCAACGACTCGACCGCAAACGAAATCAGAAAATTCCAGATGGCCTCGATTATGATAAAATTGCGGGCCTGAGGTCAGAAACCAGACAGAAACTATCCAGTTTGAGACCCATCTCGCTGGGCCAGGCAGCACGCATCAGCGGAATAACTCCATCCGACATTTCTATTTTACACATCTGGCTTAATCGGAATATCTTAAGTGACAAATACACGAACGCTCGAGAGGTAGGATAGGTAATGCTGCGATGGTCACCTCGGCCGTGCTCTTAGTTGGCAGTTATTTTCTGGGATCAATCCCTTTCGGTTATTTGGCTGGTCGACTCGTAGGAATCGATATCCGCCAGGCCGGCAGTGGTAACGTCGGCGCGACTAATGTGGTGCGCGTCATGGGGAAACGATATGGTTACCCGGTATTTGCGCTCGATTTTTTAAAGGGGTTCGGCGCGGTAAAACTCTCGATGCTGATGGCCCCAGGACCGCCGCATGGGTGGAATTCGCCTGAGATATTTGGAATCCTCGCGGCGATGTCTAGCGTTCTGGGGCATTTGTATCCGCCGTGGCTTAGGTTTAAGGGAGGAAAAGGCGTTGCTACTTCCGCGGGCGCACTCTTGGCGTTAACGCCGGTGGCAACACTCATCGGCGTTGGTATTTGGATAATTGTCTTCTGGTTGACCCGGTACGTTTCATTGGCTTCCATGATAGCGGCGGTTGTCCTACCGATCGTGATTCTCGTGGTCAGGTCGCATGACCAAAACAACGGAAAACCATTAGTTTATTCTTCTGCCTGCGTCGCAGCAGTTGTCATTTGGCGTCATCGTTCGAATCTTTCGCGGCTGATCCGCGGCACCGAACCGCGATTTACTCGAAAATGAGAATTGCGAACACGGCAATCATAGGTGCCGGCGGCTGGGGAACGGCGTTAGCTGGTCTGTGGGCAAGGGATGCTCGACAGATTGTTCTCTGGGGCCACAATGCGGGTCGGATCGCACGGATGCAAAAGACCCGCGAAAACAGCGATTATCTTCCCGGGCTTCAGCTTCCTGATTCAGTGCATATCACTTCGGAACTTAGCGATTGCGCCGATGCCGACCTGATCGTACTTGCGGCGCCGTCGACTGCATTGCGCGACATTGCAGCGCACTTGGCAAAAGTGATTGGCCCAACTGATGCGGTATTTCTGAATTGCACCAAGGGGATTGAACACGGCAGCGGGATGAGAATGACGGAGATCCTGCATGAAACTTTCCCGGAGAACAAAATCGCGGTGTTATCCGGTCCAAATCTCGCGACCGAAGTCGCCAGAAATCTTCCCACCGCGACCGTCATTGCCTGTCGCGACGGCGATTGCGCCGCGGATCTACAAACCGCATTGGGGAGCCCACGGTTTCGCATTTACACCAGCCTGGATGTGGTCTCGATTGAGCTGGGCGGTGCATTGAAAAACGTTTTCGCCATCGCCGCGGGAATCAGTGACGGCCTTGGGCTTGGCGACAATGCCAAGACGGCACTGGTAACTCGGTCCTTGGCTGAACTGGTTCGGTTCGGGGTGGCGATGGGTGGGACGGCGAATGCTTTTTATGGCCTAAGCGGCGCGGGTGATCTGATATTGACAAGTTACAGCGAGCGCAGCCGCAATCATAGCGTCGGGAAACGGCTCGGCCGTGGTGAATCGTTGCCGAAAATCATAGCCTCAATGAAGACGGTCGCGGAAGGCATTCCGACAGCACGAAGCGCGTGGGAATGCGCGCGGCGTTCGAATATTGGTACGCCGATTACCGATCAAGTGTACGCGATCTTATATAAGCAAAAAAAGCCAGCCGTTGCCTTGGAAGAGCTGCTAAAGCGCGAGCCGAAGCCTGAACAGGCGTAAGTTACGCAGCTTTAGGAACCTATTTGTCTGGCCAGCCTTCAAACCTGCCGGGTTGCTTCACCATATCTTTCGCAGAATTTGGAGATCACGGCGGGATATAGTTCGTGCTCAAGGAGTTGAATCCGGGCATGCAGGCTGTCTGCGGTGTCGTTAGGCAAAATTCTTACCTCGTTCTGTGCAAGTATTTGCCCGTGATCGATTTCTTCGTCGACGTAGTGCACCGTGCAGCCGGTAACTGTTTCGCCCGCGACGAGAGCTTGTTTCCAAGCCTCAAGTCCTGGGAATTTTGGCAAAAGCGATGGATGAATGTTGATAATGCGACGTGGAAACGCCTTCAACATCGGTTCATGCAAGACGCGCATGAAGCCGGCGAGAACGACAAGTTCCACATCGGCATCGCGCAACATTTGTACGAGCTGCTCTTCGATTTCCGGCTCCAAACGCGTGCGAAATCTACCCGGCGGCAAATAGGCGTTCGCGACACCAAACTCCTGCGCCATATCAAGGATCGGTGCATCCAGCACATCTGAAACCACTAGGCGCGTTTCCGCAGCGAGATCGCCTGACTGGATGCGCTCGAGAATCACGCGGCAGTTGCTTCCTTTCCCCGACCCGAGAATTCCAATTGGCAGGCGTTTCATCTGAATCGCTTAGTTTTCTCACTCCTGCCCTTACAAATTTGCTCGATCAATCCGGAAGTTGAATACCCTGTCTCAAATGGGATGAGGCGAATGGCAGCGTCAATTTCCTTCAATATTGCATGCTCTTCTTCATCCAGCGTCTCCGAGGTGTAATCGCCGCCTTTGACATAGACGGCAGGGCGGACGGCAGCGAGAAACTTCGTGGCCCGGATTTCTGGAAAAATCGTGACCAGATCCACGCATGCCAGGGCCGCGAGGATCTCTGCGCGATCACTCTGGGTTGTGATCGGTCGCGCTACTCCTTTTAGCTCGTGGACGGAACCGTCACCATTCAATCCGACAACCAAAACATCGCCGAGCGCTCGTGCCGTCTGCAAATACCGCACGTGCCCAACGTGTAGCAGATCAAAACATCCGTTCGTGGCTACAATCTTCTTCCCAGCCGATCGCAGCTCTTCGCAGCGATCCGAAAGCTCCTTAAGCTCGACGATTTTTGGGCTCATTCTTTCCCACTGATTTTGAGATTGCGCGTCAATCGCAGTTGGCCTTTAACTGATTTGCGCGACGATCTTCCAAGAATGGAGAAAAGAAAAACAAAACGCAACGCGGGAAGATTCGAGGCCCGCCGCGGTTTCAAAATCCGCAAAGATCCCATGGTGCGTCTCGCCGAAGACGGACTGACTGATGTCCATGATCGCATGGGCCTGACGCGTGTGCATGGGCAGCCATTCCTGTTCGCCATTGCAAGGGATCCACAAACCATTTTCGCGAGCTGGAATATCGATTGGCCGTCTTTGTTTGAAAATGTACTGCCAGTGGATCGACAGGTCCATCTCCGCCTGTATGGCGCAGATGGGCTCCAGGAAAAGAGCGTGGCTGTGGAGCCGATGGCCATGATGCATTATCTCACAACATCGGGGCTACATACCTCGTATCGAGTTGAGATCGGGTATTACCAGCCTGCAGACGCATGGCATTCGGCTGCGACGTCACACGAGATCGTGATGCCGCCTAAGGCCATTGGCAAAACCGCAGACGTTGATCTCGCTACGATTCCCTTTCATGTCGGCTTCCAACGGCTTCTCAATCTGTTCGGATCAAACAGTAAGATTCCCTTAGCCGTCGCCATCTCTCGGTTCGAAAAGCGCGTGCTGAGCAGCGAACAATCAAACCCACTCACTGCTGCCGACACAGAAGTTCTTCGCGAGCTAGCGATTTCGCTGCCACAGATCGCAGCGGTATGGCGCCGCTTTGACGAGACCGATGCCGAGAGGCTTGTGAAGCTCACTGGGGCACAGCCAGCATTGGGAGCGACCAGCTCGTCTCGCGAATTCGGCGAGAGCAGTTGGAGTTAATCTTCTGCTACGGGCTTTAGCGCGTCAGTTGAATGCCTTTGGGCATTTCAGGCGGCGGCGCACTGATGCGGCTGTGATATTTGCCGTAGCTAAAATAGAAGATCAGTCCAATCACAAGCCAAACAAGCAACCGCATCCAATTCGTCCAGCCAAGACCATAAATCATCGCGCCGCAAACGATGATGCCGAGCGTGGAAACGACCGGCACCGCCGGTACCCGAAACGCGCGTTCCAAGTCGGGACGCGAGGCGCGCAGGATCCAAACTCCGGCGCAAACAAGCATGAATGCAAACAGCGTCCCAATGCTGGTCATTTCGCCGACGATGTCCTCCGGAATGAATGCGCCGAACGCGCCGGTGAACAAAAAGAAAAGAATGTTCGACTTGTACGGCGTTCTAAATTTCGGGTGCACGTCGGAAAAGGTTTTCGGGACAAGCCCGTCGCGACTCATCGAATAGAAAACGCGCGATTGGCCAAGCAGCATCACGAGAATTACGGATGAGAAGCCGGCAAGGATCGCGACTGTCACAGACTTCGACAACCACTCATAGCCGGGCATGTATTTCGTGATCGCGAACGCGACGGATGCTTCACGGCCATGGCTGCGGAAGTCCTCCACGGTCGCGACGCCGCTCAAGACGTACGAGAAGAGCACATAAAGAATCGTGCAAATTACCAGGGAACCGAGGATGCCGATCGGCATGTCGCGTTTAGGGTTTCGCGCCTCTTGCGCCGCCGTGCTAACGGCATCAAACCCGATATAGGCGAAAAACACAACGCCCGCCGCGCCGAGGATGCCGAGAATTCCTCCGTAGGCGTGGGTGATGCCTTGCGGTGTGACGTACGTGGTCGGTGCTGGAATGAGCGGCGTGTGGTTCGCCGGGTTCACAAAATGCCACCCGATGCCGATCACAAGTAGTACGATACTTACTTTCAAAACGACGATGATGCCGTTTACGAATGCCGATTCTTTGGTACCGCGAATCAGCAGTAACGTCAGTAGCAGCAGGATGAACACGGCCGGCATGTTCATAATGCCGTGAACACCGCTGTTGATGTCGTGTTCAAAAGGCGAGTGCGCCCATTGGTAGGGTATGCGCAAGCCGAACCAGTCGAGGACTCGATTTGCGTATTCACTCCACGCGATCGCCACCGTTGCCGCGCCGACCGCGTACTCGAGGATGAGATCCCACCCAATGATCCATGCCACCAATTCCCCCATCGTTGCGTAGGAATAAGTATAGGCGCTGCCGGCGACTGGGATCATTGACGCAAATTCGGCGTAGCACAGGCCGGCAAATGCGCAGCCCATTCCTGCGACAATGAAGGCGAGCACCACGGAAGGACCCGCACGATCCGCGATTGCCGCGGCAGTTCGCACGAACAAACCCGCGCCGATGATTGCTCCAATACCCAGCATGACCAGGTTAACCGGCCCCAGGGACCGTTTGAGGCAATGTTCGCCGACGTCCTGCGCCTCGGTCATGAGCCGCTCCATCGGTTTTTTTGCGAATAAACCTGCCATGCGTTGTGTTCTCCTTCGCTAGCTAGCGGGCGGCTGCCGGGTTCGACTTCCACTTTGATTTGCGTTTCTCCAGAGGAAATAAACCGGCACGCCCGTTAGCACGATCATCAATCCCGGCCAAGTAGTGGCCGTTTGATACATGAACAGCACGATAAGAATGACCGTCGCGCCAATTATGTACAGCGCAGGCACGACTGGGTAGCCAAACGCCTTGTACGGCCGCTCAGTGTCCGGCTGCTTTCGCCGCAGCAAAAAAATCCCGATGATTGTCAAAATATAAAAAATCAGTGCGGCCGAGATGACGTAGTCGAGCAAATTGCCATATAGATTCCCATAACCGGTCACGTTACCCGCAGCATCTGTCTTTACCGTCCGCGGCAGAACGAGTGCGCCAGCCCAGATGCCTTGGAAAATCAGCGCCCACGCTGGGACGCGGCATTTATTCAACTCGCCGACCCGTCGAAAGAACAAACCGTCTTTGGCCATGGCGTAATAGGCACGAGCCCCTGCAAGGATCAGTCCGTTATTGCAACCGAACGTCGAAATCATGATCGCGATCGCCATGATTGTCGCGCCAGCGCCCGGAAAAATTACATTCGCCGTCTCGGAGGCAACGCGGTCGCTAGGGGCATTCTGGATTGCGTTGAATGGCAGCGTTGCGAGGTAGGCGACATTTGCGAGCAAATAAAGTCCGATCACCAGAAACGTCCCCAATGCGAGTGAGAGCGGCACGTTGCGCCGCGGATTGACCACCTCCCCCGCAGTAAAAGTGATGTTGTTCCATGCGTCAGCAGAGAACAAGGAGTTCGTCTGTGCCACGCAAATTCCGACAAAGAGCCCGAATGCGGCCGCTGCGGTTAAACCTGCGCCGACGTCTTGCAAATCCCCCCGCACCGTCCAGAAGTCTTTGAAGTTTTCCGCGCCTGCACCTGACTTCAACCCGATTATGATTCCGAGCACAATTAGCGCGAACAGCGCGCCAGTTTTTGCAGTCGTAAAAACATTTTGGATAAGCTTGCCGATTTCCAAACCGCGCGTGTTCGTGAAGGTCAGAAATCCAATGAGCGCCAGGCCGACGAGCTGTGCCGTCGAAAGCGACAACGCGTATCCGCCAAATCGGATCGGCGCGATGATGTAATTGCTTTCCGACACCCACGGCAAAAGCACGCCGCTGTAGCGGGCGAATCCGACTGCGACCGCTGCAATTGTGCCGGTCTGAATCACAAGAAAAAGCGTCCAGCCGTAAAGAAATCCCCACAGCGGCGAGAATGCTTCGCGAAGATACACGTATTGGCCACCGGCCTTCGGCATCATCGCCGCGAGTTCGCCGTACGAGAGCGCGGCTGTAAGTGTCAGTAACCCCGTCACGATCCAAACAACGAGTAACCATCCCGGCGAACCGACCTGGCGGGCAATGATCGACGAGACAATAAAAATTCCCGAGCCGATCATTGACCCGGCCACAAGCATGGTGGAGTCCAACAACCCAAGTCCCCTAACGAGTTTTTCTTCGGCTACAGGTGCTTCGGTAACTGCGCTTGCCATATCGAGTCCTTTGGATTGGCGGAGAGTTAATCATCAACCGCTTGTCTGGCGCAATGCCAAAAAACTGCTCAAATCATTTTACGGGAAAAAAGGAAGCGTGTAGTCTCCCCGCCACCGATGACCTCAAATCATCTGCTGCGCGCACGACACTCTCTGTGGGTTTGCGGCGCTGCCCTGGGTTTGGTCATCGAATTGGCTGCTGCGCCGCATGGCGCTTTCGCGCGGACAGAGCCGCAGTTTGAAGCATTGCCGCTTGTCCGCTCGCGACAAAATCATTTGTTGCTGCGCGCCTTCGTTAATGGCAGACCCGCCTGGTTAACGGTCGATAGCGGTGCGCCTGTGAGCGCAATTGCCCTGAATCGTCGTGAATATTTTCGGCTCAAACCGATCACCGCCAAATCAAGTTTGCCTGCACGCGTCCAAATCAACGGCGCATTCAACAATGTGGCGATCGCGCGTGAACTGCGAATCGGCGGACTGACTCTTGCCGATGAGCCTGTGGTCACGGTGGATCTCGGCGGTTCTGCGCGCGCTGCGCGAATGGCGCACGAACCGCAGATCGACGGCATTATTGGAGCAGACATCCTTTTTCCGACACAAGCGGTTCTGGACTGTGAAAGGCAGTTACTGATTCTGAAGACCGACCCAAATGTCGTCGGGAGCTTTCCGGGCTTCAATCGGCGCGGGTTACGTGCCGTTCCGATTCAGGTCAGCGATGGTTATAACCTGTATGTGAACGGAGCGGTGAATGGAGAACCGGCAAAACTCATGGTCGATACGGGCTCGTTCACCACGCTATTGCACCGCTCGTTTGTCCGACGGATGCGAATTGCCACCCGCGAGACGCAATATAGCTCCTCGGCCGTGAATCTGAAAGAGCGCGGCGTGCGTGTGGCGAACATTCGCAAGCTGACCGTCGGCTCGGTCAATATCATGGGCAAAGACGTGGGCGTGATAGACCTGGAAGGACTCATTCACGATGGATTATTGGAAGGATCGCCGCCGGTCGCCGGATTGCTCGGTGCAGAAACACTGCGACGGCACCACGGCATCATCGACTTCGGCACGCGGACGCTTTATCTGAGATAGCGGATCCTACGGAACACTTCGCTTGTCATTCCGAGCGAAGTCGAGGAACCTCTCGATTTTCTGCTCGTGAACGAAATCACTCAGGCATTCGTTTTGGCAGCGGGTCTAGGCACGCGCTTGCGTCCGTTGACCGACGAGCTGCCGAAGCCGCTCATCCCGATCTTTCAAAAGCCGCTCGTTACTTTCGCACTCGATCATTTGATAGGCGTGGGAGTGAACAGATTCGTCATAAACACGCACCGGCATCCTGAACTGTTTCAAAGTTTCTTTGCCGAGCGCGACTACGCTGGATTTCCCACGATGCTCGTTCACGAACCGGATTTGCTCGAAACTGGCGGCGGGATCAAAAATGTCGAAGGCATTCTTGGGAAGGAACCGTTCATCGTTTACAGCGGCGATATTTTGACGGACGTCGCACTCGAGCCGCTGATTACCGAACATTTCCGTTTCGACAATGATGTAACGCTCGCCCTTCGGCGGAACACAGGCCTGGGCGCTGGCGTGGTCATGCGCGGTGGCAGAATCGTCGGGATTTCAAAAGAATCCAATCCCGAGGAAAACTTCGATTACGCGAACATTTCCGTCTGGAGCCAGGAAATTTTTGCCCGTATTCCCGCCAGCCGGAAGATTTCATTCATCCCCATCTTGATTGATTGGATCAAACAGGGCGGAAGGATCGGCGGCATTGCGCTGGATGACGGGAATTGGTTCAATATCGGATCGCGCAAGGAATATCTCAATGTCCACCGCGCGATCTCGAACAAAGACTGGCGGCCAGCGTACGTGAAAACGCGCGAATGGCCTGAGCGCAAGGCGAGCAGCGCGATCGTCGATTCGAGCGCACAGTTGCGCGGCTGCACAGTCGTAGGAGAAAACTGCCGCGTCGGCGCGGATGCAATTCTGGAAGACACAATTTTGTGGCCGGATGCAGAAATTGCTTCCCAAAGCCGGTTGGAGGCCTGTATTGTCCGCTCCCGAAAAAAGGTCACTGGCATCCATCGCGACATCGACATCTGAATTTATGAGAACGGACCTGCTTGTTCGACGAACGCGGGAGCATTTCCCGCGCTTGGATGTCGGGGAGATAAAAATCGCACCAATTCAAAAAGGGGGGTCGGACCGCAAATTCTATCGGATCCGTTGCTCGGCGGAACAGGCGCTCATTTTGGTAAAATACAATCTGGAGCGGGAAGAAAATCGCCATTACGTAACCATCGCGAACTTTCTTACCGACCACCGAATCCGTGTGCCGGAGATTTACTTTCACGACGCGGACGAAGGTTTGATCTGGCTGGAAGACCTTGGCGAGCGCGACCTCTACAGTTATCGCGACGAAACATGGCTGGTGCGCCGCGCGTTCTACGAATCGGCCCTTGATCAAATCGCGGCGTTGCACGCGTTGCCCGAATCGGTTTGCATCGAGATGAAGCAGCATTTGCCGGCCGAGTTCAATTCTGAGCTTTACCTGTGGGAACAAAATTACTTTTTCGAAAATTGCCTCGGCCGTTTATTCAAAATCGAGAAAGAAAAGCTCGCGCAGTTGGCGTCCCTGCCTGCGCTGCGGGAAATCGCAGATCGCCTGGCATCGTTCCCGAGAGTCTTGGTGCACCGCGATTTTCAATCGCAGAACATCATCATCCGAAACGGTCAGGCGCACCTGATCGATTTCCAGGGAATGCGACCCGGTCTTGCCGAATACGATCTCGCGTCGCTCCTTTATGACCCTTACGTCGATCTTCCGGAAGACGAACGCGCAGAGCTGACCGCATACTATCGCGGGCGGCAGGTTGAAAACGGTATCGTGATCAACGGCGATTTCGATCTCAAGTTGCGGCTCTGCGCCATGCAACGTCTGATGCAAGCGTTAGGTGCTTATGGATTTCTCGGCTTGGTCAAGGGTCACAAACATTTCCTCACGCACGTCGCTGCCGCGATGCAGTCGTTGCAGCGTACCGTAGCGGAAATTGACGGGCTGACTGACCTGGAGAAAACGTTGAGGCACTTGACGTAGGCAGCCTAGGAATTATTTCACCGCAATTTCGGTGAACGAAAACACGTAGGCCTGTAGGGAAACCAAAATGCCCACCAGCGCCGTCAGCGCGAGGCAGTGGACAAGGCGACCTTGTGCAGCGGGTCATAGTTCTGAAGCCAAGTCATTTCGAACGCCGAACAGGGGAAAGGAAACTAACCGAACATCTACTTTAATAGGATGCGCAAACCCATGAGACCCGAGGCAGATGGAGCTGATGAGCAATGACTCATGGCGAACTAAAACGGGCGTCATTCGGCTCGGCTCGATTTGGTTGACCCAACCGCGCCACGGACAATTCACGAACATTAGTACGTCAGCCTGGCAGGCATTTTGCATTGCGAAGTCGTTCATGATAACTTTTTTCCCACGTAAATTGTTTTATGCCTCAACTTGATCGCAACTCGCAAAGGGATGACAAACCCCGCGGGAGCGAACCGAATTTTAATTGGCGCGGCGTTGTTCTCATTGTCATCGCTTTCAGTCTGATCGCGATGGCGATGCTCTTTTACCGGGGCGGGATGCAACCGGTTGAAGACGTGCCGTATAACCGTTTTCTCGAGCTGCTGGACAACAAGCAGATCGTTAGCGACAAAAATTTTCCTCTCCAGTTGGTCGTCGAGGATGGCCGGCCCACGCAGACGCTGCGTGGCGCGTACATCCGGCAGGGCGCAGGCGCAGCGCCCTCACAACCGATGCCGTTCCGCACAACCGTCTATTTGAATTTCACCAATGATCTGCAGAAGAAGCTCTCTGACGCCGGGATGCAGCCCGCCATCAAGACAGAATCAAACATGCTTGCGCAGACGCTGGTGGGTTTCCTGCCGATCGCGCTTTTCCTCTTGGTCCTCTATTTTCTCTTTCGCCAGCAGATCCGGATGGCTGGCAAGGGCGCGTTGAACTTTGGCAAGTCCAAGGCGCGGATGCTCGCCCGTGACAAGAACAAGATCACCTTTCGCGACGTTGCGGGCGTGGAGGAAGCCAAGGACGAAGTGCAGGAACTGGTCGAGTTCCTGCGTGATCCGAAAAAATTTCAGAAACTCGGTGGCCGTATTCCAAAAGGCGTGTTGATGGTTGGCCCGCCCGGCACTGGCAAGACCCTGTTGGCTCGCGCCATCGCGGGTGAAGCTGACGTGCCGTTCTTCTCCATCAGCGGCTCGGATTTCGTGGAGATGTTCGTCGGCGTCGGCGCCTCGCGCGTCCGCGATATGTTTGAGCAAGGAAAAAAATCCGCGCCGTGCATCATTTTCATCGACGAAATCGACGCGGTAGG
The DNA here is from genome assembly GCA_049791915.1 of Candidatus Udaeobacter sp. Classification (GTDB taxonomy): domain Bacteria; phylum Verrucomicrobiota; class Verrucomicrobiia; order Chthoniobacterales; family UBA10450; genus Udaeobacter. The sequence goes on from JBARAJ010000026.1 coordinate 72,449, forward strand.
CCGTCATCGCGGCCACGGCGTGGGCGGCGGACATGACGAGCGCGAGCAAACGCTAAATGCGCTGCTCGTCGAGATGGACGGGTTCGATACGCAGGAAGGCGTGATTATCATCGCCGCCACCAACCGGCCGGACGTTCTCGACCCGGCGTTGTTGCGACCGGGCCGCTTCGATCGCCAGATCACCGTCAATTTGCCGGACGTCAAGGGCCGCGAAGAAATCCTCCGCGTGCACGCTAAAAAAGTGAAGCTCGCCGAGGGCGTCGATCTTGCTGTGATCGCGCGCGGCACACCCGGTTACTCCGGCGCGGAATTGGCCAATGTCATCAATGAAGCGGCATTGCTCGCCGCGCGGCGCGGGTTAAAGGGAATCACGCTCTCTGAGTTGGAGGAAGCACGCGACAAAGTTCGCTGGGGCAAAGAACGCCGCAGCCTTGCGTTGAGCGAGAAAGAAAAACAGAACACCGCGTATCACGAAGCAGGCCACGCGCTGTTGCTCGTCCTTCTCCCCCACACTGAACCATTGCACAAGGTCACCATCATCCCGCGCGGACCGTCGCTTGGTTCGACGATGTGGTTGCCAGAGGAAGACAAATACACCAATCGCAAAAACGAATTGCTGGCCAGTCTCGCAGTCTCCATGGGCGGCCGCGTCGCGGAAGAAATTATCTTTGGCGACATCACCAACGGCGCGCGCGGCGACATCAGAGGCGCCACGGCCATTGCGCGTCGCATGGTTTGCGAATGGGGCATGAGCGAGAAAATGGGCATGGTCGAATACGGCGAACACGAAGATTACGTTTTCCTCGGGCGCGACATCTCTCGAGCGCGTGATTACAGCGAAGCGACTGCGGAACAAATCGACCAGGAAGTGCGCAGGCTTATCGACGAATCTTATCAATTGGCCAAGCACACGCTTATTACGAATCGCGACACACTTGAAACCATCGCCAAAGCGCTGCTCGAATACGAGACCCTCGACGGCTCCCAAATCAAAGAAATCCTCGAGCATGGCCGCCTGATTAATCCGCCACCCGGCGTTGGCGGGCCCCCCAGTAAGAAACCCGCGCCAGAAAAACCGCCCAAGCAAGTCGTTGCTCCCGACGTCGCCCCGCCGCTCCCCGGCGCCCTCGGCGGCGCCCCGGCGTAATTCAGGATTAGACGTTGGGCGTCGAGCGTTCGGCGTTTCCCTCGCTCCTTTAATCCAGCGGGCTCTCATCCAGGCATTTGGGCTTGCGCCTAACGGCAGGTTGTGGCGGAATCGTGCTCACTTAAACTTCACCTCCGGTGTTTCAAGCGAGACCTTCTCTACCGAAAACGGCCCGGATAATGCAATCCAGAATTAGACGAAAAATAATTCGTAATGTTTTACGAACTTTCGCCTAATCATAGTTGGATGAAATGAACACTTGGTGAATGAACACGGAGAAAAAAATGAATCTTGCGGACGCGACTATTACGCAGCTTCTCATTCCGATTGACGACTTTGAACGAGGCGTGGCGTTTTATCGCGAGGTTCTTGGGCTGCGTCTGCTGTTCGCTGCGGCTCCTCAGATGGCATTTTTTCAATGCGGAGCCGTTCGTTTACTCGTGGGTATCACTCCCGCCGGACGGAAAGTGCAAAGAGGCTCGACGATTTACTTCGGGGTGAAAGACATCCAAGCTGTTTATGCCTCCCTAGCTGATCAGGGAGTCCAATTCAAGGCGGCACCGCACGTCGTAAATCGATCGGCCAAATCGGAAGTCTGGTTAGCGGAGTTTGTTGATCCCGACGGAAATCCGCTCGCACTGATGAGTGAGGTTGCGCTGAGTGACGTCTAACCAATCGCTGCAGCCAACCCGCTGGCCGCCGCCAGCGGTGGCTCAGCTTCATCTCGTTAGGTGTTCACGCGCCAACATGAAAGTCCCGCCTCTGTTGCATCGAAAGTCTCTGCTCTCGGAGTTCCGGTATCGAGGCGTTTGTGCAAAATGTCGTCAGACCACTGCTCTCCTGACATGCAGCAACGGCGGCTATTTGTTACCGCCCGGTTTTAGCTTTTGCTGAGCGATGCGACACACTTTCGTTCTTAGAACTTGCCTGATCATCAGTCTGGTCCTGGCGCTTCCCCATCTTGCTCCGGCGGAAAACAAAGTGCTGACGGCGGACGAAAGTATCCCCATTCCCAAAGTGGAATTCGACGCTCAGGGCGAGCTCAAGCTGACCGCTTCGCCCAATTCCTCGCCTAACGACTTCGATTTTTTGGTCGGAAAATGGAAAATGCACAACCGGCACCTGGATAAGCGGCTGGCCAATTGCCGCACCTGGACGGAGTTCGATTCCTCGGACGTGAATACAAAGATTCTAAACGGTGCGGCCGACATGGATACATACTCGACCACGCAGTTTCCCCGAATGGAAGGCAAACTTTTCGAAGGTCTCACCTTGCGATTATTCGACCCGAAGACACGACTTTGGATCCTCTACTGGATCGCAAGCAACACGGGAAAGATCGATCCTCCAGTCGTCGGTTCGTTCGACCAAAACGGCGTGGGCCATTTTTTTGGCAAAGACACGCTCAATGGCAAACCGATCCTCGTCGTCTTTCGTTGGGATGCGAGGAACAAAGACCGCCCTGTCTGGGGTCAGGCCTTTTCACCAGATAACGGCAAGACGTGGGAATGGAATTTCTTTAACGTCTCGGACCAGCCCAGGGAATAACGGCAGAATCGCATCCGAAAAAAGCAGCAGGCTGTAGGTGACAAAGAGCACCCCCAGAAGGCGTGCTCGCCTCCTGGCGATGGCGTCCCGCCGGGAACGAACTTCTACTCGTTCCGCGCCTTTATCTAAGCGGAAGCGAGATTATTCGTGCTAACCAAGCGCCTGCCCGCAGCGGCGGCAGAAGCGGGCCGTGCGATCGTTCTCCGGCGTCTGACAATTGGGACAGGCACGCGCGTCTTTCATCTGGGTCGCCTGATGTAGTTCCACTGAAAAGATGCCGGTAGGCACAGCGATGATGCCGTAGCCCATGATCATGATAAGGCTCGCGAGGATGCGCCCGAGCACCGTGTGCGGCGTGATGTCACCATAGCCAACGGTCGTGAGCGTGACGATTGCCCAATAAACGCCATGCGGGATGCTGTCGAAACCGTTCTCGTTGCCTTCAATCAGATACATGAGTGTGCCGACGACGAGGACGATCGCGACGACAGTGAAGAGAAACACGGTGATCTTCAGCCGGCTGGCGCGAAGCGCAGTCACGAGCGTGTTACTTTCCTGCAGGTAATGCGTGAGCTTGAGGACCCGGAAAACGCGCAGGAGCCGCAGGACGCGAACCATTAAAAAGTAATTTCCGGTCGGAATGACGAGACTGATGTAGCTCGGCAGAAACGCGACCAGATCGATCGCTCCGTAAAAGCTGAAGACGTAAGCCCACGGAGCCCGGACACAGAGCAAACGCGCGATGTATTCGAGAGTGAAAAGGATGGTGAAGATCCACTCGAGATTGCGCAGGGAAACCGCGTGCGTTGCGCGAAAAGGCTCCACGCTTTCCATCATCACCACGGTCACGCTGATCCCGATCGCGACCAGGAGTGCCAGATCAAAAATCTTTCCGGCGCGCGTGTCGTGCTCGAAGATGACGGTGTAGAGACGAAGTTTCCACATCGGCTGATCGCTTGTCGGGCGATACCTGAGGAACGGTTGGCGCGTTGGCATACAAGGGACAACTTGGCGGAGCGGCAGTGCCACTCACACAGTAGTCGTTATCTCAGATCCGCATCGATGCCAAGACTCCATGCAACCCGCGCGCGGAGCCGCCGGCCGTATGAATGCCGATGGCGTCCTCGCGATCGCGAACTTTTACATCTTCCCGATTCAACGATGTAATGAGTCCTTCGCACGCCAAAGCTTGGCGACAGCGGCACGCGGCAAAAGCCTAAAACATTCGAACGATTGAAAGGAGCTCTGCCGATTCAACGAGTTACGAGGCGACAGCCCGCGTCTTGCTCCGCGACATCAGCAAAATCCTGTTCCCTAACAACCCCGTCAACGTGCCCGTCATCAAATAGACGGACGGCGGCGCGTCGCTCAGACTAGGTTTTATCCGTCCCTGCGTCCGCTTCAACGACCTGCTCGCGAATGGAGCCGAGGGGGCGCGAGCGACATAGATGGGAAAGCCGCAGAGCCGAATGAGCGGGATGCTAATGAGTCAAGATTTTCGGAGTTCAATTCTTCTGGCCGCGGTTTCTTCGGATACAAGAAATGTTAAAGCTGGTTCCTCATTCATCTTTCTTAATTCGTCCTTTCTTTGTTAAGACGTTTGATCGGATGAAGTAGATCGTCAGTATTGGAAATCGTGAACCAGCCGAAGCAGTGGCTCCTTGAAGCGAAGAGAGCAGCGCGGTCGATGTTCCCGCTCATGCCGGAAGAGGTGTTTGAGTTGTGGCTCGATGAACGCATCGAATCCAATGGGTGGCCGCCCTCAGGAGATCGCTGGCGAGGTGCATTGTGCGAACTCTCGACGACGACATGGAGCGCGATGGAATGGGAAAAGAAAAGT
>JBARAJ010000027.1:0-8436 GCA_049791915.1 Candidatus Udaeobacter sp.
ACGGTGGCCGAAGCAAGCGAGCTCGGTCCACTTTATCAAGTACGTGTACCGTCATATCAATTGGACCGCGCGACCTTTGATGAAGAGGTACTGCGCCGGGCTGCCGTCGCCGGGGCGCATGTTGTCCGGCCGGCAACGATAACGGATGTGCAACTTTGCTCCGGAAAAGAGCAAACCGTTACGTATCGCGATTGCGATGAGACCAGGACTGTTCATTCACGCTGGATTGTCGATGCATCGGGCGTCGCTGCGATCCTCGCACGGAAGGAGGGTTGGTGGAAATCTAACACAGAGCACCCGACTGCGGCGGCGTGGTCGAGATGGAAAGGCGTCAAAGATTGGGACAGTCGCGAGTTGGCCGAGAAATATCCGCAATGGTCGCGAGCCGTTTATGCCACGCGCAACACCGCCACTAATCATGTCATTGGTGACGGCTGGTGGAGCTGGTGGATCCCACTCAAGGGCGGCGACGTGAGTGTCGGCGTTGTTCTCGATCAACGACTGGTCAATTGGCCGCAGGACGGCGGTGGGATTGGCGAACGATTAAAGGCTTTTTTGATGAAACATCCGGTCGCGCGCGAGATTCTGGTCGACGCCGAGTTCGATGAGAACGATGTGCACTGGCGAAAAAATCTCGCGTATTACAGTACAACCTTCGCCGGAGACGGCTTTGTTCTCGTCGGTGACGCGGCCGCGTTCATGGATCCATTTTACAGCCCGGGTATGGATTGGATTTCGTTCACAACATCACGTGCCGCTGCACTGATCGGCGCGCAACGAAGAGGCGAACCGATGAGCGAGTTAGTTGAGCGGCACAATCGCGATTTCGCGACATCTCATCGTTGCTGGTTTGAAGCCGTTTACAAAGATAAGTACGAATACATGGGCGAATTTGATCTTATGAGCACTGCTCTGATCTTCGATCTTTGTCTTTACTATTTGGGCGTAGCATCCCGGCTGTTTAAATCGGGCGAGACTGCGTTGTTGGTTCCACCATTTTCCAGTATTGGGGTCGGCCGCATCTTTCGTTTTATGCGAGCCTATAATCGGCGGTTTGCTGAAATTGCGCGTCGCCGCCGCAAACGCCGAGCGCTGGGCAAAACGAACCGCGCGCATCGGTGTTTGATTCCGGGTTTCAAATTGCATTCTGGCAATCCGAAACTCTTCCTCCAAGGCTTCGCCAAATGGGCGAAGATCGAAGTTGGAGAGTTGCTCTCGTCCCAAACGCACTCAACTTAGCCACCCCGTTGTTGAGGGGCTATCTAGGCGAAGATCCTTCCGATGTTCAAACATTTTTCCTGACACCCATTTGATTGTCCTAACGAGTGTCCGGAGGGTATTCCCGCGGGAACTTCTCGATTAATCTTCCGGTTCTGCTCCGAACGGATTACGTCTAGCGAATGACAGAAGGCCACGTCGAGGCAACCGAAAGAAGTAGGGGACCTCGGCGGTGGCGTTATTTGATCGACATCATCGTACTCCTGGCGGTGACGTTTCTCCTCGACGCGGTACTCGGTGCTTTTGTTCAAGTGCCGATCAACTTGGAGAAAGGGTTTGTCTTGGATGCAATTGTTAAAGTGCTGCTCGTCGGCGTTGGGTGCGGACTGGTTTTGTTACGTGGCGAGAGATTGGCCGACATCGGATTGAAGAGGCCGGACAGTTGGACGCGCACGTTGATCATCGGCGTTGGGCTGGCCGCAATTGTTTTCATCGCCATGTATCTTTCGGAGAAGGCGGGGTTTCGTCGCGACCTCAGCAAGTTCAAGGATGTGCATGGGAATCCGGAACTCGCATTCGTAGCCGTTTTGTATGCATTAATCGGCGCCGGGTTTTATGAGGAATTCACCTTTCGCGGATTTCTCATGCAGGGCCTGGCGATGTTGTTTGGTGGAAGCCGCAGCGCGTGGATCGGCGCTTGTATTCTGCAAGGGGTGCTCTTCGGAGCAGCGCACGCTTACCAGAATTCGCTGGGAATCGCTATCACCGGCACACTCGGCATTTTGATGGGACTGCTCGTTCTGGCGTCCGGGCGAAATCTTTGGGCCGTGATCATCGGACACGGGCTTTTCGACGCGAGTCGTTTTGTTTTGTTCTATTTTCAAGGCCCGCCGACGTGAAGCTGCCAATCTTGCCTGCTCAGGGTTGTGCGCTCAAACAAGCAGACAGGATTGTCTGCGTCACGGCCCTGCTTTCCCTCAACTGTCAGCGATTCAACAGGCGCGAATCGAACTCATAATCGATTGGCGGCGCGATACGGATTCGCTTGAAATCACGATGCTCAGGATTGAGGAGAAAATTTGTGTCGGCGGGACTAATCGCACTCGGTAACGCCAACACTGCGAAACGTCGCTCTTGAACCCAACGGTCGCCGATTTCCTTCGTCTCGATTGGCGGCGGATGGACTCGCCAATTTGTGGGTAGTTTTTCTACGGGGAATCGTTCCAAGAGATTATCAGACCATTCCAACCGAAAAGCCCTGTACTTTTCATTCGGGCTAAAGGGCTTGTTATGGACAAAAACCTCGAGCGCTGCAGTCGATTGATGTTCGCTCGCATAAACAACGCGAACATTGCGCGAGTTCCATCGTCCGCCGTAGCGCCAGGCGCCTTCACCGGAAAAAGCCGTTGCGGCTTCGCTCTCAACGACAATACGCCAGGCTGAACCCATGAGGTCTTAGGAATAGACCCCGTACTTCATCCGGCCTAACAAGTCCTCGACTTCGCGCGCGCCTGTCTCCGTCTTCGCATAATCTAGCGGAACAGCGCCACCAAGACCGTATTGGGGGTGCTTCAGCCAGGCACGTGCCTTTCCGATATCACCGAAAAAATCTGCAGCTTGTCGAACCAGTCGCGAATAACGAATGACCTTATCCGATTCATCTGGCGACAGTCGCCCCGCCGCTTTGCGCCGCTGCAGAGTAGATCGTGAAATGCAAAGTTTCGCCGCGAGCTTCTCAAATGGCAGGTCGAGTGTGTCCTGCAAAGTCTTCAGCTCAGAAAAGCGCAGGCCTTTCTGAATTTTTTGAATCAGTTCCGTTGGGTGCGTTGACTTTCCAGCTACTGCATTCTTATCGAGAGTTGCCGTTTTCATAAGGTGCGTCGATTGCTTCAATTGATACAATATGATGTGTCAATTGGACAAAGTCAAAGCGAGGCTATGGATGGAAATAGAATCCGAAATACAGGCTCAAGCCGCGATCTGGCCGAGGACCGTACGCAATTCGTGAAAATCCACCGGCTTCGCCAGGTGGAAATCGAATCCAGCTTTTCTGCCGCGCTCGATATCGTCACGCTCTGCAAAGCCAGATATCGCCACGGCTTTCACCGCTCCTTTTCGTTTCGCTTCCATAACGACATCGTAGCCGTTCCCATCTGGCAGCGCGATATCACATAGAACAACGTCGAACTCTTTCGCGTTGATCATGTCCAAGGCGCTCCGGGCGCCATCAGCCGTGGAAATGTCGTGGCCGAAATGATTCAGCAGCCGGGATAACGCCTGGAGTGTGTCGCTGTGATCCTCTACGACGAGGATGCGCAAACTCTTGCCCGAATTATACTCCGCCCTCGATCGCTCCTCGCTCATCTCTCCAAATCCCCCGAAGCCCTATAATCGGATTTTGCGTCGCGTCCACCGAATTTCGGTACACGTTCCTTGCTTATGTCATTCTGAGCGAAGCGAAGAATCTCGGATTAAATGCAGCAATCGATACCGAGATGTTTGAAAACCTGGCCTCATGTTTCGCATTTCGTTGCAGCGCTTCGCTCACACGACAGCGGCATCTATGGGTAAGTTCAGACTGTCTGCCCAAAGCGAAATATTACAGTTGGAAAAACGTCCGGAGCCGGTGCAGGAAGTTGGCCGTGTATTGGCGTTCTGTTAATGCATGCTCGTCGGTGCCTTTAGCTTCTTTCAGGATCCCTTCGGTTTCCATTTTTCGCTGCGCAAGCAATTGACTCAACTGCTCCATGCAACCTGCGGCGCCGCTTAGCACTTCGGCCATCACGGGTTTTCCGATTTCCATTACATAACAATCGCCGTCTGCGCGAACGGTGGCGCTGCGCGGTTCGCCAGTGAGCAACGACATTTCGCCGAAACAATCGCCCGCCCCCAGTGTTGCGACTTGAATTTTCGATCCATTTTTCGACACGGAAACGTTCGCCGCCCCGCGCAGCATCACGAACATCGACTCGCCCGCGGCACCTTCTTCAATCACCCGTTCGCCACGACCGAAAAGTTTGAGGCGCGCCTGGTTGACCATTTGATTGAGTTGGTCTTCGGAAAGACAGTCAAAGAGTCGTTCTCCGCGCAGAATAGAAAATGCCTCTGCCTGGTCTTCCCCCACAGGTGGCGCTTTTTTGCGTTCAACGTGCAGTGTACGAATCGGAAAGGGAATAGTAATGCCCTGGCGCTTCAACTCGTACCAGACATTAGTGCGCACGGAGTCGTTGGTCTCGTTGATCCGGGAGTGATTGCCCATGTAAAATTTGATCTCGTAGGTCATGGCGTAATCGGAGAAGTCGACCAGGAAGATCCTTACAGGGGGATTTGGAAGAACGTTTTTAGCGCTCTGCGCGGCCCGTCCGAGCGCCTCTTTTACGCGGTTGGGTGGAACATTGTAATCGATACTCACCCGGATGCGCATGGCGTGGACCTCGGTCGGATAGTGCAGATTGACGATCTGGTGGCTCACCATCTCGTTGTTCGGGATGTCGAGATAAATGTCGTCGTTTGTGCAGAGCCTGGTGGAACGCCAGTTGATCTCACGCACTTCGCCGTAGGTCTCGCCCACCTTCAACCAATCACCGACCTTAAATGGCCGATTGATTTGGATCGATATGCCACCAATGATTCCGGCAAAGAGATTCTGCCCGGCAAAGCCGACAATGATTGCGACCACCCCGGACCCCGCCAGCAGTCCCTTCAGTTGTGTTTCGGCGTGGTAGCCGTAACTGAGAATAAGGAGCAGGACGATCAGGAAGATGACTCCGCCCACTACCTCACGTAGAAAATGCGGAATGGCCGTCTGTCGTTTCTTTTCGAAATAAAAGTCCCAAACGTACCGATTAACGAGAGCGACGATCAGTGCAGTGCTCAACAAAATTGCTGCTGCCCCAACGTGATAGCGCCATGGTGCATGAACTCCGTAAACGGCAATCGCGGCGTAAAAGGCGAGGATTAAACAGAAAAGGCGAAAGAATAAGCCGAGGTGAACACCGGCGCGACGCTTTAAGAATCGCCCAATTCCAAGGGCGACAAAAAACGTCACGATAAATACGACTACCGTGATCGCGTCCCGCTGCGCTTCGGTCACCGCGTTGAACATCGGGGCAATAGTATACCAGAACCAGGCCGGCGGAATAGTTTTTCTGCCTTACGTTTAAAAGGCGGAGCGACCATGCGTCAGGGTTACGGGCTGGCCAGACGTCTATTTCGGCGGGGCGAGAGCCAACCACGCCCACCCGGCAAGGAAACATAAACCGCCCAAGGGGGTAATTGCGCCCAGCCAACGGAGATTTGTCAGCGCAAGCAGATACAAGCTCCCGCTAAACAGCAAAATCCCGATAAGCAGCAGCAGGCACGCGCCGCGGTTGATCGTCCCGTAAAGTGCAAGCACGAGGAGCGCGATCGCATGTACGAACTGGTAAAACACCGCCTTGTTCCAGACATCGAGCATTCCGCGTGCTTCTAGAGTCGATCGCAGACCATGCGCTCCAAATGCTCCCAGTGCGACTGCCAGGAAACAAAGCACAGCTGCGATTCGAAATAACAAAATCGACATCCACCTAGTATGTCATTCCGAGCGAAGTCGAGGAATCTCTAAATCTTGCTTGGCTTCTGCCGATTCGAACGCATTCGCGTCGAGGTTTGAGATTAACAGGTCGCTACTTCCGGCGAGCTTGCAGCATCTCCAATTTTTTCAAATCGCTCAGGCTGATTGTCGGCTTCGGCGAGTCGTTCTGATATAGAAAATTGTTCCCGCCACTCCAAGGGCCGCTGCGCCGAGAAAATTCAGTGCTGGTCCGAGGTTCCACAAATACGCGCCAAGGATTGCGCCAGTGCTTACGACCAAGTCGCGGACCAGATAGTACGCCCCAATCATTTGCCCGCGGCGTTCTGGATCAGAGTAGCCGATGATTAGCGCTTTACGGGACGTATCGCCAAATTCCTTCAACCCGCGGATCGTAAATGCGATGACCAGAGCCGAAAAACTGCGCGACATCAGTAAGCTGATCGGAAAAAGCGTGAACATGATGAAGGTCACGATCACGAACGGTTCACGCCGATATCGATCGGCGTAATGCGACGCAGGAATAATACATAATGTGGCGGCGAGCATTTCTATTGTCGTGAGAATCCCCACTTGCTGAGCGCTCATGCCTATGTAGTCCATCGCAAAAATTACGACCCACGCATAGGGAACTCGTTCGCAAAAACGAATCAAAATGTCGCTTAGCAGCAAACGTCGCATCGGCGGATTAAATTGACGCAAGCTGCGCCAGAGACTCCAGCGCTCCGCCACCGGCGTGGTAGCCGCGGCGACTCGCGATTCATCAACGGAGTCTTCGCGGAATTGGCGTTGGACAAAAATCGTGGAAGCAGAAAGAAAAATCGAGACAACGAGCGCAATTCGAACGCCGGGGATGATTCCGAAGTGATCGATCAACATCCCGCCCAAAATGGGCGCAATCATGATCGGCAAACGCTTGATCACTGATTGAACGCCTACACCCATGGAAAGGCGGTGTGCTTCGAGCGCAGCGCCGACAAGCGAAAACGTTGCCGGCAAAGAAAAACAGCTCCATGAAAGAAAGAAAAACATTCCAGCGATCACTCCGCCCCAATTTGGAATGAGCAGGACGAGCGCATAGCCAACGATTGAGACCACGTTGAAGATGATGAACGCGTGCCGATGTCCCCAGCGATCCGCGATTACCCCGCCAGGGTAGGCGTAGATAGCACCAAGCAGAGTGCGCAACGCATCGTAAAAGCCGATAACGAAAACCGTCGCGCCGACCGCTTGCAGATACTTCGGCACAAAACGCATCCAAAGCTCTTCGCCTGCGCCAATGACAAAAATGGCGATGAGCAGGATGACGAGGTTGCGTTTGAGCCCGAAGAAAGCAGCTAGCTTACTTCGGCGACTAAACCGCGGCTGACCCGGCGTTTGCATTTTGGGTAGAGCGCATCGTAAACGATAAATTCGCATTCGAGAATTTTCGTGACCAGCCAGTCCGAGTGTTCCGAAGCCGCCAGTAACCCAGCGGAGACCTTCTTCAGCCGGATGCGGATTTGGGGGATGCGAATCAGCCGCGCGTACAAGCTCGCCCGACAAAACGAGCGCCGGTCGGTGAGATTGTATTTTTTCATGATCGAATTGAACGAAACGTCTTCGCGGTGATGCCTAGCTCGCAACCAGGCACATCGAATACGATTCCATTGCTGACCCTGGCCCAGTTTGTGTCGTGTGGCAGGAACACAAACTCGGCGTCTGGATCAACGAATTTTTTCAAAAAGGCGGTACGCTTTCTTCTGTTCCAGCAATTTTGCGTGGCGGCGTGGTGATCATGGCCGCGACGGGCATCTTGTTTTTCAGTGGAGCACCATCGTGGCAGCGAATCGTTGGCGTCGCGTTCGCCATTATCGGTTTGTTTTTTGCTGCGCAAATAGTTTCCGAAGCTGCCAGACTCAGGGGCTTGCGCGGAATTCCGCGCATCGTTTCAATAAGGGTTATGATGTGAGAGCCATTTTTTGGCCTTTTGTTCTGCTACTTCCTTCTTCTCTGTAATGGGCGTCTCTACCTCAACTGCGGTGATCTTGCCCGTTGTCGCATCTACCCAAACGTCGGTAAGGTTTTTCTGTGGCGGCTGCGCAATATCGACTGACCAAATCAGCACTCCGCTCTCTTTTTGAAGCGCAACACACTTGATCGCGCCATGCCTAATTCTGGCCAGTGCAATTGTTTTAGCCTGATGCTTCGTGACGCGCGCCTGCTTAAGCAGTTCCGCTTCACTTTGCTGTGCCCATAAATCGAAGGATGTCCAGCTCGTGGCGAGTGCCAATGCAATAACCGATCTCGCAATCGGCTTCATGGGAACTTTGACTGACCCAGCGTAAATACGTTCAGTAATTCGCGGAACGCACGCCGTCATTCAACGCCCCTGATCATGCTAGCAGTCGTCTGCAGGGCCCTTTCACAGACCAGCGCCGATTATTGATTACGGGCTTCCAAATTCGTGGCGCATCGCGAAAATCATCGCGGGTCGTAGCTAATCGAATGCACACCAATGCACACGCGTGATTCAAACCTGACCATTGTCGCCAGCAAAGTTCCCCAGATCACTCTTGCGTTCTGGATCACTAAGATCCTCGCGACAACGCTCGGCGAAACCGGCGGCGACGCCGTAACCATGTCGTGGCTCGGCGAAACGACCCCCG
>JBARAJ010000028.1:0-17020 GCA_049791915.1 Candidatus Udaeobacter sp.
CAACAAGATTGCAGACTTATGCTTTCAAATCGTTTCTATGAGACGAAGTGTTGAATCAGGACTGCCGCGTCGCGATTTTATTAAACTTGCTGGCTTGGCCGGAGTCGGACTCACGACATCCAAGCGGTTGGTGAAAACCGCGAGCGCGGCAGAAAACCAAAAGTCGGGTCCGCAGCGCGAAAGCAAAGCCGATTACACCGTGCGCATCGGCACGGGATTGATTGATCTGGCTCCGAATCAAATCGTTTCCACGAGCTTGTACAACGGACAGTTCCCAGGACCGCTCCTGCGCTTCAAAGAAGACGAGTCAGTTACGGTGGACATTTTCAACGACACAGACACGCCCGAACAACTTCATTGGCACGGCCAAATGATTCCGGTCGACGTAGACGGCGCAGCCGAGGAAGGCACGCCGTACATTCCCGCACGCGGAATGCGCCGGTTGCACTTCACTCCACGTCCGGCTGGTTTTCGGTTTTATCACACGCACCTGACGCCACGCGACAATCTGAATCTCGGTCAGTACACTGGACAAGTAGGACCGGTTTACATTGAGCCGCGCCACACCCCTGGCGCTTACGACCAGGAGATTTTTCTCACACTCAAAGAATTCGCGCCGGTGTTCAGTCGCGGTGGCGACATGGCAATGGATTTTTTAGCGGGGAAAGAAATCGTCTCGTTGAAGAGCGCAGGCGAATCTGCAATGAAAGCGTCACTGGCTGCCGGGGCACCGCGCGGCTACGAGGTTAGTTATTCGTTGTTTTCTATCAATGGCCGGATGCTCGGTCACGGTGAGCCGATTCGTGTTAAGCAAGGCCAGCGCGTTTTGCTGCACGTGCTTAATGGAAGCGCGACGGAAATCCGCAGTCTGGCGTTGCCGCATCACAGGTTTAAGATTGTCGCGCTCGACGGCAATCCGGTGCCGAATCCGGCGGAAGTGCCAGTGCTATGGCTTGGCACGGCTGAACGTATCTCCGCGATTGTGGAAATGAATCATCCTGGCGTATGGATTTTGGGCGATACCAGCGACGACGACCGCGAGCACGGCATGGGCATCGTCGTGGAATACGCCAACAAAAGGGACACACCGAAATGGGTAAAGCCGCCGAAATCAAAATGGGATTACACTCAGTTCGCGTTGCCAAACGCGACGGCGCAGACACCAGATGAAACGATTGAGATGACTTTTGCAAAACATAACGCCGCAGACAACGGCTTCAATCTTTGGACAATCAACGGGACGCCATTCTCGATGGAGAAAATGCAGCCGATGTTTTCCATTCACGCAGGCAAAAAATATCGCCTGCGGTTGCACAACGAGAGCGACGACATTCATCCGGTGCATTTGCATCGTCACAGCTTTGAACTGACGAAAATCGCCGGCAAAAATACTGCAGGCATCATCAAAGACGTGGTGATGCTCGGCGGGTATCAGGAAATCGAAGTCGATTTTACTGCGGACAACCCTGGGCTGACGCTGTTTCACTGCCACCAGCAAGTCCATATGGACTTCGGGTTTATGGCGCTGTTCAATTACGTCTGAATGAAGACCGCGCCGAGTTGGGCGGCCAGATAGCCCAGCGATCTGAACAACGTTTCGACTGAACTGCGCGCAGGAATTTGCCGAAACTAGCGACGATAAACGGCGCCTTCGCGTTCACGCCAGTGCCGAAGGGTAAAATAGGCGCCTACCATCCCGCCAAGATGCGCAAAGTGCGCGACGCCCTGGTCAGTCCCGAAAACTCCGCTGAACAATTCAAGAAGCGCGTAAAGAATCACGAATACGATCGCTGGCATCGGAATTGGCGGAATCAACAAGACGATTGTGCGGCGCGGAAAAAGCATGCCGAAGGCCAGCAGAATTCCGAAGATTGCGCCGGACGCGCCGATGGTCGGATAAATTCCCGCCGACGTCATCATTGAGACGACTAGCAACTGAGTCGCACTCGAACTCAGCAAGGACGCGAAATAAAGGGTCAGATAGTGTCGCGGACCAATAGCTCGTTCGACATCAGATCCGAACATCCAAAGCGCGTACATATTGATCGCCAGATGCAGGAAATTCGCATGAAGAAAGCCGCACGTGATCAGCTGCCACACCTTGAATCCGACGGGACCGTCGAACTGGGCTACAATAAAATGGCCAACGGGCCAGAGCGCGAAGCTGGCGAGGAACCCTGGGCCGGATATGGCTTCCAAAGCGAAAACAGCGACGTTTACGCCGATCAGCAGTCTTGTGAGTCGCGCCATAAAACAGCCTAACTGCGCGTGCCTATTTTCGCACGAAGTTCGCAAAGGATCACAATGGACACAATGCTGTGTAGATCTGGCTTACCACAACAACGCAGAGCTCGCGCAGGAAGAAGAACGAAACAAACTCTCGCGGTTTCGAGGACCTTGTCGCTGAATCGGAAACACTTTCCTGCTTTCCTGAGACATTTGGCGTGGTGAAGCTTTCTGTGCTTAGTCATGCTGGCGATCGATGAGGCAAGAACTTCCACGCGCGATCGGTACGCTCGGGTTGGTTTTCATTCTCTTCTTTTCTACTTCTGGCGGTCCGTACACCACCGAGACGTTGATCCACTCAGTGGGACCCGGGCTGGGCCTGCTCATTTTGGCCCTGGTTCCGCTGGTATGGTCTGTGCCGGAAGCGCTCATTGTAGGCGAGCTCGCCAGCATGTTGCCGGAAGAGGGCGGTTATTATCGCTGGGTCGATCGTGCATTCGGGCGCTTCTGGGCTTTTCAAAATGGCTGGCTCACGTGGGTGTATTCGCTTGTGGACATGGCGATTTATCCGGTGCTGTTCAATCAATATTTGCGCTACTTCATCCCTGGATTGGACGCGCGAACGGAATGGCTCATCTCGCTTGCCATTATTTGGGGCGCAGCCTGGATCAACGTCCGCGGCTCAGTGAACGTCACTCGCGTTTCAATTATCGCCGGCTGCTTCATCATGCTCGGGTTTCTTGTCTTGTCAGTCGCGAGTGCGCCGCGCATCACACACATTCCGTGGCGACCGTTCGCGTCGGAACACGCTCACGGACTCGGCGGTTTGGCCGTTGGCATCTCGATTGCGCTCTGGAATTACATCGGCTGGGATAATCCGTCGACTGTACAGGGCGAAGTAAAAGATCCTTCGCGCACATATCCGCGAGCGCTCGCTTTCGCCCTTCCGCTTGTCACGATCGGCTACTTCGTTCCATTGCTTACAACGCTCGGTGCAAGCGATTGGACTACGTGGATTGAAGGTGGCTGGCCGCAGATCGCTGCCTCCGCGGCTGGAACTGCCGGCCGATGGCTTGCAATCTGGATCGCTCTCGGCGGAATGATCAGCGCGCTTGCGCTTTTCAACGCGCTGCTGCTTGGCTACTCACGAATTCCATTCGTGCTCGCTGATGATGGTTTGCTGCCGAAAGCTCTGGCGAAGCTGGATGTGCACGGCACGCCGCGAACGGCCGTCATTGTGTCGGCCGTTTTCTACTCGCTTTTTGCTCTTGTCGCGTTCGGCAAACTAATCGTTGCCGATGTGCTTCTGTATTCGGTTGCGCTCTTCCTGGAGTTCGGCGCGCTGATTCAACTTCGCAAAACCGAACCGTCACTGCGCGGCGTGTTCCGAATTCCGCTGGGCCGCACAGGTGTGGCAGTCCTCGCCGCGCTGCCAGTGATCGTGTTAATTGGCGTGATCGGCGTTTCCTTCGCCGACGGTGAATACGGTTTGCCGGCAGTTATCGGCACCGCCGTTGCAATTGCGGCGGGACCTTTGATGTATCGAGTCGCCCAGCGCCGCAGCACTCGTTAGGCACCTGAGAATGTTGCGGCCCTGCCGCGGCTGGCGCTTGCCGGAGGCGGGATGAGCGTTCATCTTTGCGCGCAATGAAGGCCGATTCGGTTGGTCAACTAATAATGACGGGTGTTCCCGGAAAAGAACTCGATGCGGAAACAGCCCGTTTGTTTCGGCGCGTGCAACCGGGGGCATACATTCTCTTCGGACGCAATCTCGAGAGCGCGACGCAACTTCGAAAGCTCATCGACGACTTGCGGGAGCTGAGCGACATCGAGCCCATCATCACAATCGATCAGGAAGGTGGACGCGTCTCGCGACTGCGGCGCATCGGAAACGAACCGCCGAACGCGCAACAATTGCGCGATAAAAACGATATCGATCTAATCCGTCGCCACGGCGATATCACCGGACGTTTACTGCGGCTTTTCGGGTTCAATCTCGATCTTTGTCCGGTGCTCGACATTTCCTTCAATGATGACGCCGAAAACTCGTTGCACGGCCGGTGCTACGGAAAAGATGTCGAACAGGTTGTGCGCAATGCCGGCGCGTTTAATGAGGCCATGCGCGGGCAGGGGATCGCCAGCTGCGGCAAACATTTTCCCGGTTACTCGGCCGCAACTTCAGATGCTCATTTCCAGTTGCCCCGGATCGATCGTACCCGGGAAGAGCTTGATCTGAATGAACTGGCGGTCTTTCGCCGGCTCACAAGTGCCGTAGACAGCATGATGATTTGCCACGGCTGGTACCCGTGCTTCGAGTCGCAACCCACGCCGGCCACCGTGTCGCACCGGATTGTTACAGAGTTATTGCGCAACGAATTTGGTTTCGACGGTCTGATCATGACTGACGATCTCGACATGGGCGCGATTCTGACGGGTTATCGATTGGACGATACCATTCGCCTCTGCCTCGAGGCTGGAAACGACGTCATGATGCTTTGCCATCGCGTCCCTGAAATTGAAACGGTGCACCGAATCCTTGGCACCTTGCCTTCCGATCAAATCGAACGCGCGCAACAACACGTAGGTAAGTTTAAGAAAAACCTCTCGCCAGCTCAGAAATTCTCGGAGAGCGCCTTCCAGGAGATCAACACGGAAATCGCGGATCTCCGGACTGCCGTGGTCGGCGAACAAGAAGCCGGCAGCGTCGTAACCGAGCGCCAAATTTCGCCAGTGGAGAGATTCTGACTGGGAATACGGCAGAGCGCGTTTGAGCAAAAGGGCGCACTTCGTCGCCGAGCCGATTTGCTACTCAGCTTTTCGAGCGCGATACGAGCAAAAGATCGCGTCCGACGAGATACAGAAGAAGAGAGATTATAAAAAACGGAATCAAGGCGAGTAGATCCGCATAAGGGCCGCTTAGAAACGGATTGTGAGCCGTTTGCCATTGCTCGATCCGATGGCCAATCGCGGCGAGCGGGCCGACCATTTCTTTTGCAGCGATCAAAATCCCGGTGATTGCGCCCCCGGCGATGTAGCCTGAAGCAAGCAAAACACCAGGACTCTTGTCGCCCTCCGCGGTGAGTTCCATCTCAGATAGGTTTTTGTGCCGGAATTTCACTTTTAGGTAGCGATCCACCAGCCAGCGAGCCATTCCGCCGACGAAGATTGGGCTGGAGGAGGCGAGAGGAAGGTAAACTCCTACGGCGAATGCCAGTGATGGAATTCCGCTCATCTCAAGCACTACCGCAATCATTGCGCCAAGCAGAACAAGCGCCCATGGCAATTTGTGACTGAGGATGCCTTTGATGATGTACGACATTAGAGTTGCTTTCGGCGCATCGAACTTCTGCACTGCCGAGCCATCGGGACGAACCCTGTGGGTGCCGTTGATGCCGGGATCGACGAGGTAAACAGGAACGCCCTGCTCGTTGACCAAATAGCGTTGAGCAGCACCGCCCTCCGGATCCATGCGTTGCCAGACACGATACGTTTTCGCATCCGAAGCGGCCTGTATCCCTTGCAGCTTCGCCGGTTTTCCAATCTCATTCGCAGGGGCGCGCAATTCCGTATTTGCCGGAACCGGCACGTAAACGGTGTACGCGTCATTCAAAAACAAGAGCACGTAACCAAGTGTCAGCGCCGATGCCAGCGAACCGAAGAGGATTGCGATCTGCTGCGCCCGTGGCGTCGATCCAACCAGGAAACCTGTTTTTAAATCCTGTGAAGTCGTGCCGCCATTAGATGCAGCGATGCAAACAATTCCTCCAATCGAAAGCGCTGTGACGAAATAGGGCGAGGAGGTCCAGCCTACGATCAGGAATGCCAGGCACGTGAGCAGCAGAGTCGCCACGGTCATTCCGGAAATCGGAGTTGAAGACGAACCAATCTCTCCGGTCAATCGCGAGGACACAGTGACGAACATGAAGCTGAACAGCACGATCAGAAATGCACCGAGGAGATTTCCACGCAGATGCAACTGCGGAACTGCCATGATGACCGCGATGATCGCAAGGCAACCAATGACCACGACGCGCATCGACAAATCGCGATCCGTTCGCGGCGCATCTCCGCGCAAACTATGTTGGCCCAGGAGATCCGACAATCCGCCTCGCAATCCATGCCAGATTGTGGGAATCGATCGGAACAAGCTGATGATTCCGCCGGCAGCAACTGCTCCGGCGCCGATGTAAAGAATATATGCCTCGCGAATATCGTCGGGTCCCATTTGGCTGATGGGAATGGTTCCCGGCGCAACGGGGCCCGTGACGTTGTCACCGAAAAATTTGATCGCTGGAATCAGCACGAGATACGAGAGCACGCCGCCTGCGCACATGATCGAGGCGATCCGCGGCCCGATAATATAGCCGACACCGAGCAAAGCTGGCTCGATAGTGGCGGAGATTGAGGCGCCTTTAAGCGGCGCACCAAAGATTTTCTCCGGCGTGTCCTTCCACATTCTGAACGCGCCCATCGCGGCCTGGTAAAGAAGACCGATTCCAAAACCGGTGAAGATCACTTTGCCGCCACCGCTCGCGGCTTCTTCGTTAACGATTTTTGCGTTCGCGGTCGTGTGTGTCTTGTCCGCGACGGCGATCGATTCCTTCGAGACGGCTGCCTTCAAAACTTCGGCACAAGCCGTACCTTCGGGATATTTCAAAACGCCGTGCTCAGCGACAATCAATGCGCGGCGCAACGGGATCATCATCAGTATGCCGAGTAATCCGCCCAGAACGGCAACGAGCATTACTCGCGTGATTTCGAGATCGAATCCGAGAATCATGATCGCTGGCATCGTGACACCCAGGCCGAACGCGATCGACTCACCCGCCGACCCTGCCGTTTGAACGATGTTGTTTTGCAGGATTGTCGCGTCGCGCGACCGAAAAAGCTTCGACGCAACGCGAAAGATGGTGATTGAAAGCACAGCCACCGGGATCGACGCGCTCACCGTTAATCCGACTTTCAGCACAAGGTAAAGCGACGATGCGCCGAAAATAATTCCGAGAATCGTGCCAGTGATCAAATGCGGCCACGTCAGCTCCGGCAAGTTCGCGGAGGCTGGAATGAACGATTTGAAGTTCGACGCCAGTGGATTCGTTGGCCGCGCGCCAACGATGTCGGGAAATTCCTGCGGAGGATTTGCGCTATCGATCGTCGACATTTTGCAAGAGCTTGAGAGAATGGGCCAGAGCGCCAGGGCACTGCAATACGCAATTCAGCGGGTGCCGCCCTTCGAAGTCACAGTTCCTTGACCCCGCTAGCAGCTTCACACTATTCTCCGCTTCCAACGATCGACATACGTCGCAGCAAACATGCGCAAAGAACTCACGGTACGCGGTCTCATCATCGGCATTTTAATCACGCTGGTGTTCACCGCAGCGAATGTGTACTTCGGGCTCAAAGCAGGGCTCACGTTCTCTACCTCGATCCCCGCAGCCGTGATTTCGATGGCCATCCTGCGCGGGTTCCGTGATGCCACGATTCAGGAGAACAACATCGTCCAAACCGTTGCCTCCGCCGCGGGCACACTTTCATCGATCATTTTTGTGCTGCCGGGCCTGATCATGATCGGTTGGTGGACCGAGTTTCCATTCTGGATTTCGTTCTGGATTTGTGCACTCGGCGGAATTCTGGGTGTGATGTATTCGATTCCTCTACGTCGGGCGCTAGTCACAACTTCCGATTTGCCGTATCCGGAAGGCGTTGCATGCGCTGAAGTGCTCAAGATCGGGAGCAGTAGCGATTCCAAGCATGCTTCCGACATTGAACATGGGAGGGCCGGTCTGCTTGCAGTACTGTGGGGCTCGATCGTTGCCGCGGTATTCGCGGTCGTCGTTCAGACGCAAGTATTGGCCGCCGATGTGGCGCAAACTTTTCGGATTGGCAGGCGCGGATCAGTGAGCGGATATGATTTCTTTTTGTCATTTGCTCTTCTCGGGATCGGGCACCTGGTCGGTTTGTCCGTCGGGATCGCAATGCTCATCGGCGCGTTGATCGGCTGGGGCTGGGGCGTTCCGCATTTTTCGGCGATGTCCGGCGATATCATGACCGCCGCCGCGACGCTCGCGCAAAAAACCTGGAGCACAAAGGTCCGCTTCGTTGGTGCTGGTGCGATCGGCGTTTCGGCGATTTGGACACTTCTCAAACTCGTTAAACCGGTGGCCAGAGGGCTCGCGGGTGCGATGGCTGCATCGCGCGCGCGAAAAGCCGGCAAGGCCGATACACTGCCGATCACTGAGCGCGACATTCCGATCGGCATTGTCGGGCTGGTAACGCTGATCTGCATGCTGCCGATCGCCTGGTTGCTCGGATATTTCGGCAACAGCAGCGGACTCGGCGCCCATTTGCCCACACTCATCATCGGCGGGGTCGCTTACGTTGTGTTGATGAGTTTCTTTGTTTCCGCGGTGTGCGGGTACATGGCTGGGTTGATCGGTTCCTCGAACAGCCCGTTGTCTGGCATTGGCATTTTGGTCGTCATCGGGGCGGCGTTGTTGCTCGTGGTTGGCGTGAAACCGTACGTCGGCCCGGATGCCAGCAAGGCGCTGATGGCATTCGCGCTCTTTACGACGGCAGTGATCTTCAACGTTGCGGCGATCGCCAATAACAACTTGCAGGACCTCAAGACCGGACAGCTGGTTGATGCAACACCGTGGAAGCAACAAGTGGCGTTGATCTTCGGCGTCATCGCGGGCGCGTTCGTCATTCCGCCGGTACTCGATCTCGTGAATCACGCTTACGGTTTCGTCGGAGCGCCGGGCGCTGAAGCGCGTGCGCATCCTTTGCCCGCGCCTCAGGCAGGATTGATATCGTCACTCGCGCAAGGAGTCATTGCTGGTGATATCGACTGGAGTTTGATCCGGATCGGCGGACTGATCGGCGTTGGTATCATCCTGCTGGACGAAATCCTCGCGCGCACGACACGGCACATGCGCGTTCCACCGCTGGCAGTCGGCCTGGGAATTTATTTACCTACGCAGAGCACTCTGATGATTGTGGTGGGAGCCGTTGCCGGGTGGTTGTTCGATAGGCGCGCTGACCGCACCGCGCGACCGGAATCAACGAAGCAGCTTGGCGTGCTGCTCGCATCTGGGATGATTGTTGGCGAAGGCATTATTGGTGTGGTGATTTCGGCGATAATTGTCTTTTCAGGCAAAGACGCACCGCTGGCACTGGTCGGTCCCGGCTTCGAAACCGCTGGCAAAATCCTTGGCGGATTTGGTTTCGCGGCGATCGCGTTTGGGCTGTATCGCTGGATCTTCCGCTTGGCACCAGCGAGGGCGCGATGAAACGAAAATTGAACTGGCCGATCTGGGTCGGCTTCGTTGTCGCAGTCGCCGGGCTGTTCTCCTATGGGTTTTTCGCCCGGTTTCCAATCACGCGCGATTTTCCCTGGGCGAATTTTTTGCTCTTTGGAATTGGGGCTGCGTTGTTAATAGTCGGTCTGTTCCGCGCATTCGGCCGGCCGCAGGTTTACCGCGGAAAGATTTTCGGCTTAATCTTCGCAGCGATTGCTGTGCTTGTTATCGCGCTTTTCAGCTACGAAATCTTCTATGTCCTGCGGCAGGTGCCGGCCTCAGTTGGCGCCCCGCGCGTTGGGCAAAAGGCGCCTGACTTTCTACTACTGGATCAAGATGGAAAACCCGTCGGTCTCGGCGATTTACTTTCCGGCTCAAGAGCTGTCGTGCTGATTTTCTATCGCGGTTTTTGGTGACTGCTCTGCAACTCCGAGTTGCGGAGTTTCCAGCAACGGCTTCCGGAATTCGCCGCGCGCGGCGTTCGTGTCGTCGGCATCAGCGTCGATCCACCGGAGATTAACCGACGGCAATCGCAAAAACTGGGCTACACGTTCCTGGTACTGTCCGATCCAAAGAAGCAGGTCATTCGCCGTTACGATGTTTTGCATCCCGGGGCGGGACCGAAAGGAGCCGACATAGCGCGCCCAGCTGAATTTCTCCTTGATTCAAATGGCATCGTTCGCTGGGTGAATCTTACCGAGAACATTGCCGTGCGTGCGCGCCCCGAGCAGGCGCTTGAAGCGTTAAATCAACTCAGCCCTGCCGGCCAGTGATTGACGCCGCTTTGCCGAATCAATAAGTTGAGCGCTCGTGAATTCGGAACTGGAACAACTGCTCGTTCTCCAAGATCGACAACAAAAGATCAGGCAAATCCAGACTGAGATTAAAACGCTGCCGGTAGAACGCACTTATCTTGAATCGCAACTGGCCGCAACCGCAGCGGGCGTTGAATCGCTGAAACAGAAAGGGCGTCAGGTCGAAGTTGAGCGCAAAAGACTGGAACTCGACGTAGGCACACGTACCGAAAGCATCGCGCGCCTCAAAACGCAGCAGTATCAAACCCGGAAGAACGAGGAGTTTCGGGCGATCAGCCACGAAATTGAGCGGTACGAAAATGAAATCCGCAAACTCGAGGATCAGGAACTCGAATTGATGATCGAGGCCGACAAGCTCAAAGGCGAAATCGAAGCGGCCGATAAAACCGCGCGGGCAACTAAGGAAAGCATCTCGCGCCAACTGACCGATCTCGAAACAAAATCAAAAGCGCTGGAAACGCGGCAGGCAGAACTGGCAAATGAGCGGGAAGCCCTAGCGTCTAAAATCGACGCCGATGTGCTCGATCAGTTCGAGCGCCTCTTCAACAGTAAAGGAGACGCTGCGATCGTCGCCGTGGAGCACGGTGTTTGCACCGGCTGCCACATGAAAGTAACGACTGCTACTGCGGCAGGGGTCAAAGCGGGGAAGGAAATCGTCAACTGCGAGCAATGCGGTCGGATCTTGTACCTCGGCGCGTTGTAGCCGCTTCGCTGTGCGAAGCGCCAATCTGTTGGGCGGCTTAGACATTGAACCGAAACAGAATCACGTCTCCATCGCGCACTTCGTACTCTTTTCCTTCCAGCCGTAGTTTGCCTGCTTCGCGTGCTTTTGCGTAAGAACCAGCTGCGACCAGATCGTTGCAATGAATGGTTTCCGCTGCGATAAACCCGCGCTCAAAATCGGAGTGAATCGCACCGGCTGCGGCTGGCGCTTTGTCGCCGGCGTGAATGGTCCACGCGCGCGTCTCCTTTTCGCCAGCGGTAAAAAACGTGCGTAAGCCGAGTAGATGATACACCGCGCGAATGAGCGCGTGCACGCCGCTGTCTTCCACACCGAGACCGCGTAAGTATTCGAGCGCTTCCTGCTCGCTAAGATCAACCAGTTCGCTCTCGATCTGTGCGCTGATCACGATTGCTTCAGTGGCGAAATGATGTCGGGCGTAATCCTGAACCAGATCGACATATCGTGTGGAGGGATTCGCGGCATCGCCTTTGGAAATCGCGGCCAAATCCGACTCCGCCACATTGCAGGCAAAAATTGTTGGTTTTGACGTCAGCAGGAAGAAACCTCGCGCGACTGCCTTCTCTTCTGGAGCCAACTCGGCGGTAATCGCCGGTTTCCCGCGGTCGAGATGCGGCAGTAGTTTTTCGATGATCGCGCTTTCAACGATTGCTGCTTTTTCGCCGGCATGCAGTTGTTTCTGTATTCGGTCGCGTCGCTTCTGCAACGAAGCCAGATCAGCGAGCACGAGCTCGGTATTTATGACTTCGATGTCGCGCACCGGATCAATTGTCGCGCTGACGTGATGAACTTCGGGATTTTCAAAACAACGCACCACCTGCACGATCGCCTCCACTTCGCGGATATGATGGAGGAACTGATTACCGAGCCCTTCACCGGCGCTAGCGCCTTTGACGAGTCCAGCTATATCCACAAACTCGATTGCTGTCGGCGTGATCTTCTTCGAGTGAGAAATCTCGGCGATCTTTTCCAGTCGCGGATCGGGCACGATCACCACGCCTACGTTCGGATCAATCGTGCAGAACGGATAATTCTCCGCCGGCGCTTTGTGTGTTCGCGTAACGGCGTTGAAAAGCGTCGATTTCCCGACGTTCGGCAGCCCAACGATTCCCGCACTTAACATTCAGCCACAGAGGAACACAGATTCACAAATAATGTTCGATGTTGGCCACGGGATAATCTGTGTTTCATCTGTAATAATCGCGGCTCAAAATCCTCTCGGCACCGCGGGATTTGTTATTGTAGCAAAAAATCGGCTGTTTGCAGACTAAGTCGAGCGTCTTAGTAATGCTCTATTTCTCATGCACCCGGTAGAGCGACGTCATACCGGCGGTGATGTGATCGGCGACATGGCAATGGTACATCCACTGGCCCGGATTGTCAGCCAGCATGTCGCCCGATTTCATGCTTGCCGGCAGAAGTTCGGCAACATCGGTATATGTGCCGTTGATTTTCACGACTTTGCCGTGCCAGTGAGGCGTATGCAGATCAACTTCGTTGCCCATGCCGATAAGGTGCCAACGGACCCGATCGCCTTTGTCCATATCCAAGCCCGGAAGATTGGCGAAGATATAGCCGTTAATCGAATGTTTGAGATGGGGTTCTTTTTGCTCAGCAGTCATGCCCGGCTTTGATTCGTCGAAGATTATATACATCGTCACGAATTCCTTATCGACATCATCAGGCGTGCCGTCGGCTCGAGCGTGAGCCGCCGAGGTTACAATAATCGGTCCGATTAAACCATCATAGACATCTTGCGGGCCGTTGACGTGTGAGTGGTACATCCAGATTTTTGATCCGCCTTCGGCTTCCGTCGGTGCGGCATCATGGGGTACGGTCCAGGTGTAGGTATATTTGTGTCCAGGTTCAACCTTGGCCCCGGCCCCATCCATGGGCATAGAGCCGCTGGCCATGCTGCTCATATCATGATCCGAACCGCCGGCTTCGTGCGTTGCGCCTTCATTGTCTTTGTCGTAGTGCAAGCCGTGGGGATGCATACTATAGGGCTTACTGGCCTTATTGTAGAACACGACCTTAATCGTATCGCCTTCGACGGCGCGGATGATCGGACCAAGGATACCCAGCCAGACGGGCTGAGGTTTCTTTTTGGTGAATGAGTCGTCGGTGTATTCGAAGTAGCGGACTTTATCGTAAACTAATTGGTTGCCCCAGGGCGCTGGCACCGGCTTGCCGGTCATTTGATCTTTGCCCGTGGGCGCATAGTTCCAGGTCGTGTTCTCGGCAGCGATGTAGTAGGTGCGGGTGGGGGGAGTGTGAGATGAGGGGGCGGGAGTCTTCGCAGCATCATTTCTAGGAACACTCAATGAAATCACAAAAACCCCAGCAGCGGCCGCAAGAGCTAAGATTGCAAATTTTCGGCTTTTCATATTTGCGTGGCCGTGATTTGTCCTTCAGGAAGATCCTACACGCCTTCAAAGATTGCGTGATCGAGAATCGGGGGGAATTTACCTTTCGTGAGATTCGCCTTTATGAGCGATTAAGCCCATATATCCAGTTTTGAATATTTTCCGTTATCTTAGTTTATATTGCGGCGCGTGCAACTCTCCGAGCAGCGCTCAATGAATTTCCAAGCCACTATGGTTGGAAAGACGGAGGCGGCGATTCGTTCATCGGTTAAGTAAGAAATTACGAGGCAGGAAACGACTTTCATCTGCACTCCGTCAGATCGCGTAAATCGAAGTCGTCTTGTTCGAGCCGGTCGCCGCGATGCAATTCAATCAAAACGTTAGCTTGAAGTGAGTGCAATTCTGCCGGATCGAAGATCAAAATATGTTGTTCGACCTTCCCGTTTGCGCGGATGACGCGGAAACGGGCGTGGGTGCGTGTCTTGGGTCGGTTCATTTCGGTTCGTCTTCCGTTTTCATGTACCGTCCGGGTAACTTTGCCGTCCGCCGCTGGTTCTGATTTTGCTTGCTCATCAGAATGGCCGCATATTCTCAAGTTGTTTCTGCGCCGCCTTCAATCGTTGGCGCAAGCTCTTGATGTATTCGTCATCCGGCTCGTGCTGTTGCTGGTGCATTTGCAGCAACGCCCGCAAGACTTCGACGCGATGCTTTTTCTCCGTCACACGCTCAGTGTGTTCAAACTCGCGTATAACAGGACGGTACTCGGCTGTTTTAATAGGTTTACAGGTTTTTATATTTGGGTGTGGTTAAAATGTAGTCCTGGGGGTGGGGGAAAGGTTGTTTGGCCTTTCCGTGACCTCTCGCCATTGACAACTCATTTCCAGCCGCCTGCGGTATGCGCTTATTATACGTATCACTGGCGCATGTCAAAGAACAAATCTTAGCGTATAGGGTTATTTCTTTCAGTCTGCGTGATCGGCCGTTGAAGAACGACGGGTAAGAAACTGCGAATGGCAAAATCCAAAAACAACAGAACCAACCAAAGCTCAACCTGACGTTGCCTGAGGAGCAACGAAACAAACTGGAACAAAATGGCGGCTTTAGAGAACCTTTCCGTCTCTAATCTTATGGAGGTTATGGCCGATGAACGCTGGAAGCGGTTGGCGGAGCAGCAGGGCGGTGCTTACGCTAAAACCGTGGCGGAGGCGATGAGGCTTAAACTCGACATGGACAACGCAGCAGACCGGGAAAAATTGCGCCGGGTAGTTCTCAGTCTCGTCGACGGGAGAAACCGCATCTAGCCGCAGATTAGTACGGATTTACACGGATGACTTTCTGTGACACGGGAAATCTGTGTTCATCCGTGGCTAAAAATCTTTCGGGCCGGCGGGATTCGAACCCACGACCTCTTGAACCCCATTCAAGCGTTCTACCAAGCTGAACTACGGCCCGATTTGAAGCGCTGAATATGCGCAAACTTGAGACATTAGCCACCGATGAACACGGATTTTCACAGATCAGAAACTCACCCGTTTCATCCGTGCACACTCTAGCCCTAAGCTTGCCACGCCGCTAAGAATGCGTCGATCAATTCCGGCAATTCATGGCTGTATCCGCCTTCGAGGGCGACTCCGATCGGAGTATCGATTTTGCTTAACCACCCGCCCAGCAGGGCGAAGTCTTCGCGCTCGAGCGTTAGTTGGAGCAGCGGATCACGCGCGTACGCGTCAAACCCTGCCGAAACCAGAAGTAAATCAGGTTCGAAACCGATCAACTCATCGAGAGAACGCCGCGCAATCTCGAGAATTGCCTCGCGGGGTGTGTAAGGCGCGATCGGATAATTATCGATGTTCGCGAACGATTTCCCTCCGGTCCCTGGATACGCGGGGAACTGATGAATCGATGCAAATCGAATCCGCCCATTGTTTGCCACAATCGCCTCGGTCCCGTTCCCGTGATGGCCATCAATATCCCAAATGGCAATCCGTTCCGCGCCATTTTCCAACGCGTCGAGCGCCGCGACAGCAACGTTGCTGAAATAACAGAAACCCATTGCGCGATCTCGCGTGGCATGATGTCCGGGCGGGCGCATCAAGCTGAAGGCGGCATCGCCGCGTAGCGCGGAACGCGCTGCCTCGATTGCCGCACCAGCTGAACGGCGCGCGTGCATTTCAATGTTTGGATAAAATGGCGTGTCGAGATCGAAATGTTCGAGCGCGTTGGCAACCCCTTCGACATGCTCGCGCGAATGTGCATGCAGCAACTGCGCATCCATTGCGGCAGTGGGCTTCCGCCATTCCCAGTCAGGATGTCGATCCTTTAGGACTGACGCAGTGCGGGCGACCCGCTCCGGCCGTTCCGGATGGCCAGGGCTCGAATACTCCAGGCAGCTTGGGTCGTAAAACATTGTCATGAAGCTTGCAGGGTACTTATTAACGAGACATTCCGGAACAATGCTGTCACAAGCCGTCTGTCATGTTGAGCGAAGCGAAACATCTCCGGATTGTGGTGATGGGCCTGTCGAATACAATCCGAGATTCTTCGCTACGCTCAGAATGACAATTATGGCAGGACGTGTCCCATGCTGAACGGCCAGAAAATTGTAGTGGTTATGCCCGCGTATAACGCCGCGCGTACGTTGCGCCAGACTTACGACGAAGTCATGGCACACGGCATTGTTGATCTAGTCATTGTTGTGGACGACGCCAGTCACGACGAAACGGTGGCAATCGCGCGCACTCTGCCAAACGTGCAGGTGGAAGTGCATCCGGAGAATCGCGGTTACGGCGCGAACCAAAAAACTTGTTACCGACTCGCGTTGGCCGCAGGCGCAGACATCATCATCATGATTCACCCCGATTATCAGTATACGCCGCAGTTGATTCCAGCGATGGCAGCTCTTGTCGCAAGCGGTCTTTATCCTTGCGTGCTCGGTTCGCGGATTCTCGGCGGAGGCGCGCTGCGTGGTGGAATGCCTTGGTGGAAATACGTTTCAAACCGCTTCCTCACATTCGTGGAGAATTTTCTCATCGGGGCGAAGCTTTCCGAGTACCACACAGGCTATCGCGCATTTTCGCGCCAGTTGTTGGAGCGGCTGCCATTGCAAACGAACTCCAACGATTTTGTTTTCGACAATCAGATCCTCGCGCAAATCATTGCCCTTGGTTGCGCCATCGGCGAGGTGACGTGCCCAGCTCGTTACATGCCCGAAGCGTCTTCGATCAATTTCCGCAGAAGTGTGCGCTATGGGCTAGGCTGTCTGGCAACAGCTCTGCGGTTCCGTCTTGCGCGATGGGGTTTGGCGCAGCCGATCGTTAACCATCAATCGGAACGCAACCCCACAGTCTAATATCCTCCTCGCACGACGTAATGGCCGTGGATCCAGACTCGCTGCCCGTTTCTCGCTGCCCAATGCCCTGGTTTCCAGACGTAATATGTGCGGCCTGCATAATAGCCCGCCCCATGCTGATAGTAAGGCCGATCGCCCACTTCCACAGTGACGGAACCCGGATAACCCCCGTAATAAGGTCCGCCATAAACCGTGCCACCACCATAGCCACCATAATAGGGTCC
>JBARAJ010000029.1:0-13982 GCA_049791915.1 Candidatus Udaeobacter sp.
CCTTTGACGCCACCAAGTCGCAGATAGCTCGAGCCCCACGCTCGACGAATGCCGACCTTTGCCTGGTCGTGCCAGTCCGTTTCCATCGGCACTGCGTAGATGCGCGTAGTGAGCTCGCCTTTTTCCGCGAGCTCGGAATAAACAGCAACGTCCGCAAATTCCGGATTCATGTGCTGCACACTCGTGATGCCGAGTGACGCCGCATGTTTCAGAGCGCCGCGAGCAGCACGAAGCCGCTGTTCACGCGTCATTGGCGGAATGGCTTTGTAGATCAGTGTCATTGCTGCGTCCTTGAAAACGCCACTAGGATTTCCGCTTGCATCGCGCATGATGACTCCACCGGGGACGTCGGGAGTTTTCGCATCAATCCCAGCCAGCTTCATCGCGACTGAGTTCGCGAGCGCCTCGTGACCGTCGTAGCGCGCAACGAACATTGGAATGTCACCCGTGACTGGGTCTACCAGGTCCTTGGTCGGAAGCTCCGGCTTTGGCCATTTGGTTTCATCCCATCGGCCGCCCAAAATCCACTCACCCTTCGCGGTCTTTTTCACCTGCGCTGCGATACGTTTCGCGAATTCGTCGGGAGTTGCGGCATCGACCAGGTCGACTTGAACCAGCTGTGCCCCGCCTTGGATGAAATGCACGTGCGCATCGTTAAATCCGGGCAGCAACAGTTTGCCGCCAGCGTCGATCACTTTGGTTTGCGGACCGCGCCACACATCAACGTCAGCACGGGAGCCGACGGCGACGATGCGATCTCCAATTACAGCGACTGCTTCGGCTTTTGGATGCTGTTTATCTACAGTGTAAACGGCAGCATTGGTTACAATCAAAGTTGCCGAAGGTTTCGGCTGCGCATTGGCATACACGCCGATCACAAGTAACAAAAAGTAGATCGCAAGTTTGTATTTCATAGTTACCCCACCGATTCGGAAATGATTGTTCGACTAGAACTCATCTCAGAAATAGCGCTGTCATGTTGAGCGAAGCGAAACATCTCTGTCTACGTCCGTTGGTGATCCGTCCGAATTTGATCCGAGATTCTTCGCTTCGCTCAGAATGACATTTACGAGATGGCTTTTAGAATGTGGCTGGTCAAGATGAAAGCAGACGCGAATAAAATGGATCGTAAAATTCAAACGCGTGAATTTTGCATCGACGATTACGACGCGACGCTTCAGCTCTGGCAACGAGTCGAAGGCTTGGAGGTTGCGGAGGGAGACGACAAGGAAGGCGTCGCTCAATTTGTAACGCGCAATCCGGGGTTGAGCAAGGTAGCCATCGACGGATCGACAGTTGCCGGCGTCGCAATGTGCGGTCACGACGGACGGCGGGGATACATTTATCACGTAGCGGTTGATCCAACCTATCGCCGATGCGGACTGGGTAAGCGTCTGGTGCAGGAATGCCTGGACGGATTACGCGGCGTCGGCATCATGCGCGCTATTATCCTAGTGGCCGACTACAATCTCGGCGGTGCTGAATTCTGGAAGCGCGCCGGCTGGGAGGATATCCCCGACGCGGTGCCGATGGGAATTGATGTCTAGAAGCATATCGTAAATGTCATTCTGAGCGAAGCGAAGAATCTCGGATCAAATTGGGACCGATCCACCAGCGAAAGAGACCGAGATGTTTCGCTTCGCTCAACATGACAGCGCCATTTATGCATTAAAAGCGAGAGGACGATTGCGAAGCGTGAAAGTTGGCGGCAAACATTTTCGGACCATCTGGCGTAAGCCGGACGATGAACGCTCGGTGCAGCTGATCGATCAGCGATTTTTGCCGCACGATTTTGTAATAGAAGAGGTTCGGAGCGTCGAGCAGATGGCGACGGCGATTCGCGAGATGCGCGTCCGCGGAGCGGGATTGATCGGTGCGAGCGCGGGATACGGCATGTATCTCGCGGCGCTCGAGGCCGCGCCGCGAGATGCATTCGATGACTACATGAGTGGCGCGGCAGCTCAACTCAGGGCAACGAGGCCGACGGCAGTGAATCTTTCCTGGGCAATCGAACGTCAGTTACAGAATATCGCCGCGGGAAAAACAGTGGCTGAAAAAATCACCCTGGCACTGCGCACAGCCGATTCGATTGCAGATGAAGATGCGGAGCATTGCCGGATGCTCGGGCAACACGGCTTAGCGCTCATTCAGCAGATCGCGGAAACGAAAGGCAACAAGGCAGTCAATGTGCTTACTCACTGTAATGCAGGTTGGCTGGCATTTGTTGATTACGGCTCCGCGACTGCGCCGATCTACGCCGGGCACGAGAGAGGCTTGCCATTGCACGTGTGGGTGACTGAAACGCGACCGAGAAACCAGGGCTCGAAACTCACTGCCTGGGAACTCGGCCAGCACGGTGTTCGGCACACGGTGATCGCAGACAGTGCGGCGGGCCATTTGATGCAACGCAACGAGGTCGATCTGGTAATTGTCGGGACAGATCGCACTACGTACACGGGTGATGTAGCAAATAAGATCGGCACATATCTGAAGGCGTTGGCGGCGAAGGCCAATGACGTTCCGTTTTACGTTGCGTTGCCTTCGTCTTCGATCGATTGGAAAATGCGCGACGGATTGAAGGAAATTCCGATCGAACAACGTGGCGCGGAAGAAGTAAAAAATGCCGACGGCTGGTGTAATGGGCAACAGATCGTGGTCCGAATTGCGCCGGATGAAAGTCCCGCCGCGAACTACGGCTTCGATGTGACGCCGAGAGAGTTGATAACCGGTCTGATTACCGAGCGCGGCGTTTGCGACGCAAACGAGAAAAGCATTCGATCGCTTTTCCCCGAGCGCGCGCCGTGAGCCACTACGTAAAATTCACATATCAGCGCGCGCGTACGGAGATCGCGCTCTTCGATGCGCTTGTTGAACTGAATGCCTGCAGGCGGAAACTTCTAAATTTGCGTCTGATAGGCGTGGATTCAAATGGCGTGGGGTTCGGCAACTTGAGCGTCCGAGACGGCGTGAGCAGGAATTTTTACGTCACCGGTTCAGCGACGAGTGGTTTCCCCGAATTGACGCCGACGGATTGCGTACGAGTCGTGGCGTACGATTTCGCAAGGAATTGGCTCCGCTACGAAGGCGCTGCGATTCCATCATCCGAATCGCTGACGCACGCCGCGATTTATGAATCCGATTCATCGACCTCTGCGGTCATTCATTGTCACGATTCGGTTTTGTGGGCAACGCTTCTCGATCGCGCACCGACAACTTCGAAGTCCGTTGCTTACGGCACGCCGGAAATGGCGTACGAAATCACGCGCCTGTTCACGGTGAGCGATGTGCGAAGCCGAAAGATTTTCGCCATGGCTGGTCACGAAGGCGGCATTGTGACTTTCGGCAAAAATCTCGGACACCCATTCGATGTTGTAATGCGCGAGCGAAGGGAATCATCGCCTTGCATTTGAAAATGGTTTTCATGAACGTATCTCCTCGCGTCATGACGGATGAACTTGGTGGCCGGAACCGAAAGCGCGGCTTCACGCGCCGTAAGTTTGTCGGAATTACTCTGGCGAGTGGCGCCGCGATTCTAACGGGCAAATCCGATGTGATTCCAGGAGCTAACACGGCAACATCATCAAACATGACTACAAATCCGACATTTAATTTGGGCGGCGACTTCACTGTCAATCGTCTTGGTTTTGGCGCGATGCGCGTCACAGGCGAAGGCATCTGGGGCTGGCCGCCGGATCGACAGAACGCACTAAAAGTTCTCAGACGCGCGGTTGAACTTGGCGTGAATTTGATCGACACCGCCGACGCATACGGTCCGGATACAAGCGAACTGCTCATTGCCGAAGCGCTTTATCCTTATCCGAAAGGCCTCGTGATCGCCACGAAAGGCGGACTCACTCGCCCCGGCCCCGGTCAATGGGTTCCAAACTGCCGACCCGACCACCTGAAGCAAGCACTCGATGGAAGTCTCAAACGGCTGCGCCTCGACCGGATCGATTTATATCAATTGCACACGGTCGATTCGAAAGTGCCAATTGAAGAATCCGTCGGTGCGCTGAAGCAAATGCAGGACGCAGGAAAAATTCGGCACATTGGATTATCCAATGTTGATCGGAAAGAGATCGATCGCGCGCGCAAAATTGTTCCGATCGTTAGCGTCCAGAACCGTTACAATATTGAAGACCGCGAATCGGAAGACGTTCTCGGGTATTGCGAGAAGGAAAAGCTTGGGTTTCTGCCGTGGTTCCCGATCGGAGGAGGCAGAGGATTGAAACCGGAAAGCCCGCTGAATGCCGCAGCAAAAGCACACGGCGTCAGTGTTTTTCAAGTGGCGCTGGCGTGGCTTCTGGACCGATCGCCGGTAATGCTTCCGATTCCCGGCACGTCATCTCTGGCGCACTTGGAACAAAACGTCGCTGCCGCAAAGCTGAAGTTAACTCCAGAAGAATTGAAGGCGATTGACGCCATTGCTAGCTAGGCCAGCGCCGAGGCTGGAAATCAGGGGGTGGAGGAGGGGCACGGTGTCGGTGTCCCGAAAATATCTATGCAGGTCGGTGAAGGCGTGGGGCTGGAAATTGGAATTGGCGTTGGGCTACCGCCTCCACCTTCGCCACCTCCGCCGCTGCCCTCGTCACGGTCTTTTTTGTAAGTGATAAAGAGCTTTGCGTCGGGTACTGGGCTGATCCTCACTATAGCCGGGCCTGCAATTGTCACTCGGTTACCAATTTCGGGAAAGTTCTGCGTGTTGCTGCTAAAATCAATTCGGGTCGCTGTCAGAACGTTGGTGGTTCCGCCATTTTCGGTGTCCCCCGGGAGGGTCACCTCAACAACAGCCCGACCTACGCCTCCGACCTGCGAAAAATTCGTGATCTTCATGAAATGATCGCCAGGCACCGTGATTTCAACAACCGAATCGTCGCTGGAGATGATCTTGCTTTTAAACGGATTGGCGAAAGCAACCGCTGCTGCAGCCAGCAGGCTGAGAGCCACGGCACA
This sequence comes from Candidatus Udaeobacter sp., assembly GCA_049791915.1. Lineage (GTDB taxonomy): Bacteria > Verrucomicrobiota > Verrucomicrobiia > Chthoniobacterales > UBA10450 > Udaeobacter. The sequence goes on from JBARAJ010000029.1 coordinate 4,954, forward strand.
TCGCACTGTGAGCATCTTCATGGTTCAACAGATAAGCACATTTTTTGTTTCGGCCACTGAAATCCGCTGTGGCACCGGGCCTATAAGAACATTACGGCGTGGTCGACGTAGACGAACCACGCAGCGTCTCGTTCAATTCCAGCAGCGGCCGTTCATCCAGCGAGATCAGGCCGGCGCGCGGAGTATCGATGTCCGTGATTATTGCAATGACGATCGCGATGAGAATTGGAAAAACGAATCGCTCAAGAATCGAATGACGCCCGGAAGTTCCTGCCTGATAACTGACAAGCCACAAGCCGCATCCGGCCACGCATAACAATAGCAGCCAGACAGCGCCGGGCACGTGGTTGCGTTTGGCGGCGATGCGCGTCGCCTCCAAGTCAATTGTTTCATTCAGGCTGGCGATGAAACTGGCGGTGATCGGAGATGGCCGCTCTGCGGCAGCGGCGACCGCCTCAGCCCACATACGGTCCTGAAGATCGGCACTTCGTTTGCGCGTCGTTGCAAATTGATCCGAAAATTGCGCCTCACGATGCGCCTCGATCCGAAGCGGAACATACTCGCGCAGCAACTGGATCACGTTCGCAGCGTGTGGCTCAGGTAACAGCTGCGCCCGGCGCGCAGTCGTGGCGATTGAGTTTGCCTCTTCAACCAAAAGTTCGCGGCGTGTCTCGTGTCGTGCTCCTGCGATAGCGAAACTGAATCCAAGCAACAATCCTAACAAAGCCAACACCGCGGATCTTACGGTGCCGCTGTCCTTGTCCGCTTCCGACTTCTTCCGGCTCGACGCGAAGCCCATGCGCCACGCCAACTCTGAAAGGCCAACCAGCAAAATCAGGAGAACCGCAAACACGATCCACTGGCTTGAAAAGAATCGGCCAAATATTTGATCGAGCATCGAAGTAATTGTTTCTTTCGCAGCTATGGCCGTTGGTCGCGCGTAATGATCACTTTAGCGGACCTGGAAAGAGCCGATCCTGGACAGTCATCCCACGCTTTTCCAATTCCTCGCGCAAACGCGGGGAAACTTCTCCGGAAAGACCGACAGAGACATGCGCGCTTTGACCAGATTTCCCGGCGAGCTTTTGCACTTCGTCGGTGAAACTGGCTGCGCCTGACGTCCAGGCAGCGTAGTCCCACTGTAACGCGACGATTATTGTTCCGTCTTTGCCGACGCAGATCGGAAAGTCGTGAAGCATGACGATCCGAGCGATTGGCGTTCTTTCGTGGATCTGATTCATCAAGGCAGCGGTGTAAACGCAAAAGAGAGCGTCAGCCTCGGTGGTGCTTTTTTGCGCCGCAACTTTGACAAAGGCGCCGCGATTCGCGACGCCTTTAAGTGCTTTTAGATGGACCGCGAACGTCGTGGCCTGTGTTGGTGTAAACGCGCCACCTTGAAGGATCCGTTCGGCGTCACTCGCATTCGCGCCCATCGCGCGGAAGGTAGAGCGATTGATTTGCTCAAGCTCCGAGGGTGATTTTTCACGCAGCAGTTCCTCGACAGTGCTGTTAAGATTGGTCACCGTGAGTGCCGCTCCGATCGGGCCACTGATCGGGAAAGTGGCGACACTAAAAGTGAATCCACCGGCCCACGAAGCCCAGGCGACGTCGTCCAGCTCCTTTTGCAGGACTGTATTCGCGCTGTATGGATCGATCCCCATCTGTAGCGCGATCTTTCGTTTTTTGTCCGAGTAGCCGATGGCGTCCTTCATCCTGTTCCCGTTGCCGTCGTTTCCGCCTCCTCCTTTCCCGACGTTCTCGACCGTTTCCTTGGCGCGCCCCAAAAATTTCATGACTCCTTTTGGAACGTTGGAAATCGCCTGCGCCGGATCCCTGGCGATGTTTCTTGCCGAGTTGAGCGGGCTTTTTGCCGCAGCCACCAGTGATTTCTGAAACTCGTCGGTACGTGAGACCTCCTGCAGCCGCGCGATCGCGTCGATCTCCTTCAGGCGTTGGAGCAGCATTTCGTTTCCGTCCGCTTCGAAAACACCGAAGTCTGAATCAATCGTGAACTGATTCATGCCTGACCCCGTCGGCACCGGATCGCGTACGACATAATGCGGTCCTTTGAGCAACTCGGGCTTGAGGATCTCACTCGCTTTGAGCTCGGGCAATTCCTCGAAGACGGCTTCTGCGCGGCGCACTTCGAACGGCTCCGGTGTTTGCGCGAGACATTGAAAAGTCACGCTGAGCGTAAGCGCCAGAAAAAGACACGTTGGATGATATGTTCGTAGCATTCGGTTCCGGTCCATTGGTTCAGATGGCGATACTAAGTCGCCGGTGAGATGTGAAGCTTGAAGATGCGCTGTTCGTTTCGCGATTTGCTGATCGTTCCTGGGTAAACCTTCCCGCATCATGCGCGAGAAAATCCGGATTTTCGTCCGCGGCGCGGGCGCGTTCGTTAATCAGACTCCTTGCCGCTCTGCTAACGGTAGCGATGAGTCGTTACTCTTATTGTGCTTGCGATTCAGAGGCTTGGTCTTCTTGCACGTCGTCCTCGGTCACTGTCCAAGTCTTGTCGGGATTGTACTTATCCATGCTTTGGAACGTCTTCAGCGTATCCGGTCCGAGATCCTTTTGGTAAACGAGCCCGTTGGGGCCAACTATGAACGTCTGCACTCCGGTGACCCGATACTGGGCCGGTGCCGCTGCAAGGGCGAATCCGCCGATCATTGCTCCTTCCAAGACAAAGTCCATTTGGCCTAAAGGCGCAGCGGGACCTTGCCCTTTCAAAACTTTGAAATAATAGCCGTGAAAAGGCTGACTCCGCTCCGTGTAGCCCTGCTCCAGCGCTTTGGCGATCCCTTCTCCCACCGGACCTCCCCAGGTTCCATCCGGGTTCTGCCACGCCAAACCATCATGTTTCCCTGGCGTGCTGATGATTCGCTGGGCGTACTGGTTCACCTTGGAATCGTCGTGCTTTTGCTGAGCATATTCCTGCTGCGCTTCGACAAAACCACGGCAAATGGCAATCGCGTCCAGTTCGTTGGCGCCGATACGCCGATTCAGAATTTCTTGACGGCCCTCCTTGGCATCGAAGTACCACTTGCCCTTTTGCTTCACGATTGGAATCGGGAAAGGAAAATCGTCGTTTCCAATCATGAGAACAGCGCGGTTCGGATTCTTCGCATCTTGGGCAACTGAATTCTTCTCTTTCGCCTTCGCAGCAAATGCGACCGCCCGGTTTTTGTCCTCGACCGGATCTTGGGAACTGACGAGGTCTATGCTGCTTGGTCCAAGGATCTCTTTCAGGACAGGCACGTCGAAAGACTCCGCCGCCTGAACAAGACTGTCCGCCGCCTGTTGCGGTGTATCGAATTCTTTTTGTTTTACCTGCAGTGTCGCGGCCGCATCTGTTTTGGCCGCTAGCGCTGAATGCAAGGCGAGAGCTAGGAAGCCCGAAATAACGATCGCAGCAGCGAGAATTTTCGACGAAGTCGTGGTGTTTGATTTTGTTTTCATAAGATCTTCCTCCATTAGCCGTTTGCTTATCTCTTGCGTCCGCCACCGCCCATGCCGCCGCCGCCGCCCATGCCACCACCGCCCATACCACCGCCGCCGCCCATGCCGCCTCCACCACCGCCGCCGCCACCTTTCATGCTACTGCCACCTCGGCTGCTCGCGGCTTTAGCAGAGCTGCCACTCCCGCCAGCGAAGGCGCCACCGCCACCGCCGCCTCCCGACGGTTTATGGCCACCGACCTTGTCAGCGCCTCCTTTTCCACCGCCCCCACTTGGTTTACCAGCGCCGCCTCCACTTGGCTTAGCAGCGCTGCCACCACCTGCCTTGCCAGCGCCGCCGGCACCACCGGGTTTTCCAGCGCTGCCAGCGCCACCCGCCCCGCCGGGACCGCCGGGTTTTCCAGCGCTGCCAGCGCCACCTGCACCGCCCGGACCGCCGGGTTTTCCAGCACCACCAACGCCACCGGGACCACCCGGTTTTCCGGCACCGCCGACGCCACCAGCGCCACCGGGACCACCCGGCTTGCCAGCACCGCCAACGCCACCTGCACCGCCGGGGCCGCCGGGTTTTCCAGCACCGCCAGCTGTCTTGCCGCCGTACTTATTCGCTGTTTGTTTGTTAGCGTAAGGCGCGTTTCCCCGATGTTTCGGGTTGTGTTGCCAGCCGTTGGCCTGGCCAGTACCGGTTTTGTTGACGTTCTTGTTGTAGTTCTTATTGAAATTGTTGTTGTTGTTGATGTTCACATCGCCGTTATCCCAATCGCAATTGCCCCAGTTGTTGTGGGCCCATACGCCACCCACGGCGATGGCCGATCCCCAAGCCAGTGCTGTCCCCGGCTGGTATCCGGGATAGGAGTAAGGATAGTAGGGATATTCGGCAGGTGCAGCCCCATAAACTACCGCGGGGTCGTACGACGGGACGTAAACTGCCTCAGGGTTAGCTTGTTCAACTACAATCACCTGCTGACCGCTTTGCGTTGTCTTGGTCTCCACTTTCTGTTCCGAACCGGTCTTGAGATTCCCAGTGCCCTGCGCCTTTGCGCGCATACGTTGCACGGCGTCCATCACATCCGTTTGCTGGGCCAAAAACGCATTTCCCACGTCTGTCATCCACTGAATATTCTCCGCCATCCGCTGTACCACGTCTGGAAATGCGGCCATCGACTGCACGCTCGGGTCCCACGGTTGCTTGGCCACGGCGTCTGCTAGTGCCTTGTCCTTCAGATTTTTGTTCTTATCCATCCACTGGTCCAGCTGCATGACTTCCAACGGGTAAGTAGAAGCAGCGAGCGTTTGAGCCAACATCGCGTCGGGATAAAGCGCGATCGGCGCCACCAGAGAATCCAATTGTTCGTTAGGAATCTTCGGAGCTTCCTCGGTAGTGGTCGTTTCCTCCTGCGCCAGGATCAGAGGAGAACTCCATTGGAGCGATGCCACGCACACGATGGCAATCACGCCGTAAAGTGCTTGTCTGCGAAATCCGGATCGAGGGCGTTGTAAGTTCATAAATTTCTGCCTTTCTTCTTTTGCGCGTCGCATTGTTCCATCCAACTAACCTGAGTTTGTGGCATCGCCTCCATCGGCGGAAGTAAGACCTTAGTCCTATCTGCTCAGAGCTACGACTTGCTTCCAGCTCCTTTGAGCAATGAATCGCAGCCCTTCGTCATTGTCATTACTCAAGACGTAAGCGCTACGATCATACTATGTGTTAGGTGCGCCCGTGGCCAATTAGCACGATTGACGCAAACCGGACGACAGCTGGAGTTGGCACCGATCAGAGAAACGACTTACTGCCGACGGCTAGGCTCGGGTGAGTAGATCGTCAGCTGTTCTCGTTCTTCCGATTCGGAGCGCTAATCTTGTGAGTCGTCCTCGACGTCATCTTCAGCTACTTTCCAAGTCTTGTCGGGATTGTACTTATCCATGCTTTGAAACGTCTTCAGTGTGTCGGGCCCGAGATCCTTCTCATAAACGACTCCATCAGGGCCAACAATGAACGTCTGCACTCCGGTCACACGATATTCAGCGGGCGCAGCGGCAAGGGCGAATCCGCCGATCATCGCGTCGCCAATCACGAAATCCATCTCGCCCATCGGCGCCGCAGGTCCTTGTCCCTTCAGCACCTTAAAGTAGTAACCGTGATACGGTTGAACCCGCTCCGTGTAGCCTTGCTCCAGCGCTTTGGCGACTTCTTCTCCAACCGGACCTTCCCATGTTCCGTCGGCGTTCTGCCAGGCCAAGCCGTCATGTTTGCCCGGCGTGCTAATGACTCTCTGCGCGTATTGGTTCACCTTCGAACCATCGTGCTTGTCCATGGCATACTCGTGTTGTGCCTCGACGAAACCACGACAAATCTCAATGGCGTTCAGTTCGTTGGCACCGATGCGCCGGTTTAATATTTCCTCACGGCCTACCTTGGTATCGAACAACCACTTGCCCTTCCGCTTCACGATCGGAATGGGAAGCGGAAATTCGTCGTTACCGACTAAGAGAATGGCGCGCGTCGGATCTTTCTTATCGATCTCAATCGAGTTCTTTTCCTTTGCCTTGGCTGCAAACTCGGCCGCCCGATTCTTGTCTTGAACGGGGTCCTCTGAAGCAATGAGATCTTGGCCGTCTGGCCCCAGAATTTCCTTTGCGGCGGCGACATCGAAGTTCGTCGCTACTTGAATAAGGGCATCAGCAGCCTGCTTCGGTGAGTCGAATTCTTTTTGGTTTGGCTCTGACGTAGCAGGTGCATCCGTTTTGTCCGATGGCGCAGCCTCCACGGCGATGCCTAACAAACATGAAATAAGAATCGCAAAAGCGACCTGAGAAATTTTCAGCGAAGTCATAATATTTGTTTTTGTTTTCATTTGTCTCCTCATCATGGACCCTCCCTTATCTTCGGCGTCCTCCGCCTCCGCCGCGTCCTCCGCCACCGTGACCTCCGCCCCCGCGACCTCCACCACCACCGCCGGCTCTGTGACCGCCCCCGCCGCCACCGCGACTATATCCGCCACCTCCCATGCTATGGCCGCCTCTGCTGCTACTGGCTCGCGCGTAGTTTCCGCTACCGCCTCCGGCAAATCCTCCCCCGCCTCGAGAAGCGGAACTAGGTCGTGAGGATGCGGTGCGATTACCAACTTGGTTCTTAGCGGTACCGCCGGCTGGGCGGGTTGATGGTCTTGCACCGGCACTGCCTCCGCCGGGACGATTAGCTCCGCCGGCACCGCCCGGTTTTCCAACACCACCTGCACCGCTGGGGCGACCAGCGCCACCCGCACCGCCGGGTTTTCCGGCGCCACCAACGCCTCCTGCACCGCCAACGCCGCCGGGTCTTCCGGCACCGCCGACGCCGCCCGCACCACCAACCCCACCGGGACGACCGGCGCCACCAACGCCTCCTGCACCACCAACCCCACCGGGACGACCGGCACCACCAACGCCGCCCACACCGCCAACTCCACCGGGACGACCGGCGCCACCGACGCCTCCTGCACCGCCAACTCCACCGGGTCTTCCGGCACCACCCGGACCGCGTCCGCCGAATTTATTGGCGGTATTTCGGTCGCCATAGGGGGCATTTCCCCGATGTTGCGGGTTGTGCTGCCAGTTGTTACCTTGCCCAACTTGCCCCCGGTTTACGTTCCGGTTTACGTTTTTGTTGTAGTTCCTGTTAAAATTATTGTTGTTGTTGATATTGACGTTGCCACCGTTCCAATCGCAATTGCCCCAATGGCCGCCCCAAGCGCCCCAAGCGGCGGCACCCAGCGCAATTCCCGCGCCCCACGCAAGTGCTGTTCCTGGCACATAGCCCGGATACGTGTAGGGGTAGTACGGATAGGCAGGCGGAGCAGGTCCATACACCACAGTCGGGTCGTATGAGGGCACGTAGACGACGTCCGGGTTTGCTTGCTGAATTTCGATTACCTGCTTTCCGCTGGCGACTGTCTCGGTCTTCACTACCGATTGGGCGCTGGTTTGTAGATTTCCTGTCCCCTGAGCCTTGGCGCGCATGCGCTGGACTGCGTCCATCACGTCAGATTGCTGCGCGAGGAATGCGTTCCCCAGATCCGTCGTCCATTGGACATTGCCGGCCATCCGCTGCACTACGTCTGGAAACTCTACCAATCCTTGAACGCTTGGGTCCCACGACTGCTTTGCCACGGTGTCCGCCAGCGCTTTGCCTTGTAAATTCTTGTTTCGATCCATCCACTGCTGAAGCTGGATGATCTCGAGTGGATAAGTGGAAGCAGCCAGCGTTTGAGCCAGGAGCGGATCCGGATAAAGAGCGATCGGCGCAACCAGCGAATCCAATTCATCACCCGAAAGCTTCGGCGCTTCTTGGGTATCCGATGTAGTTGTGTTCATCACTTGCGATTGCGCCTGCTGCGCGAATGCGCTGGAGCCTGATGAAACGAACGCGAGACCAACAATGGCGATCACGCCATGAAACAATTTGCAGCTTGGTGACTTCATAAGTTTTTGCTTTTCAACTCCTGCCCGGGAGGGTACATGACCTCTCTCGGTAGGTAAATAGGACTTTCGGCCAATAGAACCTTTGAATATAAATGATAGTTTCAGTAAATTAATCGAAACTCACATATGAATAATCTTAAGAAAATCGCAATTCTATCGCTCGTCGTCGCAGTGATGACGGGTTTCACGCAGGCGGCTAGTCATCATCACTCCGGGCCAGACGCAACTTTACGGCTGAGTGGCGGTTCATTCGCCCTCGGAATCGGTTTCAGGTGGGGGTCAGGGACGCTGAGCTACAAGGGCAAAGACTATCCGGTAAAGGTGAACGGACTATCGGTAGGCAAAGTCGGGATCACCGGCAGTTCCGCATATGGCGAGGTTTTCAACCTAAAGCATCTTCAAGATTTCAACGGTCATTATAATGTCGGTGGTGCGGGCACGCGCGGCGTGACTCTTGGGAGTGGCAAAGCTGGCACCGTCATGACAAATCAAGCCGGTGTGATAGTCCGCGTTTCCGCCACGCAACAAGGCCTTGATGTCAACGCCACTGGTGGCGGCGTTGACATGCAAATCCAGAGATAACGGGGTTGCCTGATAAATAAATCTGAGTGCGCTGCGGACGGCGCACTCAGTAATTGCTCGAATGGCCGAGCTTTCCTCACCCGCTGCCGTACTTGAAATCGGAACGGCAGCCCCTTGGGTGCGGAAATCGTCGTCATTGCCGTGGGTCCGGGGACCACTCTGGGACGGCTTCTGGATGCTCAGCGCACTTTGGCTCGCGCCGATCGTGCTGTTGCTCGCCCATGGGTATTCTAATCCCGAGTCGAGTCCGCTCGATCTGCTTTACTTCGGTTTGACCGCTCTGTTTTGGATTGGTCACCGGTTGTCGAGCACTTATCTTGCGTATTGCACGGAAGCGTACCGACCGCTCCTGCGAGCGCAGCCCATCCGATTTGTCGTGCTGCCACTTCTTGTAACGGCAGGATGCTTTGCGCTGTTTCTGCCGGCAGACTCCGCGCTGCCATGGACGCGCGAGGAGCGACTAATTGGACTGGCAATTCTTGATTATGCTTGCGTGACGTATCATTTCGCGGCGCAACATTTCGG
>JBARAJ010000030.1:0-4592 GCA_049791915.1 Candidatus Udaeobacter sp.
GTTTAGAACTTAATTTGAATTGTTTCATCTTCGTTTAATAACCGAACCCCATGCTCTTGATTACTTCGCCATTACGGATGAGCACAGAATGTTTTTGCTTGCCTGTATAAGAGCCGAAACGATTTCGCGCGTTCACGGTGAAATTCACGAGATAACCGGACACAGCTTCGCTGTCCTTTCCCATATCGGATGGTTTTGGTTCTCCGCTCCACTCAATGCGCGCGCTGTCTGGATCGATCAATTCCTCGTTCAGCCACTGCATAATGAGCTCCTTGTAGTTGGTTGGGTAAGGACCGTAACGCGCCGTGTCTGTTGGGGGCGTTTGGGCATCTAAGCCGCCGACGAAAGTCATTCCCAAAACGAACGCGCAAATCAGCGATTCCGACACGAACGCTTTCATATTGTTTGTTTACCATCGTCGGCGGCGGCTAGTCCAGCCTAATGCAACGGCAACTGTCAAGCTTAGAGAGGAGAGGCGATTTTTTATGTTAGGGCCTCAGTCCCAACGTGCACACGCGCACCGATGCGGATTGCGTCGCACCATAACGCTGCTTTCTTTGACAACTCGGTATACCGATGTCGTGCCTGTGAAGAAAATCTTGCTTCCAATTGCGATAGTTACCGGATTGGTGGTCTCGCCGATGTCAGTTTTGCCTGACGAAGCTCCCGCGCAGACTTCAATTCAGAGTGCCACATCAGGCGATACTGCAGTCAAACTCACCGGACCCGGCAACGACTCCCCCACCCTGCAACAGTCGACACCCCTTGATCCGGCTGCGGCCACACAGGCGTGGTTGGACAGTGTGCCGCAAGACAAGCGTGAAAAATCAGATGCCTATTTCGAGGGCGGTTACTGGCTGATTCTGTGGGATTATGTTGTGGCCGCCGCCATATCGATTCTGATGCTGTCCTCGCGCATTTCAGCGCGGTTACGCGATTTTTCGGAACGACTAACGAGAAATAAAACGGTGCAAGTCGCCTGCTACAGCATTGCGTATTTGCTGCTCGTTTATGCCTTGAGCTTTCCTCTCAACGTTTACGAGCACTTCTTTCGCGAGCATCAATATGGACTCGCCACACAGAGTTTACCGGCGTGGTTTCAGGAGCAGTTGATTGGTCTTGGCATCACGCTCATTGGCGGCACGATCTTCTTCGTCGTGTTGTACACTGTGTTCCGGAGAGCACCGAAAACATGGTGGATCTGGGGAACCGGCGTGGCCGTGGTTTTCTCGTTTGTTTTGCTCTTTATCGCGCCGGTATTCATTGAGCCGCTCTTCAACACGTATAAACCGCTTACAAAGCCTGAAATCAGCGAGCCCATTCTCGTAATGGCGCGGGCGAATCAAATACCCGTAAAACAAGTCTTCGAGGTGGATGCCTCGCGTCAAACGACGCGTGTAAGTGCGAATGTCTCAGGAATTCTCGGTACGACACGCATTGCGCTGAACGATAATTTGCTCAAGCAATGCACCGTACCGGAGATCCGCGCGGTGATGGCACACGAGATGGGCCATTACGTTCTAAATCACGGCGCGAAGTTGCTGACCTATTTGGGCATTTTCGTCCTCGTCGGATTCGCGCTTACCGGAATCCTGTTTGATGCAGCCGTCAGGCGCTGGGGCGCCAAATGGAGCGTGCGCAGTGTTGCCGATCCAGCCGGACTCCCGCTGCTGGCGTTGATTTTCAGCACATTACTTTTTCTAGCTACGCCGCTTCTCAACACCGTGGTGCGCGTCACCGAGCGTGAAGCGGACGCTTTTGGAATCAACACCGCTCGTGAGCCCGATGGGATGGCGGAGGCGGCGCTTAAACTTGGCGCCTATCGCAAGCTCAACCCGACGCCGCTCGAGGAATTTATCTTTTACGATCATCCCAGCGGCCGCACACGAATTCGCATGGCGATGGATTGGAAGGCAGCAAATCTGTCTGCGGGAGAAAGTCCGAAATCCGAATCTCAAAATCCGAAACAAACCGGAGAATGATTCCGTCAACCCATCTCCCGGGGATGCTGCGAAGGCGCGGCAGCAGTGGGAGCAGTCTTGCCCTTCTGGATCAGCATCAGATTACGAATGTAGATCAGCGAGTTCGGAAGATAGGCTAGGATGCCAACCGGATCGCGCTTAAAGATGAAGTAGAGACACATGATCACGCTGCCGCCGATGCTCCAATACCAAAACGAGACTGGGATCACGCTTTCGCCCTGCCGTTCTGAGGCAATCCACTGCACAAGAAAACGCATCGAAAACGTGGCGTTCCCGATCAGGCCGAGGATAACGAGGTAGCTCCAGTCCAGCCCAAGGAACCGGTACTCTTTGCCGATCCAGGTGATTGCGATAAGTGCGAGTGTGTTCATACGATGCGGTTGTTTAATCTGTCGCGCTTTGTTTCACAAGCGGCAGGCTGTAGCCGAGGGCGTGGACCTCGGCTGATGAATGCGAAAAATAGGCGCGCTGCCGCGGTCAGCGCCCGCGGCTACAACTCTTCGGTTCGTTAGTCGCAATCAACTGCGCCAGCGATTTTGTTCGCATCCGACATGTTTACTGCGAACTCGGGTTCCGACTATGCGGAACCTTTTATTCTCGATATGAGCGTATCGGCGATCGCGGCCGGGGTTTCCGCTACGGCTATCCCGGCAGCTTGCAGCGCTTCAATCTTTCCCGCTGCAGTTCCTTTTCCGCCGGAAACGATCGCACCTGCGTGACCCATCCGCCGCCCCGCCGGGGCTGTTTTTCCCGCGATGAATGCTGCCACAGGTTTTTTGCAGTTCGCTTTGATCCACTCAGCGGCCTCTTCTTCGGCGGCCCCGCCGATTTCCCCGATCAAGATCATTGCATCTGTGCCCTGATCGTCATTGAACAATTTCACGCAATCGAGATGCGACAGACCGTGAATAGGATCGCCGCCAATCCCGATACAGGTTGATTGTCCATACCCGCGCGACGTTAACTGCCACACCGCTTCGTACGTCAGTGTTCCGGAACGCGAGATCACGCCAATGTTGCCGGGCTTGTGAATGTAGCCGGGCATAATCCCAATCTTGCACTGCCCGGGTGTGATGATGCCCGGACAATTCGGCCCGATCAGTCGCGACTTCCTTCCGCGCAAGAGCGCTTTCACGCGCATCATGTCCATGACTGGAATTCCTTCCGTGATGCAAACTACCAGCTCGACTCCGGCATCAACTGCTTCAAGGATCGAATCCGCAGCGGCAGGCGCAGGTACGAACACCATTGACGCGTTGCATCCGGTTTTTTGTCGCGCTTCCCAAACAGTATCGAACACCGGCACTTTGCCATCGAACATTTGGCCGCCTTTCCCCGGCGTGACGCCGGCAACCACGTGGGTGCCGTACTCCATGCACTGCCGGGTGTGAAATGCACCCGCGCTGCCCGTGATGCCCTGCACAACGAGTCGCGTGTTCTTATCAACCAAAACAGACATGAGGAAAATGACGAATGACGAATGACGAATTACGAGACAATGACGATGCCCGAATGACGAAAATCCCAGAAAACGTGTTGGCTATTGATTCAGATTTCGTCATTTGATCATTCCTTCGGCCTTCGTCATTCGTGCTTCGTCATTTCTTTCTTTTGTGAATCACCAGCTTGTTCCCGTCGGGGTCGCGAAATTGCGCCATCCAGCAAACGGGCGTTTCAGATTTTTCCATATCGAACGTCACGCCGCGGTCTTTGAGCTTCGCGTACGCATCATCAAAATCTTCCACCTCGAACGCGACGGTGGTTCCGTCGCGCGAAGGTTGCCATGCCGGGTGACAACCGACTCCGATCGTGGTCGGGCCAAGATCGTACTCGACCCACCCGCCATCCATCTGTGTGCGCGTAGGCTTTAACTCCAGCGTCTCCTGATAAAATTTTCGCGCGCGTTCCTTGTCAGACACCGCAATGGCAACAAAGGCCACTTCATTCGTGATCATTTGCAGATTCCTTTCTCGTTTTCGGGTTTGAGTTTGTGAACTATAAGCTTGTTTCCATCGGGATCTTGCACCACCGCCATGTGACAACAGGGCGTTTCAAAGGGCTCAGCGGCGAACGGAACATCTTGATTTCTGAGCTGCTTAATCGCTTCGTCGAAGTTTTCCACCTCCAGCGCGGCACCTGTCCCTTGATCCGACGGCTTCCACTGCTCGCCGACGTTCGCAATTGCGAGCGTGTTATTACCAACCGTGTATTCGATCCATTTTCCGCCCATCATTTCGTCTGAGACCTGCAGGCCAAGAACCCCCTCATAAAACTTTCGCGCTCGCGGGATGTCAGTTACGGGAATTGCGACAAAACCGATTTCCTTGATTTTCATCTAAGCGTTTCCTTTGTTGTTGTTTGCGGTTGCAGCCGCTGCAACCGCTTTTTGCGCTGCATCAGCGAGATCGTCCGCCGCGATCAGCGCGAGGCCACTTTCTTTCAACAACTGCTTTCCTTTCGCAACGTTTGTCCCTTCGAGACGAACGATCACGGGCACAGATAGCTCAATGCTTTTTGCTGCATTGATGATGCCTTGCGCAATGATGTCCACTTTCATGATCCCACCGAAAATGTTGACGAGGATCGCTTTCACGTGTTTGTCGGCGATCA
>JBARAJ010000031.1:0-5367 GCA_049791915.1 Candidatus Udaeobacter sp.
AGAAGAATGTGCCCAGCGTCCCCGCAATCCATCACTCGCTGCGCCAGGTTGATTCCAGCGCCCGCTACATTCGAACGATCGTTCACGTCGGTAATACCGCTCACCGGTCCGCTGTGGATTCCCATGCGCACCCGCAGCTCCGGGTGGCTCCGCAGCGCTTTGCTCACTTGCAACGCACAGGAAACTGGTGCGTCAGGCGTGGTCGCAAAAACTAGCGCCATCCCATCACCGGTCGGCAGGCGCGTCAGCTTACCAGCAAGGTCGGCTGCGCGGAATGAATCAGTTTCTCGAACAACCTCGTTGAGCGTATGTGAATAATCGCGCTGCTCATCGATCAGGAGCTTGGAGTAACCGACGATGTCGATAAACAGGACATGGGCGATTTCGAGCTGGATCTCTTTCTTAATCTCAATGGGCATCTGGTCGGGGGGGCGCGCTAAGCTTACATCAATTTCATAATTGCGCCTCATTCAGACTGTTGAGCTTGTCAGAAAGAGAACGAGGGAATTTCAAGTAGGCCGCTTTTATTTTGGCATTTTCTCCCGGCGACAAGATCGAGAACTGCCCGGCGCAATTTCTCGCGGTCTGCTGGATTGTCCGCGTCCAGTTTAAGGTTCATCGCCTCCGCGACAGTTTTAGCGTAAGCAATCCCCTGCTGCTCGGCCAATCCCGTCCAGCGTTCATCGGCCATAACCTCGATAAGATTGGAGACGGAACGGTTCTCTAAAGACACCATTTGTTCCAGTTTGTTTCGTTGCTCATCGCGCACCGTCAGGTTGAGCTTCGGCTTGTTCTTATTCTTTTTGGATTTTGCCCCGATGACATTGTGTTCGGCAACGCCAGCTTTGTTCTCGAGTGGCGGGGAAGCGGAATTATTGAATTGGTTTGTTTTCACGTAACTTCACGGCATGTCCACCGAGGTTAAAAAAGAGCTTCATCTCGAAATTGCCCATGTCCTGTTTATGGACGTGGTGGGCTTTTCGAAACTCCTGATCAACGATCAGAGCAAGATACTTGAGCAACTTAATCAACTCGTTAGGGATACCCCGCATTTCCGTGAGGCCGAAGCAGCCGGCAAACTGATTCGGCTCTCGACCGGTGATGGGATAGCGCTGGTCTTTTCCAACAGCCCGGAAGCGCCCGTGGAATGCGCGTTGGAAATCAGTAAGGCACTAAAGAGCTATCCGGACATCCAATTGCGGATGGGTGTGCACAGTGGGCCAATTAACGCAGTTAGTGATGTCAATGACCGCTCAAATGTGACCGGTGCTGGAATCAACATGGCGCAGCGGGTGATGGATTGCGGCGATGCTGGGCACATTCTTGTCTCTCGGCATGCTGCGGAAGATCTCGAACATTATGCGCGCTGGCAGCCGCTCTTGCATGACCTTGGCGAATACGAAGTGAAACACGGAGTCCACGTTCATGTCTTTAACCTCTACACCGACGAGGTGGGAAATCCGCAAGTGCCAAAGAAGATTAAAGTGGCCCAGCAGGAGCGGGCAACGACCGCCAGTCACGCGCCGGCTAGCGGATTTTCGGCAATGAGCAGCGGACTGGACGAATTTGATCTGAAGTTGCTCGATGCCGTCCAACGCAACAACCGTCTGACTGCGAGGCAACTCGGCGAAAAAATCTGTCTCTCGCCGGCGGCGGTGCAGCGTCGGCTTCGGCGTTTGCGTGAGCGCAAGATTATCGAAGCGGAGGTGGCAGTCGTCTCACCTGATGCGGTGGGCCGAAGTCTCATCGCCATCGTGGAGGTCACGCTCGATACGCATGTCGCGAAAGCACTAGAGGAATTTGAACGTGCGATCCAGTCTGCCCCGGAAGTGATGCAGGGCTACCTCGTAACCGGTAACGCAGATTTCATTCTCCTCGTCACCGCGAAAAGCATGGAGGACTACAACGCATTTGTCCTCGAGTTCTTGTCGAAAAAAGCGCACGTCAAACATTTCAACACGAGTGTGGTTATTCGTCGCGTAAAATGGGGAGTTGCATTACCGACAGCGCCCCACCCGCGAACCCAAACAGGTCGAAAACAAAGACAACGCGGCAAATGACCGAGGGCGAATGCCGCATGCGGATGTTCTGTCAGTTCACATGATGCTGTGATTCGCGTTTACGATGCGGACAGCAACGTGATCGAAACGCACGAGCACGCGGCCGATTTCCAAGAACCGTACGGTGTCACGACGTGATCAACAAGCGCGCCACGACCGCATACGCGACAGCGACTTTGTAAACGTCGCGCCGCTTTAACTCAGCGAAAAATTTCGCAGGTTTACGGCAAGCTATTTATAAATCGTTGCCGGCTCGGGTTCGGAAAGGAGTTTTTGAAAACCTGGATCATTGCGGATCGGGTCCCAGACTGGGTCGATTTTCAGACGCGCAATGGAAACGTCTTGACCGGCAGGAGCTGTGATCAGCTGCCGAAGTATTTTTACCGCGTCCTCAGCGCGGTCGGTGCGCGCTTCGATTTCGGCTAGTCCAGAAAGAAAATCCGGGCCGGCAAACGCATCTCTTTCGATTGGCAGTAAATCCGCGGCTTGCTTTGCAACTCGGAGTGCGTCGGCGTTACGGCCTAGGCAAACGTAAACCCAAGCCAACGCTGTCAAGGATATCCGATCTTCTGGCCGCGCGGCCAAACGGGCTTCGAGCAAAGCGCGCGTTTGCTCGCACTCCGATTTTGCTGCCGCGCCTTGGCCGGCAAGCACTTGGATCCCCGCCCGCGCCTCCAGTTGGCGCAAACGCGCTTCGGGAATGTTGCTCGACGCGACATCCCAGGCTTTGAGAGCATTAGCGAAATGTTTTTGGAATACGTCGAGGTATACGCGTTCGTCGACCATGACCGCGATAGCGCCCCATTCGTTAGGATTGAAGTTTAGTCTGTTTTCTGCCGGCACTCCATCGAAGGCCTGTATGGCGCGCAGAATATCGCCGGTGCTGTTGATGTAGGTGCGGGCCAGGAACCGGGCGGCCAGTGCATTATGCGGATCAAGAGCTAGCGCGCGGGTAAGCTCGTGTTCAGCGTCACTCCAGCGGCGAAGTGCAATGTAAGTTGCGCCAATATTGGTGGGGATTATAGGGTCGCGCGGATCGAGTTCCACCGCCCGGTCGAATTCAGCAAGGGAGCGCCGCCATTCACCGCGGCGACGGTAGATATACGCGTACGTCGCTCGCGCATCGGCATTGTTTGGCTGGAGTTCGACAGTACGGTCGAGTTCTCTCAGCGCGGAATCATAGTCACGATAGCCCCAGTAATAAAACATACCGAGCGCCAGATGTGCATCCGGCAAAGCCGGAGCGATCGCCAGTGCGCGGTCGATGTTAGACTTTACCTCCGTCAGCTGCGCCGAGGTCAAGTTAGTGATAAACCAATGCCGATATAACTCGCTGTAGGCAAGTCGGGCGGAGGCAAGCGCGAAATTCCGATCTCGTGCCAGGGCTTGCCGATAGAAGCTTTGGGCGCGATCAAAGAGTTCGGCGTTTAGTACAATTTCAGCCTGATGTTCCTCGTATTCACCCTTCAGGAATAAATCATAAGCTTCCGTATCACGCGTGGGAGCTGTCGCCAGAGTATTGGACTGGCTCGGGGAAAGCTTAGCCCGCAATGTATCGGCAATTTCCTGCGCGACCTCGCTTTCGACCGCGAAAACATCCTTTAAGTCGCGATCGTAACTCTTTGCCCATAGATGCGTGTCGATGTGCGCGTCGAGCAGTTGAACGTTTACCCGCACTTTGTCTCCAGCCCGTTGCACACTGCCTTCGAGCACAGTGGCCACACCCAGTTCGCGAGCCACTCTCTTCAAGTCTTCCGGCTTGCTTTTGTATTTGGCTGCGGAAGAACGCGAGATAACTTTCAGGTCGCTGACGCCAGCGAGTTTGGTCAGGATCTCATCCTCGATGCCGTCGGCGAAGTAAGCGTTCGCTTTCTCCTCGCTTAAGTTCTCAAACGGAAGCACAGCGATGCTTTTTTCCGGCGCAGCCAGCCTCGATCGAACGCTGTAACGGGAAAATATCATGACACCAGCGGCAACCGCGACGAGCGCCAGCAACGCTGCCGTGGTCGCCGCCCAGCGCAGACGCGTTCGGCGTTTCTGCGCGCTTTCGAATTTCCGCGGCACATTCGCATTTCCAAATTGGTCGTCATACAAATTCACGACGTACAGCTTTGCGGCATGCTTCGTCTCGCATGCTCCGAGATCATGAAGGAAGGGTCGCCACTCTTCGTATTCAGCGAGATCTTCGGCGACGTGCTTGGAAAGCAAAATGTGACCCGCATCGCCGCAATCCATCACCCGTTGCGCAGTGTTCAGACCGGCGCCGGCGAGATTAGTGCGCCCAGTGACATCGACAACGCCGGTGACTGGCCCGCTATGAATACCCATGCGAAGGCGTAATCGCGGATGATCTTTGAGCGCGCGGCTCAGTTCCATGGCGCAGCGAACCGGTGCTTCCGGGGTTGTGTAGAATACCAATGCCATGCCGTCCCCAGTGGCGATTTTGATCAGACGATCCGATGCCTCGGTTTTTTGAAATTGCCCGGTCGCACGGACGATCTGGGTCAGCTCACCGACAGCTGCGTTCTGCTCATTAATCGAAAGCTTTGAGTAACCGACAATGTCGATGAACAAAACATGGGCGATTTCGAGCTGGATCTCCTTCTTGATCTCGGCCGCCATGTTCCGATGCGATTCATTCACATTTTACGCTGCCCCGTCGAGGAGATAAAGATCGACAATCGCACCTTGCGAGGTGTGGCACGTTATCAATCCGCCCCACGGGAGGGTTCTTCGATGTCGGTCATTCTCTCAAAGATCAAAGATTAAACCGTAGAAGCCATCTTCCTGGCTACGCGTGGGAAATCCATCCGGTGATGAAGCTGGAGTAACGGTTTGACGTTCAGCCATGATTATGTTCAGTCGAACATTGTGGGGATCGCACGCCTTGAAGATGCACTCGAACGGCTCACCAAGGCGATATGTGACGTTGAAAACGAACTCGCCGCGATGAAAGCCGAGCACGACCCGCTGGCGTCACACATCTTCATTTCACGCCGCCATTATCGGAACGCCAGCGACACGAAGAGCGGAAAGCGCCGCGAGACGAACGCACGGCTGAGTTTCAACAAAGCCTGTGAGCTGGGCTTTCACGGGAGTTTGGACGAATGGGAGCGGTTGATGGGTGCGGTTGCGCGACGGTGACCGCTGCACGGGATAACCGGGTATAGCGTGGGGGGGCGGGTTCTCCGCCGCCTTATTTGTCTGGCGTTTTCGGCGCAAGCGACGCTACGATTTTTTCGAAGCGCGGATCGCCGCGTAGCGGGTCCCATAAGGGGTGCAGTTTTAAGGCGCCGTAGCTCAGCAT
>JBARAJ010000032.1:0-7915 GCA_049791915.1 Candidatus Udaeobacter sp.
AGATAAGCCACTGCAGAGTGTCATGGCAAACAGACTTGTGATCATTCAATCAGGGCTGTTGCTTCATCGGTCAGTCAGGCGGCAACGAGCTCCCTCCTTCCGCATAATCAAACGCCATGCCAAGCGCTACATGTTGGCCGTAACCTATGGGCGCCATAATAAAGATGCGTACTACACCAGCTAACCATTCACCGCGGATAACCACAATTATGCCACCAAGAAGGCAAACAATGGCTGCAACAAAAGCGGCCCCCCAGGCAATCCGCATTGCTAACATTGCAACCGGGCCACAACGCGAAGAAGTAACCCCCGGTGGAGCACCGCACGAAGGACAAACGCGCTCAGCCCCGTCATATCCCTTACCACAGCGTGTGCATATAGGCATAAGGCCTACGATCCGCCTAACGAGATATAGATGGAATTTTGCCGTAATATTTTCCGGAACTACTCCGTCTAATCCGTTTGCTTGAGTTCGATGAAATCGGAATCATGGAACTTGGTTTTAGATTGATTCCAACGGGCGAACGATCTGGATTGTTGACGCGCACCGCGCCGACGAAAGCTAAGCGCTTTTGTTGAACTCGAACGTGAGGTGTTGACAGTGACGTTTTATCTCGAATCCATCCAATTACAGTAGAGCTACTATTGGAAGGCTGAACCGCAACTCATGGCTGGATCGCCAAATACTGCGGGCCAGCATTCCATTGCGGATCGCCAATCTCTGAAGCAAAGACAGTCGGCTCGCCACGGCGTGTAAATTTTAAGATATCGCCGCTGGCAGACGGCGGAATCTCCGTTACAAAAAGCTTTCCCGCGCTGTCGAAGACTAGGCCGCGAGGATTGGGGAGGCCGGAGACAAATGTACTTTTAACACCCTTCGGAGTAAATTTAAGAATTCTATCCGCGTTATAAGGGAACAACTCAGTAGATACGAAGAGATTCCCGAATTGATCAAAAGCTAGGCCAATGGGACCAGTTTCGGCAGTAAAAGCATTCGGACCAACGAATATGCTCCGTGTGCCATCCGGGGTGAACTTGTAGATAGTTTGGCCCGTCGCGTCCGCTGCAAAAAGGTTGCCCCCATTGTCGAAGGCTAGATCCAAACCGTGACCGGGAACAAAACCGAAGGACCCCCGTCCTCCCTTACGCGTGAGTTTAAAGATTATTGAGAAATCATTGGACCAGCTAATCGCCATGACAAACACGTTGTCTGAACGGTCAATCGCCACGCCTTGAGCGAAAAAGGAATCTGGTATAGTAGCAAATATAGTCGTTGCTCCGCCCGGCGCGATTTTCAAAATCGTGGGATGACACCAAGTAGCAGCGTCACAGTAGTTTGTTGCCACAAACAGGTTCCCCGCGCTGTCGAAAGCTAACCCGCGAGGGCGAGAGAGTCCAAAAGCAACCGTGTTTCGCATCCCGCTGGAATTATATTTACAGATAAAACCGTTTCCGGAAGCGCCATCAACAGAAACGAAAAGGTCCCCCGACTCTCCATTTGCTGTGAGCGCGCCCATTGCTGCCAGAATTGCAATCGCGAACACGGAATAAATAATTTTCATTATTGGACTGATTTTTGTTACTCCTTGCGAACCGCGGGTTCGGAAAGAGGCGAAGAACCTGGCGGGGCAAAAGGCCTCCGCCTGATTCGAATCCGTTTAGCGACGCCGAGTCTGAAGAAATTTACATCAAGTTGTCAAGGATATTCAGCAGCGCATTACGGGGAGAGCTGGTAACGATGTTGTAACCGTTGAAATGTTGCACTGGATTCAGATTCCTACGACTCGATGCCTTATGAAACTAAAGTGAATATTCACGGCATTGTTATCGAATTTCACGCAGAACGTAGCTTCTCCAAAACTTCTTGTGTCCCTCACATCCTTAGCAGTTCGCGTTTGGCTCAGCGTACCACAGCCGACCGAATGGCAGGCGCATCGGAAATCAAATCGACGCCGCGTTTGTCTTTGCGCGGCGGGACTTCGCCAACGGGCAGTGGCTGCATTCGCCTGGTTAGAGTGCATGGATGGCAAACTCCATAATCGTGATCTGCTGCTCTCTCCATAGCTCACGATAAAATGTGCGTTCTGCAACGCACCAGCCAAGTCTCAGATACAGAGCGCCAGCACCGGGCGTGTAAAGGTAAAGACGTGGCTTGCCGAGTGCCCTCGCTTCCTGCACAACTCGCTCGACGAGAGCCGCGCCTACCCCGCGCCTGCGGTGCTCTGGCGCGACGAACACGCCGGAAAGCCACGGTGTCAGCGCCGGGCGAATGTCCATGTCACACGCGACAAGACTGGCGGAACCGAGACACTGGTGCCCAGCCAGCGCCACGAACGTAGTTGGAATCTCGCAATGGCCACAGTCGCGTTCGACTCGCACCGCACGATCTTCTACAGTCTCGCCGGGACGGAGATGGCCCCACTCCGTATGATGCCAGCGAGCCACAGTGGGTATGAACTCACGACGGTCAGCAAGATACTCGACGGTCACACGCGAAAATGCGCCCTAACGAGAAAGAGATAAGCCACGGCAGGGTGTCGTGGCAAACACGCTGAACGCATTTCGGAATGGGGCCGTTGGCTTCATAGATTGGTTAGATGCGTCGCCGCCGAAACCGCAATCCCAGTAAAACGAATGGGAGCGGCATGAACACCAGGATATAACCTCGAATGTAATACTCGCGGTAAAATGGTTCGACGATGGAATCTGAGGATGCATTGCGAGTCTCAAGGTAATATTGGAGGTCCGGTTCTAAAAGTATGATCCAAACAAGCGCGACGAACACTGCGACGATGGCAACCCAACTTCGGCGGCTTGCGAGGAAGAACAGCAGGATCGAGAAAGCCAACACAACGATCAAGCATGCGGCGAAGAGCCATGGCTTTTCATTGAAGATCGGATAGTTCAGCGCCACACCTAGCATCTAACGAGACGAAGCTCAGCGACCGCTGGCGGGAGCGAGCTTTGCCGCGGAGTTTAATGTTGAAGCCGTGGAAAAGCTACTCATCAGAAACGGCCAGCGGTTGCCTGGAGCGAATGGTTAGGTGTGCGCGTGCCAGCGCCTGCGACTCTCTGCCAGTCAGGAACCGCGGCTGACGACAAACGTTCACCACAGAGAACGCGGACGCGTTTCGCGCGTTACACTCGACATGACACTCGCGCAGGGCGGCGAGGTTCTAAGGCCTAGCGGCCTCCGATCCTGTGCAGCACCCGTTCCGGACGGTTGCCGAGTCGGTCAATGGTCGAGTCGACGCTCCCACTCGAATCTCTCCCGAAACGCATGATCGCACCGCTCCCCGGGATGCAATACCCGCCGCCGGCAACCGGATAGAACTCGTTCTCGTCGCGGAAGAGCCGGCCGGCCGTCTCGGATATAACCACGGGGTCAGTGGGATCACCGTACAGGCCGACGATCGACGCAGGGGGTTCGAACTGCGGCGCGACCGCGGGAGGGTTGACGATTGCGGCCACCGTGCGGCCCACCAGGATGTTCCGCACCTGTGCCCGAATCTGCCAGTTTGCGGCCGACTGGAGATTGCTCAAGAAAATGAACGTGAGATCCTGGGCCGGCAGGAAGTCTACAGATCCTTCGTAGCCGTTTATACGTCCGTACCAACTCGTCCACGCCGCGTCAGCGGCCTCGTCGAGCTGCTTCTGGGCGACGCTCCCGAACGTGCCGCCATGTAGTGCGCGAACGAAGTGCAGGAGGTCTTCCGCAGTCGCATACACGGATCCTGCGCCGGTAAGAAAGCTGAGATCCTTGTACGGCGCGCTGGCCACGGCGACGTTCATCGCACCCGCGCCGAGTCGGTACGGCAGCGCGCGGTTCATCATGAGTTGCTCGCCGGTCTCGCCCGTCGCCGACGTCATCGATGCCGGGCGGAAGAGGCGCTCCGCGAGCACCTCATCGAACGGTTTGTTCTCGACGACCTCGACTACACGTGCCAGGCAGGTGAAGCCCGCACTGCTATAGAGCTCCACGGTACCCGGCTCGAAGAGGAGACCTTTCCCGACGACGCGCTCGACGATGTCGGCGGGGGGCAGGTGCTCGGTCTCTTCCAGTGCCGTCGTCACACGATGCGGCACGCCCGCCCGATGCGTCAGCAGGTCGCGCAGCGTCGCGTGGCCCCCCTTGGGGCCGTCCGGAAACCCGGTGAGATATTTCGCCACCGGTGCGCCCAGATCGAGGCGACCCTCACTGGCGAGTTGGTCGACGAGCGTCTCGGTCATCACCTTCGTGATCGAGCCCACGCCGAAGCGAGTCGACGGGGCATTGGGAACTCGCCGTTCCCAGTCCGCGAAACCGTAGGTTCGCTGAACGATTACCCGGTCGCCCCTCGCAATCAGGATGATTCCGCTGAGAAGACCGGCGGTGGATTCCGGGTTCGCCAGCGCATCTACGTGCACCGTGACGGCGCGTTCATCAGCGGGACCTTGCGCCAGGTTGCACGCAGCGATCGGGAACAACACCAGGATGGCGGCGCGGAATGCATTTCGTGCGGTCATAGTTCCTTTCTTCAGAGCGTCTAAGGTGAGACGCCCCGACTGCGATTTTCGGTAGGTCGCCGCGGCAGCGCTCGCGGCGTGGCACGAGCCACTGAAGAAGCGCTCTAATAGGATTGCCAAGCGTGACATCGGCATCGTTCTCAACGAAAAGCTCTCTACACCTAACGAGAAGGAGATAAGCCACTGCAGGGTGTCGTGACAAACACGCTGGACTTATTTCGAGGTGGGGCCGTTGGCTTCATCGATTGGTTAGATGGTTTCATGTGCTCAGCGACTGATCTGAATCAACGCGCCCGTGAACAATGGCGATAACGCTGGTGGCTAATCCCAGCACGGTAAAGCCGAATGCGGCAAGATAGTCTTGCGTAGCTGTGACTGGCGCTCCTCTGTAGTAATGCACTCGGTGCATGCGCTCGTTCTCCCGGCCGGTGTGATACACGAAAAGGCCGAATAGGACCATCAGAACACCGAACGCTAATGAACTTTTGTCGAGATGCCGATGCCATGGCCGTCGGGCTGAGCCGGTGAGCATCCGAACTAGCATGAAAGCGGATGCCAAGAGGCAACCGACAGCGATAGCTGCGAATACAGAGCGCGACGTCAGCATTATGGAAACATCTCGTGAAGTTCAGCTGTGCGATAGGAATTCAACCCGAATAGCACGGGAACGTGCACCCTAGTAAAGGTGTTCGGCTTAAATCGCCATTTAATTAGCGCTTTAAGTGCTGCCACATCAAGAAGTTCGTAACCCGTTCCTTTTTCAACTTTGATCGATGTTACTTGTCCTGTCTTTGCGTTCACGCTTAAGAGAAAGATTCCTTTGCCCATTAGGCGTTGCCGTCGCGCCGCTTCTGGGTATTTGGGTTTCGGAGTGAACATAGCCGCTTGCTTCACGGTGAGAACAGGCGGTTGAGCACCAAACGAGACGCCCGAGCATGCTGCGATCATCATCATCGAGCTGACAATTGCGGCCAGTAGCCATTTCGTCATTTGATACGCAGTCATACATCTAACGAGAATTAGACTGCATCTTGCAATCTATTTCTGTCTCCATAGAGGGAAGTGTCCCCGAAAAGGCGGCAGGGATGGCAAGCTGTTTTCTCGACTACCACGGCTAACGCCGACCACGATGCCGAAGTCAAGTTGACAATGGCCCGTGCGGCCAAGTTTTAGTAGCCGCAGCCTCGGACGCGCCTTCGGCGAGGCCCGACTTTCGTCTAGTTTCTGATATGCCTCAAAAGCATGTCGTGTCGCCTCGCTGTTCCTTTTTAGCGGGCTTTGCTGGCGCTGGATCACCAATGAAACTGGACGCAAAATGCAGCGGTTTTAAGCGTCGGCAAAACGGCGTCGGAAACGACATGGCACAAGACTTCGTGTCGGTCCGGATGAATTACCTCGACAAAGCGGGGAAAGTTTCCGGAGACTCGCAGGATATGAAACCAAGCATTCCACCAGTTCTAATTACATTTGCACTCGTCTGCTCTGCGCTCGTCCAAAACACACACGCTGTCACTCCAGCGCCGGATGGAGGCTATGGCCCGCCCGCTTATGGCACAGGGAATACTGCAGAGGGGGAAGATGCCCTTTTGAACCTGACCAGCGGCGGCAATTTCAACACGGCCACTGGTTATCGAACGCTCCATAACAACACCACCAGCAACTTTAACACCGCCATCGGGGCCGGAGCCCTTTTTAACAACACTGGAGACCAAAATACGGCAACCGGCGCCGGGGCGCTTTTGAGCAACACCTCGGGCAGGTTGAATACTGCCAATGGTGAAGGAGCGCTTTTCTTCAACATGGACGGCACCCAGAACACGGCTACCGGTGCTGGTGCGCTGGAGAGTAACACCACGGGCGATCTCAATACAGCCAACGGTGTTAATGCACTCACTAGCAATACTGATGGCGCCCAGAACACAGCCAACGGTATTAATGCGTTGCTGCGCAACACCACTGGCGGTTTCAACACAGCCGATGGGGCGAATGCGCTCGATAATAATACCACTGGCGACTTCAATACAGCCCTTGGGTCGGCTGCGCTTACTAACAACACCACTGGCAACGGCAATATTGCTATAGGCTTTCAATCCGGCCATGCGGTTACTAGGGCTAACAACGTTATTTGTATCGGCTCGAACGTTGACGGGGCCGACATAAACAACAGCTGCTATGTCGGAAACATTTTTACCGCAACCTCTTCTAGCGGAGTTGCCGTGTTCGTTAATGGATTGGGCAAGCTCGGCACGGTTACCTCTTCAAAGCGCTTCAAAGAAGAGATCAAGCCAATGGGCACAACCAGCGAAGCGCTCTTTTCACTCACACCGGTTGCCTTTCATTACAGGAAGGAAATTGATCCGGCTGGCACGCCGCAGTTGGGCCTCGTGGCTGAGGACGTAGAAAAGGTGAACCCGGACTTGGTGGTGCGCGACAAAGAAGGAAAACCCTACAGCGTGCGCTACGACCAGGTGAACGCAATGTTGCTCAACGAGTTCCTCAAAGAACATCGCAAAGTGCAGGAATTGGAAGCGAACGACGGTGAACTAAAATCAACAGTGGCACAGCAACAGAAACAAATTGAAGCGCTCACTGCGGGATTACAAAAAGTGAGTGCACAGCTCGAAGCGAACAGGCCTGTGCCGCAAGTGGTCAACAATCCCTAAGCAGCAGCATTTCACAATCAGCCGTCACGCTTCACCGAGTGGCGGCTTTTTGTTTCCCGCAGCGTTACGGTTCTTTGAAATCGCCATTGTGCTAGTGCGTTTCGATCACGTTGCCTGCTTCCGATCCCGGAGGGCCGCGCTTTTCTTTCTCGGCGCGGCCTTCCCTTTTCCGGGCCACGATTTTTCAAAAACTACGTGCGAAGAGGCGTGAGTATGATCGCGCCGTCATTGCCAATCGCTTCGACCGGGCAACCATCCATTGCTTCTTTGCAGAGCGCTTCCTCCTCAGGGGTCTCTGGTTGCTTATAAACGTAGCTATAACCCCCGTCGTCGTTGCGTTTGAAATTGGCGGGGGCCGTTTCGCGGCACAAATCGCAGTCGATGCATTGATCATCGACGTAGAATGTTCCCGCTGCGTTTTCAGCGTATTTGTTTGCGACGTCCGCCATAGTTTTTACGGGAAAAGTGAAGTCTCAACATCAGCCAGAAACGCTCTCGGAGCAATTGAATCGAAACGCGAACAGAATCGCAGACGAAGCCCGCGAATTGATTAGGCAGCAACCGGATTCAAGCCCGCGCGTGCCGCTTCCCCAGCCGCGTCACGAAATCCCCTTTTAAGCCGCCAGCGTGCTCGTGCGTCTCGCGAAGCGGCTGTAGGCGGACAATTACGCACTGGCGCTGAACGCCACTACGTTCGCTGTTTCTTCTTTCGGAAGGATCGTCCAATATCGCTCTGCTTCTGTTGG
>JBARAJ010000033.1:0-34409 GCA_049791915.1 Candidatus Udaeobacter sp.
GCCTTCTCAACAAGTGCCTGAGCCTGCCTCATCGCAAATCGAAGTAGAATTTCCGCACCTATCGCGTCGCCGTCACAATATGCCATGTAGTGGTGCATGGCTTGCGCCCTGTCATCGCTCTTTTCCCCCTAATTACCTATGAAACATGCCTTTTCAAAGCCTGGCAGCGCGTACGGGAGTCGAACCCGTGTACCAGCCTTGAGAGGGCTGTGTCCTAACCACTAGACGAACGCGCCACAAACGGGATGCGGTTAGAATTACAGTACTGACCGCGCGCTGGCAAGATGCCGCCGAGAACTTGTCCTGCTCGAACTAAATTAGCGTTCGTTTTATTTACCTGCATCACCGTTGGCATCATCCCCTCCATTGTCATCCCTGCGTCATCATCTCCAGTATTCTCATCGCCCGGGGCGTCCCCGCCACCATCGTCGTTTATGTCTTGGCCCGCGTTATTGGAAGAGGACTTCCGTGCTGTCGTCATCGTCGGAAGGCGCTTCTTCGCCGAGCAACGTTTTCGCGCCCGCTTGTTGTTCCCCGGGCTTATTCTGAGCGGCCTTCGTGTCAGGCACCGGCGTGTGCGCCGGCTTCGTAGCCCGCGCCACAGTCAAAATGCCGAGTAAAAGGCAGAGCAGGAGGGGAAGAAATTTCTTCATATGGCGCGCACTCTCTTAGGAGGCTAGCGACTGTCAATCAGTCAATAGGTTGCTTCGCGGCGACGCGACCTTGCTTTACGAGTCGCAGGCCACGCACGATGCTCGCGCGCGTGTGAAAACAATGAGTATATCGCTACAAAAAAGGTGGCGACCGAAAACAGGGTGGGGCGTGCCGCTGGCATGGCTGACGCTTTGCGTTGTTTGGAGCTCCACCTGGCTTGCCATTAAAATCGGATTACGTGATCTCCCTCCGATCTCATTCGTGGCGATTCGTTTTCTCATCGCAATTATCGTGCTCCTAGCCGTCTCCATAGGCCGGACGCATCTGCTCCCGCGAGTGCGCAACGATTATATCGTTCTCGCCGTCACGGGAGTCCTCATGTTTGCTGTGAACTACACGCTGCTGTTCTGGGCGGAGCTCCACGTTTCGTCTGGTCTTGCTGCAGTGTTGCAGGCAAGCATTCCAATTTTCGGCATGATGTTCGCCCACTGGATGCTGCCGGATGAGCCGCTGCGCTTACCAAAGCTCGCCGGCGCAATCATTGCCCTCGGTGGCGTGACCGTGATCTGCGCACGACTGCTGGGGTTCAACGGTCCGCTTGCTTTCTGGGCTGGCGTGGCAGTTGTTGTGGGAGCTGCGAGCGCGGCCTTTGCAAACGTGCTTGTTAAGGCGCGGTCGATGCAGCTTGCGCCCGCGATGCTCGCCGCGTGGCAGATGATTTTCGGCACTGCGCCGTTGTTACTACTTGGATTCGCTGTCGATGGAAACCCAGCGCACTTTCACTGGACTTCGTCGTCAGTGTTTTGCCTGCTGTATCTGGCTGTGATTGGTTCGGCGCTGACGTTTCTGCTGCTTTACTGGCTGCTGCCACGCTTGACGGTCGCGCAGCTGCAAAGTATCTCGCTCATCACTCCACCCGGAGCAGTCATGCTCGGCTGGTGGTTAGGCGGCGAAACATTTCCGCTCTCATCCTTGTTAGGCGCTGTGCTGGTCCTCGCGGGAGTGTGGATGATTTTCCGAAAAGCTCCTGTGCCAAACCCGTTGATTCAGGAAGGGTAGTTAATTAGCACGGCTGAGTTTACCTACTGGTGTTGTGTTCGAGCAACGGCTTCAAGAACGCATTGATGCTTCGGACGTTTCTAAATCGTTGCCGCATTTAGCACCATCGCATTCGTGATCCATCCGACCTTTTCAAAGACGTTGCCCAAGCCTCTTTCGCCGTAATAGCCATTATTGATTCAGCTTCGGCGGGGATCACATCTGGTCATTGCCGCTTATCGCACTTGAATTTTCCTCTTGCACTTGAGCACTTCTGTATGAAACGCTCCTCGGTCTAAGGCGTTATAGCAATCTGCATGAACTACTCGGATTTCTCCCTATGAAAATCCCTGTTTTCGTTTCGTCTCCCACGAGCCTCTCTCCTTCGCAAGAAGCAGCTCGAACGGTGATTATTCGACAATTAGACGACAATGACCTGGAGGCGCGTGCCCTTGGCCGCTCTGATTACCCGACTGAGTTACCTTTAAGGGAAGTGCTGCTCATCGCGCGTCATTGCTCAGGTGGGATAATTCTGGGATTCGAGCAGTTCCGCGCGAGCGGGGGATTGAAAAAGCGCGGAACTCCTGCAGAAGAGCAGGTCAGCGCATCAATTCCATTCCCAACTCCTTGGAATCATTTGGAGTCAGGCATTCTTTTCGGGCTCCATCTACCGACTCTAGTGTTCCGCGAAGACGGCATCACAGGAGGTATATTCGATACCGGCGTCTCAGATGTTTTCATTCATCCTATGCCGCCACCAAACATCAAAGGCGTTGCAAAGGATGCTCTGAGGCAGGTATTTCAGAGATGGGCGGGCAAGGTTCGCGAGCATTATTATGACGACAAACGCATCTGAACCAGCACCGCACTATTTAGAATCCCAGACTTAAGCATGCAAGCAAACGACATCGTCGTCAGCAGTTGGGCCGAGTTGATGAATGCTCTATACGACATTCCCAGAACTGTTTTTCAGAGGTATCGGTCCGATTTTGTTTACCGTGGCGTGGCCGACCATTCCTGGGGGCTGGAAACCAGTCTCCAAAGACTCTGTGGAGACTATGTGAATGTTGAAGGACCCATGCTTCGCAGTTTCCGAAAGTATGCGGAATCCGGCTCAATACCGGCGGACACGCTTTTGGTTCGACTCGCGGTTGCCCAGCATCATCGGTTGCCCACCAGAGTCCTGGACTGGACCGTATCGCCCAAAGTAGCTTTGCATTTCGCGACTGCCGAAGAGGAGCACTATGACAAGGATGGAGTTGTTTGGTGCGTAGATGTTCGTCAGGTGCGTGATCTTCTCCCAACGCCGCTTCAGAGCATTCTCGCAGACGAACATGCCTTCTTGTTTTCTGTCGAGATGCTGCCCGACGTAAAAACCTTGAAGGATCTCGATGCTTTTGGCATCAAGCACGGAGGATTTGCGCTGTTTTTTGAACCCCCATCGCTGGATGCCCGCATCGTAAACCAAGGCGCGATCATGTCTGTTATGCCAGGCGCAAGGGTTTGTCTTAACGATTTCCTCGAAAGTTATCCTCAAATTTATCGCCGAATCGTTATCCCAAAAGAACTGAAATGGGAAGTTCGGGACAAGCTTGATCAAGATAATGTCACGGAACGAATGTTATTCCCGGGCCTCGATGGATTGAGCAATTGGCTGAAGAGATACTATGGACCCGGACCAGGTAAAGCAGCTCCAAGCAACAAGCCTGGCACAGGACGGCTAGTCAATTCACACGTTAGCCGCGACCCAGGCAGCGATCGTGGCTTGTGAGTGGACCGGACCGAAGAGCTTGTCCGGACAACTGGTCCCTCCCGGTCGGCTGTAGCCTGGGGTAAAATCGTGGCCGAAGATATTCGTGCGCGGGATCTGATGTTCCTGGAGCAACCAGCGGATCAACGCCGCGGAAGCGGCGGCCTGCGGCGCGGCAAGCGAGTCGGTTTCGCTGCCGACGTGTTCGACGCCGATGGAACCACGGTTGGCGCCCATACAATGATTGGCGCAATCGGTGTCGTTTACCATCTGATAGATGTCGCCGTTGCGATCAATGACGTAGTGCGCGGAAACTTTCCGCGAATCGCCTCTTTGAAACTCAGCCAGTGCACTGGCCAGCGATCCTTCAGTGCAATGTAAAACAATTTTGTCGATCTTTGTTCCGACCTCGCGGCAGGAAGAGTTCGGGCTTGGGATGAACTGTTTGATGACAGGTTTTCCGAGTGGCGCTGGTGGACTGACAGGCACAGCTTGCTTTGCGCCCTTTGCAGGCTTCACCGGTATTGCTCGTAGTGCTGAGATCGTTATTCGAACGACATCATCCGTCTGTAACCCGAGCGCTGCTGCTAATCCCGGAGACAAGTCCGCCACGCGCCCCGTCGAAATATTCGGACCCCAGTCAACCGGCCGCGCATCAGCTGCGCGCCCATTTGCAGGGTTCTCCACGCGTGCCAGCGCACGCTTCAAAAATTCCCTTGGCGTGTCGTTGTAATTCCAACGGCAGGCAAAATAGTATTTATCGGGGTTAAGCCGGCGCCCAAGTCCGGTTGTTCCTGGCGGCGGCGTCGGAAGAAACAAGTACGAATATTGCGGGTTTTGCAGATCAGCCGGTGTAAAAAGCGCAAGCCCTTCATCTGCTGACATCCCCGTGTCGCGTGGTCCGCCGAACGTGGACATCTTTCCTTCGACCCGGAAGAGAATCTCCTCTACCGGTTGGATCTTTTGCTTGGCTTTCCGCTGCGGACGCTTGGCGGCTGGTTTTTTCTTTGATGGTTTGCGCTTTTGCGCCATGGGGAGAATTTCGATTGTCTTTTCTGGGCACGCCGAACAACGACTGCGCCAATCGACGGTCTTCTAGAAGATTTCCAAACCTAAGACAAGCACTCTTTCAAGCCCCCGTCAGAGTCTGTGCTCACTGCGAAATCCATTTTCGCCCGTCTTAGAAGGAGCTTAGAATGCACGCCGCAGTGCCGATGTGGCGGAATGGTAGACGCAACGGACTTAAAATCCGTTGGGCTGTAATTGGCCCGTGCCGGTTCGAGTCCGGCCATCGGCAGTTCGTTTGCGGATTTGAGATTAGTAGTGAGACGTTCCGTTCGTTAAATGTCCACTGATTATTGCGACCGCTGGAATGATCGAGGCCTGGCCATTTTACTCGCGCTTGGCGCGGCTGTTTTGGTCATTCATTTGTTGACCGGCTGGCGTTATGGCTTTCACCGCGACGAACTGGCGACGCTAGACGATGCCAGGCATATTGCATGGGGCTACGTGGCGTATCCGCCGGTGACCCCGTTCTTCGGGTGGATATCGCTGAACCTATTTGGAACCTCGTTAACTGGATTCCGCTTTTTCGCGGCGGTTTCGACTTCAGCGGCAGTAGTTTTGACAGGATTGATGGCGCGGGAGCTGGGCGGCAAGACCGGTGCACAAGCGCTTGCGGCCTCGGCTGCGATTCCGTTCGCGCTCGCTACCGGAAGTCTTATGCAATATGTTTCGTTCGACTATTTGGCTTGGGTCGCGTGTTCCTATTTTTTTATCCTGTTGTGTAGATGGCGTGATCCGCGCTGGTGGCTGGCAATCGGAGGCTGCATCGGTTTCGGCATGCTGACGAAATACAGCATGCTGGTTTGCGCGCTTGCGATTGCTGCAAGCGTGATCCTTACAAATCTTCGCGTCGATCTTCGAAGCAAATGGCTATGGCTTGGTGTCGCAGCGTCACTGCTCATCTTTTTGCCCAACCTGATTTGGCAAATTCAAAACGATTTCGTTTCAATCGATTTTCTCCGGCACATTCATGAACGAGACGTGCGCATCGGCCGAACGAAAGATTTCCTGCCGGATCAACTACAGATCACGCTATTCACATTGCCTCAGGCAATACTTGGTTTGTTTTTTTATTTTCTGCCGGAAACGGGACGGCGTTTTCGCGCGGTCGGATGTTTGTTCGTGATTCCGCTGTTTACTTTCCTGCTCGCGAAAGGTCGCGGTTATTACCTCGCTCCGGCGTATCCGGTTTTGTTTGCCGGTGGTGCCGTTTTTGGAGCGGAATTGATTGCTAAGTTGCGTCCCGTTTGGCGGATCTCACTGCGGGTGCTTGGATGGGCTTCGGTCCTAACAACGATCTTTTTAGCAGCGGTGTATTTTGTTCCGCTGGCTCCAGTAGATTCCGCTTGGGCGCGACGGGTGTTCAAAATCAACGACGATTTCCGGGAGGAGATTGGCTGGCGAGAATTGGTGGAAAAGCTGGCGCAGATTCGTGACTCGTTAGGCGCGCAGGGGCACTCGCGATTCGGAATTCTCGCTGGAAATTACGGCGAAGCTGGAGCCATTAATCTTTATGGCAAAGAGTATGGACTGCCGGAGCCCATTTGCGGAACGAATTCATTCTGGGCGCGTGGTTACAGCGATCCGCCGCCAGAGACACTCATCGTGATCGGATTCTCTCGGGAATTTGGTGAACGGTATTTTGAATCTTGCGAGGTGATCGGTCGCATCACCAACAAACATGGCGTTGCGAACGAGGAGACCACCGATCAACCCGAGATTCTTCTTTGCCGACATTTGCGTGAGAGTTGGCCTGAGTTTTGGAGAAAATTCCGCCGCTATGGCTGAGAACGACATAACAAGCCGAATGAAGCAGCTCGGAGTTGATGAAGCCGATCTCGAAGAAACTTTTGCGCGGTCGAGCGGGCCCGGGGGTCAGAATGTAAACAAAGTTTCAACCGCGGTGACGCTGCGGCACCTCCCGAGCAGCATCAGCGTCACCGTTCAGGATTCGCGTTCGCAAGCAGTAAATCGGAAGCTCGCGCGGGAACGATTGCTCGACGCGATCGAGAGCGCTCGAGAAGGACGGCGTATGGCTGAAATCGCGAAGCGCGAAAAAGAGCGGCGCAGAAAATCGCCAAGGCCAGCTGCGCTGAAGAGGAAAATTCTGGAATCGAAACGCAGGCGCGCGGAGCTAAAGAAGCAGCGAACAAAGATCAAGCTCGATTAACATCACCAAATCAATTCCGGCAATGCTTTAATGCGTGCTTCTCTGAGCTCGCATGTCTCGTCAGTTGATGGAGCGGCATTGCGCTTCTTGGAGCCACTCGATCTGCCCTCCTTTTACCTCGCAAAGCGCGCAGGGGGACGACTGCTATTCCCGGCGGAAAGAAAGAATTTGTTGTCCTAATACATCTGCCACCGCAACTTGTGACGAATTGGTTGTAAACAAACCATTTACCATATGAAACAAGGAATGATACTGAGTGCTGCGTTATCGGTGGTGGGCCTGATGTTGGTTTCGTGCTCCAGTTCGACACCAGAGACGACCACAACCACAACGCGTCAAACCACGGTCACGGCAGCCCCGCCGGTGCCCGCGTCGCACACAACGACAACAACGACCCACGCCGGCGGCTACTGATTGCCAAAGCCGGTCGCGGTTGCGTCTATTCCAGGCACGGCCTTGTGGGCCGTCTTCGCATTTCAAAAAGCAGCACTGAATTCGACCGGTGGCTACAGTGGTGGCGCGCTCAGGATTTTTGAGCGGGCGCTTCTGCGCTCTGGGCTTCCTCTTCCTCCGCCTGGCTGACTACGGGCGCGATCGCCTGAAGCTTTTCGCCATTGCGGAGATCCATTAGTTTCACGCCCATCGTATTGCGGCCGGTCTCGCGAATTTCTCTCACTCGCGTGCGCACCATTTGGCCTTTGTTAGTGATGAGCATGATTTCATCCGTCTCGCGGAGGCTGAGTGCGCCAACGACGACGCCGGTTTTCTCACCGGCTTTCATCGTGATAATGCCTTTGCCGCCGCGCGATTGACGCCGGTATTCGTCGAACGACGTGCGCTTGCCAATTCCATTCTCACCGGCCACGAGGAGCATGGCGTCCGGATCAACAATGGCGCTGGCGACGACGTTATCGCCTGTCTCCGGGCGAATTCCCCAAACGCCAACGGTGTTGCGGCCTTGATCGCGTAATTGCTCTTCATGGAAACGCAAGCTCATTCCTTTCTTGGTAATCAGCACGACCTCGTTGTTGCCGTTCGTTAGTTTCGCGTCGATCAAGCGATCGCCGTCTTCGATTTGAATGGCGATGATGCCGCCGCGGCGGACGTTCGCGTAATCCGATAGGTTCGATTTTTTGACGATCCCGGATTGTGTCGCGAACACGATATGAAGATTTTCGTCCCATGTTTGATCGACAGCGGTCGGTCCTGTGCCCGATTTTTTGGATTGAACGCGAATCGTGGCTGCGATCTTTTCGTCGGGCTTAAGCTCAAGGATGTTCGCGATAGAACGCCCTTTTGACGCGCGTCCCATCTCGGGAATTTCGTAAACTTTTTCCACATATGCGCGTCCTCTGGCCGTGAAGAACATCAGGTAATCGTGCGTGGTGGCGGCAAAAAGATGTTGAACGAAATCGCCTTCTTCCTCTTCGGTGGCGCCTTCGCGCGTTTGCATGCCGATGACGCCTTTGCCGCCGCGCCGCTGCGCGCGAAATGCGCTCACGGCCGTGCGTTTGATAAAGCCGGCGTGCGTGATGCTGATGATGCAACCCTCATTGACGATAAGGTCTTCGATGTTGATCTCGGCTTCGTCGGGAGCAATTTCCGTCAGGCGAGGGGAGCCGTACTTGTCGCGGATTTCGCGCAGTTCTTTCTTAATGATGCTGAAGACGCGCTGCTCTTTGGCGAGGATGTCGCGCAAATCGTTGATGGTTGCGATAAGCTCCTTGTATTCGCTGACAATTTTCTCGCGCTCGAGTCCGGTCAGCTGATACAGACGCAGGTTCAGGATTTCGTCCGCTTGTTGTTCGCTGAACGCGTAGCGGCCATCAGTGAGCCGCGCAGGATTGCGAATGAGAATGCCGAGTTGTTCGACCTGACGTTTAGTGAATTCGAATGCGAGCAGTTTCACTCGCGCTTCGTCGCGATTAGCTGATCCACGAATGATGCGCAGGAACTCGTCGAGATTGGCAAGAGCAATGAGATAACCTTCGAGCGTTTCGGCGCGCTCTTCGGCCTTGCGCAGTTCGTACCGCGCACGGCGCAGGACGACTTCCCGGCGATGATCGATGTAGACCGCGTTAGCGTCCTTGAGCGGCAGCAATTTCGGCCGGCCGTGATCGATCGCCAGCATCGTCGTGGCAAATGAACTCTCCAGCGCCGTGTGCTTGTAGAGATTGGCAATGATGACTTTCGGGTTGGCGTCGCGTTTGAGCTCGATGACGACGCGCGTGTTTTCATCGGATTGATCGCCGACGTAGCTGATGTCGGTCAGGACCTTTTCGTTCACTAACTGCGCGATCCGCTCGACCAGCGTGGCGCGGTTCACGCCATAGGGAATTTGCGTGATGACGATTTGTTCACGGCCGCCCTTGAGTTCTTCTACGCCCGCCTTGCCGCGCACTTTGACACTGCCCCGGCCCGTCTCGAAATATTGGCGAATCCCGTTGCCGCCACAGATTACGCAGCCGGTAGGGAAATCCGGGCCCTTCACGTGCTGCATCAACTCGTCCAGCGTGATATCGGGATTGTCGATTTGCGCGCAGATGCCGTCGATGACTTCGCTCAGATTGTGCGGCGGAATATTTGTCGCCATTCCGACGGCGATGCCGGTTCCGCCATTGACGAGCAGGTTCGGAAATGCTGCGGGGAAGACCGTCGGCTCAGTGCGCGTTTCGTCGTAATTCGGCACGAAATCGACCGTGTCCTTATCCATGTCGGTCATTAGCGCCGCGCCGAGATGGGTCATGCGCGCTTCGGTGTAGCGCATCGCCGCTGGAGGATCGCCTTCGACCGATCCGAAATTCCCCTGGCCATCGACCAACCGTTCACGCATAGCCCACGGCTGCGCCATATGGACCAGGGTGGGGTAGATCACTGCTTCGCCATGCGGGTGATAGTTACCGCTGGTGTCGCCGCAGATCTTTGCGCACTTACGATGCTGCCGTCCCGGGAAAAGCGACAAGTCGTGCATCGCGTAGAGAATTCTCCGCTGAGACGGTTTGAGTCCGTCGCGCGCATCCGGCAGCGCGCGTGAAATGATTACTGACATCGAGTAATCGAGAAAGGATCGCGATACTTCCTCGGCTACATTGATGGGCTCTATTTTTTCGTTTGGATTCAACATGACTTGGTTTAGCCAGAAGCTGGCGAGTATGCCGAAGGGCGTTCCACGAGGAAGCGCTCTTCCCACATACGCGAAATCTCATCGGCTTGCCGGGTCGTTGCGGGTGGACCGACGCGCGCACCGGCCGGAAGTTTGATTCTCAGAAAGTTCAGCACCGCGCGAATCGTCCCCTCATAATCCTGGCAGAGCTTTTCATACTCCACTTTGAACGGTTTGATTCCGATCCGTCGGAAGAAATCGTCCCAGATTTTCTCCTGCCGTTCGGCTTCGTGCAGTGACTGCTCGATTAGATCCGGATCGAACTCCGGTTCTCGCAGAATGTTTTTGCCCTCCTGCACTTTCCAAAGTCCTGTTTGAAGCGCGCGAGCCGTGGACAATGCCTGGCGCAATTTGTGACGTCGCACGATGCGAAGAAAACAAAGACGGGGGAAAGCGTTGCACAGCAGCTCCAGATCGCCTGTTGTAGAATTTCCAAAATCGTGTGCGTCTCGGAGCCGCGCGAGAAAATCGTCCAGATACCAGCTCATCAGTTTGAAGCCGAACACCTCGTTGCGTGTTGTCTTTGTGTCCACGATAGCGCGGACATAGGCGACGTAATCACCAGCTCGATCAACCCCGAGCTCCGCGGCATAACGGGATTCGGCCTTTGGCAGAAAAAATTGTTTAGGCATGCCTGCCCGGCGGGTGTCGCGCAATCCGTCCGTGAGCAAATTGCTCCCCGAACGAGGAATCGTGCAGACCACATAACAACGCCGCGGATGACGCAGCTTATGAAACAGACCTCCCATCTCGTTTATACATCGAGATTCCGCACGTTCAGCGCGTTATCTTCGATGAATTGCCGGCGCGGCTCGACAACATCGCCCATCAGAATCGTAAACATTTTGTCGGCGTCGACAGCGTTGTCCTCGTTCAGGTCAACCTTCAGCAGTTTGCGTTTCTCGGGATTCATTGTGGTCTCAAACAACTCCTTGGCATTCATCTCACCGAGACCCTTAAAGCGTTTGATTTGCACTCCACGACGGCCAATCTCCAAAATCTTTTGCAGGATTTCCGGAATGGAAAACAGGGGATGCGAAATCGATTTCTCGCCTTCGCCTTCGCTCAACTCGAAGATCGGCCGATCGCTGGTCGCGTAATGATCGACTTTCAAACCTTTGCGAGCCAGTTCGGCGATGATTTTTTCGATCGCAGCAGATTCGTGTAACTCGACCAACCTGCCGCGTCGGCGCGTTCCATCCGCTCGCGCCGGCGCCTCGCTTAACGGGAGCAACTCCTGTCCGATCTCCGTGTCGAACAAATTCAGATCGAGATTTTCCTGATGAAATTTGCGCACGGCTTTCTCGTCGTGAAAATAATGCGCGCTCTCTTCGTTCCCGTCGCGCACCTTTACCAGATAAGTGGGAAGATTACCCGACCTGGAACTGCGCTGAGCTAGGTAGGTCTCGAAATCACCGCCGTGGCGGCGCACTGCTTCGCTTAATTTTGCGAGTTTCTCGAGCGATTCGAGAATATCCTTCAGTTGTGTCGCAGTGAATTCTTTCTCGTCGGCGAGATTCTTCAGCCGCACATCCTCGGCGCCGAGTGAAATGAGAATTTTATTTAACCGCGCGTCGTCTTCGACATATTCCTCGCGCTTCTTTCGTTTGATCTGATAAAGCGGCGGTTGAGCGATATAAATTCTGCCCGCGCGCACCAAGTCGGTCATCTGCCGGAAGAAAAACGTCAGCAACAAAGTGCGGATGTGCGAGCCATCCACGTCGGCATCCGTCATGATGATGATACGGCCGTAACGGAGCTTCGCCATATT
Organism: Candidatus Udaeobacter sp.; assembly: GCA_049791915.1. GTDB lineage: Bacteria > Verrucomicrobiota > Verrucomicrobiia > Chthoniobacterales > UBA10450 > Udaeobacter. The sequence continues at coordinate 11,612 of JBARAJ010000033.1, forward strand.
GAAGACGCCCTCGTCTTTGCCGTTGCTCTCTTCCTTCGATTTGCCAATCCCGGCGCCGATCGCTGTGATCATCGCCTGGATCTCAGTGTTTTTAAGAAATTGATCTTCGCGCGCTTTCTCAACGTTGATGAGTTTGCCGCGGATCGGAAGGATCGCCTGGTAGCGCCGGTCGCGTCCCTGTTTCGCCGAGCCACCCGCTGAGTCGCCCTCGACAATGTAGAGCTCCGTCAATTCCGGATCGCGCTCAGAACAGTCGGCCAATTTTCCCGGCAAACCGCCGCCGGTGAGCGCACCCTTACGAATAGTTTCTCTCGCCTTACGGGCAGCCTCGCGCGCTCGCGCCGCGGTAAGCACCTTTTCAAAGATGCGGCGCGCAACGGGCGGGTTTTTGTCGAAGTGGGTCATCAATGCGTCGTACACAGTCGAGTTCACGATTCCGTCGATCTCGGTGTTGACGAGCTTCACCTTCGTTTGCGATTCAAAGCGCGGATTAGGCAGTTTGACACTCAGAACGGCGATTAGTCCTTCGCGTACGTCGTCTCCGGAAAGGGACGGGTCCTTCTCCTTGATAAGACTGTTCTGTTTTGCGTATTGGTTGATTGCCCGTGTCAGCGCAGTGCGGAAGCCAGTGAGATGCGTGCCCCCATCGGAATTTGCGATTGAGTTCGCGAACGGCAAAATCTGATCGTTGTAGCTGTCGTTATATTGGAGCACGACATCGACAAAAACTTCGTCGCGCTGTCGTGCGATCACGATCGGCTTGGGGTGCAAGACCTGTTTGTTTTCACCCAGTTGCCTAACGAACTCTTCGATCCCGTGTTTGTAATAAAATCGCTCCTTTTTCGGCGGATCGACGCGTTCATCAGTGAGCATGATCTCCAGACCCGGATTCAGAAACGCCAACTCGCGCAAGCGCGTTGCCAATCGTTCGAACTTGAACTCGGTCGTGATTGTGAAAATCGTCGGATCAGGCAAAAACGTGATGAGTGTGCCTGTGGTCTTCTTGTTTTTGACCTCGCCGATAACCGTGAGTTTGTCGGTCGTTTTGCCTTTGGCGAACGCCATGTGATAAACCTTGCCTTCGCGCGAGACCTCGGCCTTGAACCATTCCGAAAGTGCGTTTGTGCACTTCGCACCGACGCCGTGCAGTCCGCCAGAATACTTGTATGCGCCCTGTCCGAATTTTCCGCCGGCGTGCAGATTCGTCAGCACCAACTCGATGGCCGGCATCTTCCATTTCGGATGAACATCGACCGGAATACCGCGGCCGTTGTCGCGCACCGAGATCGACCCATCGACGTGGATGACCACTTCGATCTTTGTGCAAAATCCGGCGAGATGTTCGTCGATGGAATTGTCGAGAACTTCGTAAACCAGGTGATGCAATCCGCGTTCGTCCGGATCTCCGATGAACATTCCCGGCCGTTTCCGAACTGCTTCGAGACCCTCAAGCTTGTCGATCTGTGCCGCGTCGTATTTTTGCGTTGAGGCGATTCCCGTAGCAACATTGTCGACCGGAATTTCCTCTTGAACTTGAGCCATAAAAACGGGGCCGAACGGCCCGCACTCACAGCATAGTTGAAAAAGGCTCAGAAACAACAAATAATCTCGTGATCTTGAAGCGGTTATTTCCGCTACTAATTGGAGGTGGCTCTGTCGCCAAGCCCACTATATTGTGGTTCGACCCGCGGTTCTACCGCCACGGATTTTGGCGGCTTGACCAGCCGTTTTCAAACTCAGAAAATAGGCTCCTTTTATGCGCCTCCAAGCCCTCTGGGAAGCACGCTGGATTCTAACCTTTCTTGCGCTGCTCGCGATCGTTTTCGGATTGTTCTCGGCATGGGCATTCTGGTTCTTTGTGCTGCTCTGTTTGTGCACCATCGCATTTTTCCGTGATCCCGAACGCGCAGCGCCTGCAGATCCAAACGTGATCGTCGCCGCTGCGGATGGCACAGTGATGGATATCGTGGAGCTGGATGAAAACGAAGTGCTAAAAGCGAAAATGCGCCGCGTCGGAATCTTCTTGTCGATTTTCGACGTGCACACAAATCGTGCGCCGATTGACGGCCGCGTCGTTTACCGTCAACACCGGCCGGGACTTTTTCTCGATGCGCGCCGGCCGGATTGTTCCGAGAAAAATGAATCAATGACATGGGCGTTCGAGAATCCGCGCGTTACAGTTGTTGTGCGGCAGATCACCGGGGCCATTGCGAGACGCATCGTGGCTTGGGCGAATGTGGGCGATGAATTGAAAAGAGGCGAACGCTTCGGGATGATTCGCTTCGGCTCGCGAACGGAATTATATTTACCGCTTTCCGCCACCATTCTCGTCAAGGTAGGCGAGCACGTGGCGGGTGGGTCGACCTCGATTGCGCGACTGCCTGACGAATGAACGAGCAACCATCGAAGATTTATCTCCTGCCGAATCTGATGACGGCCGGCAATCTCTTTTGCGGGTTCACGGCTACGCTGAAAATTCTTGAAGGCGCGCTGTTGCAAAGCACGAATGCCGATCTTGCTGCGGATCGTTTTCACGAAGCGATCTGGTTCATTCTCGGCGCGTTTGTCTTTGATTTTTTAGACGGAAGACTTGCGCGGCTCGGCGGCCACGAAACACCATTTGGCCGCGAGTTCGACTCGCTCGCCGACATCGTATCGTTCGGGCTCGCGCCGGCACTAATGGTTTACAGAGTCGTTCTCAATCAATTTCCAAATGCCTGCTGGATCATCGCATTCGTTTACCTGGCTTGCGGTGCGCTCCGACTGGCTCGCTTTAATTCCGCGGCGGCAACAAACGGATCCAATCATCAAAAGTCCTTTACGGGTTTTCCCATACCCGCAGCTGCCGGTTTGATTGCGTCAATCACGTTATTTCTTCTTTGGCTTGCTGAAGGTGAACATCACCTCGGCAACTGGCGCTTCGTACTACCGCCGTTGCTACTCTTTCTCTCATTCATGATGTTCAGCCGGTTCGAATATCCGAGCTTCAAGGCGGTTAATTGGAAGACGAAGAAATCAATTCCGCGTTTTCTCGCCATCATCCTCATTCTCGTTGTCACGGTAATGTATTACGAATGGATGCCAGCGGTTCTGTTCCTGGCCTACTTGCTTTACGGAGTGCTAAGGCCATGGCTTTCCCGCGAATGGCGGCGCGAAATCGAAGAGGAGATCGGCGAAGAACCATCCGCGGACGCGGCCGAGCAAACACGCTGAGATTGCGACAGCCACCAATCAGTTCCAATGAACATAAAGTTGCGCACAGCCATACCTGATGACGCGCAACGCTGCGGCACAATTTGTTATGAAGCATTCACAGCAATCGCTAATCAGCATAATTTTCCGCCCGATTTGCCGTCGGCGGAAGTAGCGATTGGACTGCTCTCGAAGCTGATCGCAAATCCACGATTTTACGGAATCGTTGCCGAAATCGATCACCAAGTCGTCGGCAGCAATTTTATGGATGAGCGTTCGGCGATTGCAGGCATCGGTCCGATTACGATCGATCCGACTGCGCAAAATAAAGGGATTGGACGCGCATTAATGGACGACTGCATGGCGCGAGCTGCGGAACGGCGCGTTCCTGGCGTTCGGCTCGTTCAAGCCGGTTATCACACCCGTTCCCTCTCTCTGTACACGAAGCTGGGATTCGTCACGCGCGAGCCGCTCGCGGTGATGCAGGGAGCACCTCTCGATCTTCAGATTTCTGGATACGCCGTTCGCAAAGCAGTCGAAGCCGATCTGCAGGCCTGCGACCGCGTGTGCTTCAAAGTCCATGGACTCGATCGCAGCGCAGAAGTGCTCGATGCGATCAACGAAGGAAACGCGACCGTCGTGGAGCATGACGATGACGTTACCGCGTACGCGACCGTGGTCGGATTCTTTGGGCATGCGGTCGGGGAAACAAATGATGGATTGAAAGCCCTCATTGGCGCCGCAACGGTTTTCGCTGGTCCCGGTTTTCTGCTGCCGATGCGTAATTGGGAGGTGTTCCGATGGTGCCTCGATAATGGACTGCGTGTTGTGGAACCGATGGCATTAATGAGCGTCGGTCTATACAACGAGCCGGTCGGAGCATTTTTACCTTCGGTGTTGTACTAGCGAAATCCGGTGTCAGCGCTACGGCTTCGCAGCTAGCTAGACGCACGACCATTGGGACTTGGACTTGCAACGGCGTGTCCGGCCGTCGCGCCTTATCAACTTTGATTCAGTTTCGCTAGAATTTCCGGGTCGCGAACATCTGCCCATTCGCCGGTGAGCTCGAGCGCTTTCACTTTTTTACCGGACTGAGCGAGGTTGCGGATCGCATCGGTTAATTCGTATTCGCCGCGTGGGGATGGTTTCAATTTTGCGGTGAAATCGAAAATGCTTGGCCGAAACGCGTAAAGCCCGGCGTTATACCAGGGGCTCGTCGGTTCCCCTGGTTTTGGTTTTTCGCGAAGATCGACCAGATCCATTTCGTCATTGAGAAACACTGCGCCACCCTTACTAACGTCTTCGCCGCGCGTGACGGTCAGCATTGCTTCAACATCGTCGGAAAGATCGACCACGCGTCTGTAATTCGCCGGGTCAACCAAAATGTCGCCATAGGCCAGGATGAATGGACGATCAGTAACGAAATCGTGAGCGAGCTCCACCACTCGTCCGGTCCCATCTTGCACCGTTTGCGTCGTATACTGAATGGCGACGTTGTAGCGCGAACCGTCGCCGAAAAAATCCTGCACAGCATCAGCGCGATAGCCAACCACAATAAGACAACAGCGTATTCCGGCGTCGCGCAGTCCTTCGACGATGTGCCGTAGCACCGGTTTCCCGCGCACCTCGATCATTGGCTTCGGAAGTTCCGCGGTAAGCTCGCGCATGCGGGTACCGCGCCCCGCTGCCAGTATGAAAGCTTTCTCAATCTTCATGGTGGATCGATTTCTCTGAAGACGATACTAATCTTCGCACCTTGGCCGCCACTACCCGGTATCGCGTTCAGGACAGCGCGATCCACCTTAGCCGCTTTTCTTTTCCGTAATGATCAGCGCCGGCAAGTTCGCTTGCTTAACCAATTCGCTTACCTTCGCGACATCTTCCTGCCTGACCTGCGTCCACTTCTTTAACTGCTCTTCGATCTGGTTGCTCAACATCTGGAACACATCGAGTTGCGCCTTGGTTGGCTCAGTATCTCCCGTCTCAATGACGTGACTAAATGTATCGAACCGCTCGTTCAACATATTCGGGAAAACCAGGTTCGCTTCTGACCCCTTCATATTCACTTGAATGAGTTTCTGTTCGACTTCGGACATTTTGTGATCGAGATCGTCCGCTGCCGCGAGCGCCGGTTTCAATCGTTGATCGTCTCCAAAACGTTTGTGCAAGTTCTGGATCTGCGATCGCAAGTCGCGAATCTCATTCACCGCCTGGTGCAGTTGCGAGATCCGATCATTCACTTGCGTGGCCAAAGTGAATTGCTTTTGCAACGCTGCTTCCTGTCCTTTGTTTCGCGGATCGATCGTCAAATGAAGCGGAGCAGTCTGCGATTTACCGCCGACGGTTAGTTTCACCTGGTAATCTCCCGGTTGCGCAAGCGGTCCCTTCGGACCAGTGCTGGAATAAAATGCGCCCGGGATTTGGACGGGATCATTGTAGCGCAGATCCCACGCGAATCGGTTCATGCCCTCGATGGCTGGAATCGTTTTCACGCGCTCGACGCGATCCGGCCATTCAGGCGGTTGCTCGCCTTCTTTTTTCTCTTTGCTGGAAAGGTGCCTCACGACTTTGCCGGAACTGTCGAGGATATCGAGTGAGACCTCTTCTTTCGGCGCGGTCTTGAAATAATAATCGATGAGTGCTCCCGGTGGAGGGTTATCGCCAACCGGCTGGCGTTTGTCGAATTCCTCCGGGTAATGCAAACGCAGCGCGGTCTGCGGTTGATAGAGGATTACGTCTGCCAGAGCAGATTGGCCATTCACTTGTCGAAGCGGAGTCAAATCGTCCAGGACCCAAAAAGAGCGTCCGTGCGTCGCGACCACAAGGTCATCATCCTTTACGACGAGGTCGTGGATCGGCGTGACGGGAAGGTTCAATTGCAATGGCTGCCAGTGCGCACCGTCATCGAACGACACAAACACGCCAAGCTCGGTTCCGGCATAAAGGAGACCCTTGCGCTTTGGGTCTTCGCGTACGCCATGCACGTAGGCACCGTCGGGAATTCCAGTTACTATGGCGCTCCAGGTTTTTCCCAAGTCAGTTGTTTTGAAAATGTATGGTTTGAAGTCGTCGAGCTTGTGGCGGTCGATGGCCACATAAGCAGTGTTCGCATCGTGTGGCGACGCTTCGATCAGATCTACCGTGCTCCACTCCGGCATTTTCGGTGTAACGTTCGACCAATGCTGTCCGTTATCAGTCGTGACCTGGACGAGACCATCGTCTGTGCCTGCCCAAAGGGTGCCTTGTTTTAACGGCGATTCGGCCAGAGCAAACACAGTATCGTAATACTCAACTGAAGTAATGTCGTTCGTTAACGGACCGCCGCTTGGTTGCTGCTTCGATTTGTCGTTGCGCGTGAGATCACCGCTGATTTGCGTCCAGCTTTGTCCGTGATCGGTCGATTTGAAAACGCTCTCCCCGGCGGTGTAGAGCACATCCGGGTTATGCGGCGAAAGCATGAGTGGCGAGACCCATTGAAAACGGTGGGCAAGATCGGCAGCGCCATGCCCGGAATTATCGAGCGGGACAGGACTAACGTCCTGCACTTCTTCTTTGCTTTTGTCGTAGCGGTTGATGAAGCCCTCGTTGTTTGAATAAATGATGTGCCAGTCGCGCGGATCAGGCACGACGAACCCACATTCACCGCCGCCAGCCTCAAACCAATTTTCCCGGCCAATCACTCCTGAGTCCGAACGGCTCGAAATGCCGACATTCGAATTGTCCTGTTGCGCGCCGTAAATGTGGTAGGGGAACGCATTATCCACAGCCACGTGATAAAATTGCGCAGTCGGCTGGTTGTTTTGAGTGGTCCAGTTTTTGCCGCCATCTGTGGAAATGGTTACGCCGCCATCACTCACATTGGCGATTCGGTTCGGGTTCGTTGGATCGATCCAAAGTCCGTGATGATCTCCGTGCCTTGCGGGCATGAGGTTGAATGTCTTTCCGCCGTCGACCGATTTAAAGAGGCCTGTGTTTAGCAGGTAAACTGTGTCTGCAGATTTTGGGTCCGCATAAACTTTGCTGAAATACCAGGCGCGCTGACGAAATCGGCCATCGTCATTTACTCGCGTCCAATTCTGGCCAGCGTCATCGGAGCGGTAGAGGCCGCCGTCTTTCGCCTCGATGATTGCATAGACACGATTTGAATCAGCTCCTGAAACGGCGATGCCGATCCTGCCGAGAATTCCATCGGGAAGACCATTCCCCTCCAGGCGTTTCCATGTTACGCCGTTGTCTTCCGATCGATACAATCCGCTGCCCGGGCCGCCACTTGAGAAAAACCACGGTTGCCGCCGCGCCTGCCAAAGCGACGCGAACACAATATTCGGGTTATGCGGATCGAAAACGATGTCGATACCGCCCGTATTTTCGTCTTTGGATAAAACTTTCGTCCAGGTTTTCCCGCCGTCGGTTGTGCGAAAAATTCCGCGCTCCTGATTCGGGCCAAATGCATGACCCAGTGCCGCTACGAGAACGACATTTTCATTTCGCGGATCGACAATCAGCGCGCCGATCTGCCGCGTATCTTTTAACCCTGCGTTCTCCCAGGTCTTGCCACCGTCGATGGATTTGAAGACGCCGGTGCCGTACGTGGTGTTGCCGCGGATCGCAGCTTCCCCCGTGCCGACATAAACCACGTTGTGATCCGATGGCGCCACTGCGATCGCGCCGATGGAAGAAATAGGTGCTTTATCGAAAAGCGGAGTCCAATTTGCGCCGCCGTCAATCGTCTTCCAAACTCCGCCGGCAACCGCACCGAAATAATACGTGTCCGGCTCACCTACGACACCTTCGACCGCCAGCGCGCGCCCACCCCGAAACGGACCGACTTGCCGCCAACGCATGCCGTTAAAGAGCTTTGCGTCGATTGTTCCGGGCGGCGTCGGGGTAGGGGAACCCGCGGATTGAACAGAAGCTGGTGAAATGAAAACAGCCAAAATGAATCCAACCAGCGCACGAAGACGGTGATGCGGAGCAATCATCCGCCTACAGTGTAAAGCTTGCAGCTTGCTTCAACTGGAATCGCTTGAAGTACCGGCGGGCCGCGAATAGGCACTGCTGCTTTGTTCTAGCTCCTGCCTGAAGTGTCGATGGTGCGCGAAGCTTGTGCCAAGCCCAGAAGCGAACGCGGATCGAACTTGTTAGATCGCCCCAGACCCTCTAAACATCTGCCTCAATATGGCTCGCGTAACATGCTCCACGCTCTCGACAACGTGATTCGATCGCAGCTTCGCCATGCTCTTTAATTCGCTTACGTTCGTCGTTTTCTTCGTGGTCGTTGTCACGCTTTACTGGAGCATTCGTTCGTGGCAGGCGCGGAAAAATTTGCTCGTAGTGGCCAGTTACATTTTTTATGGCGCCTGGAATCCGCCGTTCGCTGCGCTCTTGTTCGGGACTACCGCGATGGATTTTTGGCTTGGCCGTCAAATGGCCAAAGCCAGAGATCAACATGTAAGACGCCGCTGGCTGGTCGCAAGCGTTTGCATGAATCTGAGCATGCTCGGGTTCTTTAAATACGGAAACTTTCTGCTCCAAAATTTTCAGTGGCTCCTCGCGCGATTGGGGATCATCTATCAACCGCCGCATTTGGACATTCTGCTTCCGGTCGGAATTTCCTTTTACACTTTCCATTCGCTTTCGTACACGCTCGACATTTATCGGGGCGTGCTGCGACCAACGAAATCCTTGCGGGATTTCATTCTCGCGGTCTCCTTTTTTCCGCAGTTGGTGGCCGGTCCAATCGTGCGCGCCGGTGACTTTCTCCCGCAGCTTCTTCATCCGCCACGTTTAAAAAACGGGCAATTTCTCTGGGGACTGGCGTTGATGACTCTGGGACTGTTTCAGAAAATTGTTCTTGCCGATACCTTGCTCTCCGGCTGCGCCGATCGCGTGTTCGGTTATCCCGGACCGCTGGTTGCGCTCGACTCGTGGGCCGGCGTGCTCGCATTTGCCGGGCAAATCTTTTTTGATTTCGCTGGCTATTCTCTCTGTGCGATTGGCGCAGCCTTGACGCTGGGCTTCCATCTTAAGGACAACTTTCGTTTCCCCTATGCTGCGATCGGCTTCTCAGACTTCTGGAGGCGGTGGCACATTTCGCTTTCCACTTTTCTTCGCGATTACCTTTACATTCCGCTCGGTGGCAACCAGGTCAGACCGTTTCGTGCGGCGCTTAATCTTGTCATCGTCATGTTCCTCGGTGGACTTTGGCACGGCGCGGCCTGGACTTTCGTTGTGTGGGGCTTGCTGCACGGCTCTTATTTGGTGATTGAACGCATCTTTCGCGTTTCGTTCGAACACAAACCCTGGGCGAGCACGTTACCTATTCGCGTCCTCGCCTGGTTCGCCACTTACGCAGCAGTTTGCATTGCGTGGGTATTTTTTCGCGCGTCCGATTTCACGATCGCGAGCCGAATGCTCGGCGGGATGTTCGGCCAACATTCACATGGTGACGCGATTCTTTCTACGCGTGAATTATTGCAAATTGGAAGCGTCACCGCTGGTTTGATCGCAATGCATTGGACCATGCGCAGTAACACATTTGAGACGGCGGTGATGCGTTTGCCGCCGTGGACGATCGCAGCCATCGGGTCCGCTATGATATGTGCCATCATTGTCACTCAAGGGAGCAGTAATGCGTTCATCTATTTCCAATTTTAAAGAACGCCTCCGGCTGCCACGCTTGTTCTTCCGCACACCTTCGCGGGAAGAACAGATCCACGGCGGGCCGCCTCTCGAATTTGAGCGGCCGATTCCGCCCGCGCCCTGGCGCGGAATCGCTGTGGTCACCGTGATCGTGGTTATCGCCGCAACCACTGCGTGGGAATTGTACTGCCGCTCGCTCGGCTATGGCCCGACGCTCAACGACAACGAAGATCTTTGGACAATGAGACGCCGTATTGTTGAACCGGAATCCATTGTCGTTATCGGCGATTCGCGCGCTTGGTTCGATGTCGACCTGGATGAATTCCAAAAGGGGTTAGGCAAACGACCGATCCAACTCGCGATGGCTGGCTCGACCGTTTTGCCTGCTTTAGCCGATCTGGCGGGCGACAAAAACTTTCACGGCACAATCATTTGCAGCGTTGTCCCGCATTTGTTTTTCGCGCCGCCCGGTTCTCCGCCAATGGACCGTGCCGAGAAAGGAGTAAAGCGATTTCACAATCAAACGCCCGCTCAGCGTGTCAGCGAATATCTCGCGATGCCGCTCGAAGAGCATGTCGCGTTTTTGAAACCGGATGATTTAAGCCTCGAAGCGCTTCTAAACCAATTACCGATTCCGAATCGTCCCAGTGCGCTAGTGCCACCGCGGTTTCCGCCCTACTTTCAAACTGAAGACCGGGAACGTCGCGCGCGAATGTGGGAGAAATGCGCTGAACCTGGGAGCGAATTAGCCGAACAAATCCAACAAATCTGGATTCCACTGTTCACGCCGCCAGAGCCTCCTACTTACATACCGAAGGACGTTTTCTTCGCGCAAATGACTGAAGGAATCAAAAAACGTTTTGCTGACGTGACTGCGGCCGTGGAAAAAATCCGATCGCGCGGTGGAAAGATTGTCTTCGTTCGCTTTCCAAACACTGGTGGGCTGAAAGAACTCGAAGATCGGATAACGCCTCGAGAAAAAACCTGGGATCCGCTTTTGAAAATGACCGGCGCACCCGGAATTTATTACTCTGATTTTCCCGAGCTCTCTGGGTTTAACTGTCCCGAATGGTCACATTTGTCTGCGGGCGATTCGGTGGAATTCAGCAAACGCCTCGTTCCGCATCTGCGCGATGCACTGAACATGTAAGTACCGATTGCGTTCTCGATTTGCGCGAACGCTAAAAAGAATCTTATCTGTTTAGATAACGAGGCTTTCACGAACAAGCGAGTTGTGCGGCCTTGCCGTCTCTACCTACGCGTTGATCGCAGCCATACTGGGGGCGTGAGCTTCGACGGCGACGCTACCTGTTGAACCACCGCCAAATCGCCGAGCAGCAAAATACGACCCGATCACGAGTACTGCTGCGATCAGTTGTGCCACGAGCGTTTCGACTGTTGGAAAAACGGCAAACCAGAGTCCCATCCATCCTGGGATGTGTATTTCAAGAAACGCTATCGGCGTGGTGGGAATCCATTGCGCACGCTGCATTTCCTGAGCTTGCTCGCCAACCATCACAAGCAGCACGACGCCCAGCAGAATGCCGGTAGCGATTAGCATTTTCCGATACGGCAAACGCTGCTGAAGAACAAATGTGAGCACGGCCACCATGCCCGTCAGCGCGAGGCCCAGCAGCGCACCTTTCAGGACAACCCCGCCACCGAGTCGCAGATTGTAGCTCTGCAAGAAAAGCACCACTTCAAAGCCCTCGCGGTACAGCGAGGTGAACCCGAGCAAGATCAAGCCCCACCAAAGACGCCTATGTGAAATTTCCGCTGTGCGTGCGTTTTCGAGCAAGGCTTTGCGCCGGCGATTGTGGGCGCGGATCCAACCGCCCCAGTAAATTTTATGAAAGAACCAATTCATGATGACCAGAAGAACAACGATAGCCAGCAAGCCGGTGGCAGCCTGAAGGGCGAGCGCTGACATATTATCGCTCAGAGAGCCGACGATTCGGACTGCGATGCACCACGTAATCAGCGTGGCAACGAATGCGAAGGCTGCGCCGAATGCGACTGGACGACGATGCTCGCGCTTGGGGCCGGTCATGCTTGCCGTGATGGCTGCCAGCACCAGGATGCATTCCAATCCCTCGCGGAAGACGAGAATTCCAATATCCAAAAAAGCCACCGTTGACCTGGTGTTTGATCGCAGTGGATCAGGCACACCCTGTGCAGTAACTCCCTGCCAGATCAGCATCGACGCCACGAACGCTGCCGCTACAAAAACGCCGATGCGCAAAGCGAGCTTCATTTGCGATGGGACCGTAGCACAAAGGCAAGCCAACTGCTGTTGATGGATTGCTATTTTTTAGCGGCTAATTGCACACCAATTTGCTGCTCGTCTGTCAGTAATTTACGATCACTCTGGCATGCCGAAGTATGTGCTTGGTCATCGTTTGAAAGGCGAGGGAGCGCGACTCGAGTTGATGTCGGAATTACTAGATCCGATGCATCGCCGATACATTGACGCGCTCGGCGTCGTGAGGCCAGGGGCGCGCACACTCGAAGTTGGATGTGGTAATGGATCGATTTCTGCGTGGCTCGCCGAACGTGTGAGCCCCGGCGGAACAGCGGTGGCTGTCGATCTGGATTTATCGCTAATTCACTTTCGCATGCAGAATCTTGAATTGCGGCGGGCCGACATTCTTGCGGGCCCAATCGAGCACGGAGCATTCGATTTGGTCACAGCACGCGCTGTGCTTCATCACGTTGCCGATCCAGAAACGGCAATGGCCAACATGACTGCAAGCCTGAGAGCAGGTGGCGCTCTTCTTTTGATCGAACCCGATTTCCTTCCGGTTAGCGTTGCTGAACCTCCAGATGTGCGTGCGTTCTGGGACGGCTGGCTTGCGTGGTCACGTGAGCGAGGAATCGATTATCATATAGGGAGAACACTTGCGCCTCGACTGGCTTCGCTTGGCTTAACAAACATCAGTGGCACAGCGGAAACCGCGATCTACAACGGCGGCTCGTTGTGGGCAGACTACTGGATTGAAACGGTTACTGAACTGCGCGGCGACTTGATAAGCTCGGGTAAACTCGATGCGACGCTAGTCGATCGCTTTCTCGCATGCTGCTCCGACTCCAACTGGTGGACCCAGACGATTGCTTTCACCGCAGTGCACGGCCGTACGCTCGGTGGCCAACCCGCAGCACCGGTTGTGATTTTGCGTCAATCGAGTAACTTCGGCGGTGCAACGGTTTCGGGCGTTTACGTTAATCGAGATTGCCCTAAGCATTTTTATATTGATGCTGCTGCTTCTACTGGCGGTGCCCAGTTTGAGTGGGGTGATCGCTGACAGGCGGTTGAAGCAGTCTCTCGAAGGCTTTAACCAGCTTGTGCGCCAGGCGCAGGAGCGAAGTGTGACCGAACGCCGCGCGTATCTGATTGCTTGGGGCAAAAACAGCGTCCTGTTGCGGCCGGAGGTTTTTGCAGAAGGCGAGGAAGAGAAACCCACGGCGGTGTTTCGCCTCAGCAAGGGAAGCTGGATTAGGGTCTCGCTGCCGGCAGCATTGATCGGCAACCCTCCCGCTGAATGGATATTCTGGCCATCGGGCACCTGCGAACCGGCGAGAGTCCAATTCAGAGGTCCCGACGGCACGTGGACGGCGGATTATTCGCCGCTCACAGCGCAGCCTGAACTTACGCAATATGCAGCAAGGTGACCCCCAATGGAAGAATGGAGCAATGGAGAAATGGGGTAATGAAATTTTCAACACTCCACAACTCCAGCGCTCCAATACTCCAATCATGGCTGCTACACGAATTCGGAGACGCCGAAGATCGAAATACGCGTTTGCTCTTTACGAAGTCCTGCTCGGTGTAGCGATTTTTGCTATTGGGGTAATCTCGCTCGGACGTGCGGTGCAGAATTGTCTCAACGCAAGCACGATCAGCGCGGAAGAGAACGTCGTGCGGCAGATCCTGTCTGATCGCATGGCACAAGTTCAAGCTACATTGGCCGTGCCTGAGGCTGAAAAGGAATTCAAGCTCAAAACCAGTTATGGCAGGGTGATCTTGACCCAGAAAGCCGCTCCTGCTGCTTTGACGGAGCCTGACAATACGATTATCACCGGAATCAATCTCGTCACGTTGACTGCGCGCTGGGAACACGCCGGAGTTCCGCAATCAAAACAGATTCAGTTTTACGTCTATCGGTCTGGCTAAGTTGATGAAACGGCGAATTGCTTCGATAGGCGCGGTGCGTGGTGGCTACAATGGTTTCACCTTGCTCGAGATCATGCTGGCCGTGGCGATCCTGGGAATGATGGCGATCGCAATTTTTCGTTTCGTGCAAACGAATCTGACAGCGCTGCGGTTCTCATCGGAAATAGCGGCCGCAGACGCGCAATATGACGGCCTCCGTGATTTGCTTACAACGCAATGGCAAACCTTGAGCCCGCTTCGAGCAAAAATGGTTGGCGAGCCATTCAAACTAAATGATCGCGAGCGCGATGAGATAAAATGGAATTGCGGCGCTGGCCCCGGGCTGCTAACCCGGTACGCAGCGGGCGAGTTCACCGCTGTGTTACGCTTGCAACCGGCGAACGATAACAGCGATCGGCTCGATCTGGGCATTTTGCGTAAGGCGCAGGATGATTCCGATGTTGCGGAAGGACGCGAAACCTGGGTGCCGTTGATTAAAAATGTGACCAGTCTTGAAATCACCTATTACGATCCGAAGCAACCAACTGCCTGGTTGCCGCGGTGGACAGGAGGTGCTCGCTTGCCGTCCCTCGTGAAGGTCAGCGTTGGCCGTCCGGACGCAGCTGATCCGTGGGAAGCAGTCATTCCGCTGAGACGGACACCGTACGTGTTCCCGTGAAAACATTAAAAGCAATCTTATGAGGAAACCTTCGCCAAACTGCAAACGAGATTCAGGCGCTGCGCTGCTGTTGGCACTATGGGCGTTGTTCTTGCTTGCCGGCGTCGTGTTCGCATGGGCCCTCAACATCAATTCGCGCTTAACAGTTTCTGCGACGGCAAACCGTGTATTGTCGGCTGAAGCAATGGCCTCCTCTGGTGCAGAGGTTGCGTTGAATCCCGCGATCACACCTGCTTCGGCAAACCTGCATAAGAAAATGACGAACGAAAGTTACGATGTCGAGATGAGTGGCGAATGTGGTCGTCTTAACTTGAACTTCCTGACGCTCGGCGGAGCGGAGAACCCTTTGCTCGTAGCGGCGCTGAAAAAGTATCTCACCAATAAGGGCGTGGACCTAAACGATCTCGACGTGATGATGGATTCTTTGCTCGACTGGGTATCGCCAACGAAAGGACTGCATCGCTTGAACGCGCCGGAGGAGACTGCCGACTATCGTCCGCCACATGCGCCGCTTACTTCCGTGGACGAACTTAAAAGGATTTTTGGATGGGCTGAATACACTTCGCATCCGGGATGGGACAAAGATTTCACCACGATCGTTTTTGGTTGTCAGCAGATCGACCCGGCATACGCTTCGCGCGATGTGTTACGCGCGTTGGGAATACAGGATGCTTTCGTCGATCGGTTTCTGCAATTGCGACAAGGTCCCGACGGAATTGATGGAACAGCCGACGACGGCGTGGTGGATCCCCAGACTGTGTCTGCTATTCTTGGTCTCAACAACGCCCAACAGCAGCAGGGTGGAATTCAGCAGGGTGGAATGCCATCGGCCGGGGTTCAAAATCTGATCGCGCAGTACAAGACCACGAACGTTTTCCGCGTCGTCAGTGTGGGAAAATCGGGCGGCGTTACGCGTTCCGTTCAGATGGTCATGCAAAAGCCAATGATGATGCAAGCCGGGACACCGGCTACCCCTTTCGGTGCGCTGGCGGCTTTTCCCTCAACACAAGCCAACAGCCCCACAATATTCAGTTGGAAGGAGCTTTAGTATCCAGACCGGAATGCCATCGATTTTCATCATTCCAACTTCTCATGGCTGGAATCTTGTTCGCTCAGCCACGCCCGCATCGCCGCCCGACAGTAAAGCTTCGCACAACAATAGAGGTGCGGGCGAAGCCCCTGCGGCCACAACTGAGCAAAACGGTTCGTGGACGGTCCGCAAACTGCAAACGTTGGAAGAAGCAGTGCCGCTACTCTCTGCGAGCGACGAGTTTGTCCTCGGCTTGCCTGTGTCAGCTGTGATTGCACAACGCTTTCGTCTGCCGAGCGTCGATCCGGCGGAATTTCCCGAGATGATTCGTCTTCAGATCGAGAAGTTGCTGCCATTTCCAGCCGACGAAGTGACGAGCGATTTCGAATTGATCGCACAAAACGAAACCGAAAGCGTCGTTTCTGCCATTGCAATTAGAAACGAGCAACTTGCGGAGCTCGCTTCGCCGCTTCTGGACCGCGGTTACATTCCGCGGCAAATCACTGTGTATGCGGCGCAGCGCGCCAGCACCTACGCGCCGAAGGGCACTGCTCTTCTGATTTATCCCGAAGGCGAGATGCTCGTTTACGCCATGACCGAGAATGGCAAGCTCAGCTTGGCGCGGTCAATCGAACGCAACGGCGATCAGCTCCAACTCGAACTGCCGCAACTGCGGTTGAGCGCCGAACTGCAAGGCATAGACGCTTCCTATCCAAATGTTTTGCTGGACGAAACTTGCTACGAACTGCGCGAGACGGTCGAGGGAATTTTGACCAGCCCCACTGAGGTCGTTGGAATCGAACTCCCTCCGGCACCGGTCAAACTGAATCTTTTGCCGGAAAGCTGGCGCCTGCGCCGCCTTCAACTGACGCGGCAGGTGGAATGGCGAAAACGACTCTTCTGGATGGGCGGCGCCTACGTGGCGGTCCTCGTTTTGCTGTTCTTGTATCTGGGGCTCCTACGGTTTCAGTTGGGATGGCTCGATCGTCGCATTGCGCGAGACGCGCCCGGGACGGAGTTCGTGCGCGCGACTGAAGCAAAATGGAAAGCACTCGCACCGGCGATCGATCCGCACTACTACCCGGTCGAAATTCTGCAGCATTTGTTCGAAAGCCTGCCGTCTGCCGACGTACGCATCACTTCATATAATCAGTCGGCGCGTCAGATTTCCGTAGACGGCGAGGCAAACACGGCTGCGCTTGCTTACGAGTTCATCGACAAGATCAAGAAGAACCCGGAGTTGCGAACGTTTCAGTTTGATATGGCCGCGCCGAGGATCTTGCCTAACAATCACGCGCAATATCGCCTGGAGGGGAAACCCAAATGATGCCGGCGTGGTATCAACGAATGAACCCGCGCGAGCGTGTGCTCTCGTGGATTGTCGCGGGGACGGTTGTTGTGCTGCTAAATCTTTGGATTTTGAGTTCGCTCTGGGGCGCAGTCGGGAGCGCGCAAAAGCAGTTCGCCGCTCGGAGAAGCAAGCTGGCTGAGCAAACTGTTTACGTGAAAGAGCGCGACACCTGGACGAAGCGCGACGAGTGGATGCGGCAGCATCAGCCGTTGCTCAAAGATCCAGCGGAAGCCTCTGCACTGCTTGATCAAGTCAGGGAAGTCGCCGGCAAATACAATATCCTGCTTGAAAATCCTGCGATCGGAACAGGCGAGACCACGCCGTATCATCAGACGGTTTTCGCTTCGATTGAAACCAAAAGTCCATGGCCGCCTCTGGTCCATTTTCTTTATGACGTGCAACGGCCGGAGGCTTTCGTGGTTTTCGAAAATGTTAATCTCGCGATCGATGGCAGCGATCCCACAATGATGCGAGGCAAGTTTAAAGTCGCCCGCTGGTTTGCGCCGGGGCAAAATGGAAAGTAATAAATAGGCACTGACGTATATGAAATATTCTCTCACACTCGCAACGATGCTTGCCGTAGCAGGAGCAACCTACAGCCAGGCAGAGGATGTTCTTCCGCCGCAGTACAACTTCGATCGCTACTCAAAAATGATGGATCAATCGCCATTCGCGGTTGCCAGTGCCGTGGCAGCGCCTGCTGCGACTCCAGATTTCGCAAAAGACCTTTACATCGCTAACGCCGCGCGATCGCAGGACTGCGATTTAGTGACGATTGCTTCGACCGCAGATCACAACTTCAAAAAATATCTTACCACAAAGGAACCGGTAGACGGTTACAGCGTCGCCAACATCGAATGGTCCGACAAAGTGGGCCAGACGAAGGTGACGATCAGCAAGGACGGAAATTTTGCCACACTTACGTTCAATCAAGCGCTACTGTCGCAGGCGTCGCCGGGTGGAGGTGTCGGAGCCAGGCCGCTGCCTGCTCCCGCGGCGCCGGTTCCAAATCCCGCCAGCATGCCGAATGTACATGCACCGAAATTGCCCCCCAACGTGCCGCAGGAATTACAACAGTTAATTCCTTCGTCGCGGGACGCGACGCAGCCGCGTACGCGTGGCATGATTCAGAAGAGCCCAAGAGCCACGAGGGGCTCCGCCGCTGGCGGGACTGATACATCTGCGAAGCAGTAGCCCGTAGCCGTCCCTTCCGGACGAGGTCAGACGGAGAGCGGCAAATACTAGTTGCCACCCCAATCGTCGTCTGCAGTATCAGGCAGACGGTCGGCTCCTGCGGAATACAAATCGTAGCCTCCGGGGTTTTTCAGACCAGGATAGCGGTAGATGTAATCGCTGCCCCACGGATCCTTAGGCAGTTCTTTAAACAACTGATACCAGCGAGTGGGTCTGGGATCGTTTTGCGGCTGGGTCACCAGCGCCTGCAAACCCTGCTCTGTGGTCGGAAAAAAGCCGTTCATGCTCTCGTACAATTGCAACTGCGTCTTGATTGCCTGGACGTCCGCTTGAACGCGCATGGTTTTAGCGATGGCCGTCGTATTCCCGAGTTTTGAGATCGCGACTCCCAGAATGATCACAATGATGCTCACCACGAGCATGATTTCCAATAGCGTGAAGCCCTGCTGTTTCCTTTTTGTTCTCATCTCAATTAAGTGGGGATCCTCCGTCCCAGTGCGACGATTACACTAGCTTGATCTTCAATAATTGCTAGTGGCACCTTGCGGGTGTCATTCTGCACGGAGCGAAGAATCTCTAACTATTTCTGGATCGATGCTGCGAAACCAGAGACGTTTCGCTTCGCTCGGCATGAGAGCGTGAAATTACTGGCCCGTGCGGAGAAGATAATCCGACTTGTCCCAGATGTACTTTAACTGAATTTGCGTCGCTCGGATTGCGGAGACGCCAGTGCCTGCTCCGTTCGTGATGATGAGATCGTTCGCGCCCACTTTCAAAATTGTTGCCGGCACAATTTTCTGAGCGCGCACCCATCCCGTGTAGTTGAAATGCATCTCAGTCGTAAGGGGCTCGGATTCGCCTCGGTAACCAGGATCAGCGAGGTCCGGCAGCGTGAGCGCGACCGGCCCGATGTTCTGGCCGTTGACATAGACTTCCGGCGGCGCGTCGATGCGCGGGTTTGCGAGTTCGAAAGTCAAAAGCGCGGTGAGCGGTTGCGCTTCAATCGGAAATTGGAACACGCCGTTTTGCTGAGTCCGAGCATCAAGCCGCATTGCGTCAGCGGCCAGAGTGGCAGTCACCGTTCCGAAATTCTCGACATCTTCCGGCGGTGGGTGCAGCGCGGGCACCACTGAGAACGGCTCGGGAATCACATCGCGATGTTCGGCGTTCACCGGATGGACGACTTCACTGGCTGTCATCCAGTCGAGATACGCCGCGCGAATTGTCTTCCCGTCACCGGGAACTTCGATATCGATCGCGGAGGCGCCGGTCATCGGGATGAGGACTGAATCCGAGCTCGGCAGATTCATTCCAGCGCCGAGCGTTCCCGAGCGCAAAATGTGGCTGCCGGATTCGTCCCACGCCACCAATTCCGGCTGCTGATTCGGTTTGTCGTCGAAGAACAATCGGAAGAAAAGGATTTTATAGTCCGGGCCGGGTTGCGTCACCCGAATTCGAAAAACGCTTTTCGACGCGCCACCGCCTTCGGTGAGTTCGCCGGGTAGAAGCGTGAGCGCTTCCACCCATGCTGGGGCTTCTTGCGATTTTGAATTGCGCGACATCGTTTGGCGCAGATCGAGCCACGCGCTTGACGGGAGGGGCTGTGCAATCGCGGCAGCGGGAGCCGGCAGAGCATCGGTTAAAGCTTCCTGCGCGCTTACGCGGCAGGCGGCAGCCAAAAAGATCGCAAACGCAACGCGGGGTAACATTGAGTGGACGAGATTAATTCAGACTCGACCTGCTTTGCAAGCTCGGAGTTTAACGCGGTCGGACTTGCAAGCTGTGTGTCATTTCGAAGACCGCCGACAGGATGCTGAATACAACTAACCCGACCAGCCCAGCGATGATGACGATAATCACCGGCGGAATCAATTGCGAAATCACCCCGACGGATCGATCAAGCTCCCGCTCATACACGTCCGCGATCGCCTGCATCGTTTCGGCGAAGTGTCCGGTTTGTTCGCCCACGGCCATCATGTCCGTAAACAAATCCGGAAAGAGCTTCTGCTGTTGCAACGCAGCCGAGAGCGTTGCGCCATCGATGACCGCTCTGCGCACCTCGCCTAATTTCGCTTCGAGAAAACGGTTCCCCGCTATCTCGGTCACGAGATCGAGTGCGCGCAGTAAAGGCACGCCGTTTTCCATCAAAGTCCCCAGCGTACGCGCAAACTGCGCGTAATAACGGTGGCGAATCACTCCTCCGTACCCAGGGATCAACAAACGGAACCGGTCCCATCCAATCCGTCCTTCCTGAGTGCGAACCATGGTGCGGAAACCGATAACTCCACCAACCACTATCAGTACGCCGACCCACCAGTAGCCGGTGATCGCATGGTGGACGTGCAGCAAAATGCGCGTCGGCAACGGCATGGCGCCGCCGGTTTGCGCCATGAACGCAGTCAACTGCGGCACCATGAAGGTGATGAAAATTGTGACAAGAATAGCGCCGGCCAGTGCGAGGAATGCCGGATAAATCAACGCCTGTTGCACCCGGTCTCGCAAGTCCTTGGCCTGCATCAGATGTTTCACCAACCGTAGGAGAATTTGGGGTAACGCACCGCTGGCCTCGCCCGCAGCGACGAGGTTCACAAATAGCGGCGGGAAAATTCGAGGCATGTCGCTCAAAGCCTGCGAAAAACTGCGGCCATCGATCAGCCCCTGATGCAGCGTATGCGTCATTTGCTGGACGCGCGGATGTTTCAAGCGTTTCCCCAAAACGGACAATCCTTCGTCCAGCGTCATGCCGGCTTGTAGCAAATGCGCGAGCTGCTCAGTGAAAATGAGCAGTTGGCCGTGCGGAATTTTCAGGCTTTGCGAAGGCGTGGCGGTTTCGGGCGAACTCAGCAGTCGCAATTTTCGTTGAAGTGCGTGCGGCTTGCTTACTTTTGCTTCTGCGGGCTTAGCCGCTTCTACCATATCGATCCGAATCGGGATGCACCGTTGCGATTCAATCTGATGGATCGCAATGGCGCGATCTGCGCAATCGAGAACCCCTTCAACCAAACCGCCCTGCGCATTCCGCGCACGATAAGTAAACTGTGGCATCGGCGGGGAAAAATAGTCGGAAACGTTGAATCGCAAAACTTAATCTGGTGGAACGCGGTGTCCTCAACGCGTTGGGACGATTGCAGCCACGCGAAAATTGTCTTGTCACGTTTTCGCAATTTGATAAGACCGCGCGACATGAAATGTGCAGCAGCGATCACATTTGTTTGTATTGCGTTCGTTTCGCCGGCATTGGCAGTATTACGACCGCTTTTTCCGGCGAAAGCCGGCTGGCCATTTAATAGCGGAACGATCATTACAGGAGACGATTCGATCCAGCATGCTGCAAAGCAACCCTCTGCTACAGCGGCGAGGTAATCGCCCAGTTTAACGCGACGAAGCTAAGCGACAAGCGCGGGGAGCGAGCGTCGCCCGAATTGGAATCGGCGGCTAGCCGCTTGCTGCCTAGCCTTTCTGTGATGGATTAGAATATTAGAATTGAAGGAGTAAAACGACACATGAAACAACACGAAGTCACCGTTCCTCAAATCGGTCTCATCGCGGGAACGCGCGCAATGCTCGGTGCCGGCATCGCGTTGCTGCTTTCTGAAAAACTGACCGATGAGCAGAGGCGAGCGATCGGCTGGACGCTGGTCGCCGTCGGCGCGTTAACGACGATCCCACTTGTGCTGCAATTGGTGAGTGACGACGAATGATTGCGACACCGCCCAGTTCGCAAGCATTAGACAGATTAATACCTCCGTAGGGGACAACGGCCGAAACGCCGGCATTGCGACGACGGACAGCGTTTCGTTGCGCGCGCGGATGAAAAACCGACGGCGTTCCTGGAACTCGAAGCGGCGATTTCGCGCTACGCCTCTTTGAAGTCGCCCTCGTATTCGAGCGTCTCGATCACGTTGCCAGTAGCATCGTAAACACGAATCACGACGGGATGCGGCCGACTGTAAGATTTTGCATAGCCCACTGCATCGACGATCGCGTTTGACCCGCGATACCACAGCGGACTGTAACGAAGCGCATCGCTGCTTAGATCGAAGCCGTGCTTATCAGCTCGAGGTCGAATTTCGTAAATGTGTATGGAACTGGTTGAATGTTTGCGCCTGTCCAATTTACCCCAGCGTTGCTGAACCAGGTTGATTGAAGCTTTTAGCACACGCCGGGCTCGTTTCTTCAAGTCGACAATGTTTCGTCGTTGCTTCGTCAGCCTTTTCATGAACGGGGCCAACCGAAAGGCAGTGCATCGGAAATTAGATCGCCGCCGCAATGATCTTTGTGGGGAGGTGCGTCGGAAGGGTGTTTCATCGCTCGCAAAAGAGAAACGCTTATCAACGACACGCCGCCTTGTCTCCTTTTCTCGACGAACGTGTAAGTCCCTTGCGCCACTTTTCGGGCTGATTTCGTATTTTTACCTATGAAAGAGGCGGGGGCGGGAATCGAACCCGCGAATAGCGGTTTTGCAGACCGCGACCTTACCACTTGGCTACCCCGCCGACTTGCGAGAGCGGACAATATCGTTGTCGCGGCGCTTGTATCAAGCGCCGAGCATAGATACAT
>JBARAJ010000034.1:0-50908 GCA_049791915.1 Candidatus Udaeobacter sp.
ACATCAAACCAATGGATAATGTCAGCGAAGCACTCTACTCACTGGAACCGGTTAGCTTCCGCTACAAAAAGGAGTTTGATCCAGCAGGCGCCTCGCAATTGGGCCTTGTGGCAGAGGAAGTGGAAAAGATCGCTCCTGATCTGGTGGTGCACGACAAAGAAGGAAAACCCTACAGCGTGCGCTACGAGCAGGTGAACGCCATGCTGCTGAATGAGTTTCTAAAAGAGCACAAAACAGTCAAAAAGTTGAAGGCCGACTTCCAGGCCACCGTCGCGACACAACAGAAAGAAATACAAATCCTCACTGCGCGCCTTGAACAGCAGGCTGCGCAAATTCAAAAGGTAAGCGCGCAACTGCAGTTAAACAAACCCATGATGCAAACGGTCAGCAATAACCACTAGAACGTTTTCTAGGGCGTTCGGCACAGCGGACGCCACCCAACTGAACAACAAACAAATGAAAGGTAACATGCAAGACAAACCAAAGAAGAAGAAAGAGAAAAGCGAGATCAAAGTTCGCGACCTCAAGCCAGGAAAGGATCCTAAAGGCGGTGTCCCACCGGACCCATGCGGTCCCGGTCGCCAGCGCAGCCCAAACCGGATGCCTACCGCCGTTGAATAACCTTAGTTAGCATGGCCGGTTTTATAAGTAAGAAAAGCTGCGCCGTGGTTCCATCCCGCGGCGCTACTCAACGAATTTCTCAAAGCGCACTCTAGCCGACGGCCGTGCTCGCAAAGCAGGAGAAACGAATCGAGGCCCTGATGTCGGACCTTCAAAAAGTAAGTGCCGACCTTGACGCGAGATGACCCTTAATCTTATCGAGAAACGGCTCTGCCAACTGTTTCAACTTCTGCTCGCCCACGCCAGGAATGCGACGGAACTGTACAGATGTCGTCGGGTAATGCTTTGCCATTTCGCGCAGCGATACATCAGAGAAGATGATGTAAGCGGGCACGCCGCGTTCATCTGCGAGCTGGCGAGGCAACGCACGCAAGCGCGCAAACAATACTTCGTCGCATTCGATCGCGCCTGGCTTGATTCGCGCGCTTTTCTCCGCGATTTCGATTTGCTTGGTCAAAACGATCGATGTCCGCGTTCGCAATGCCTCCAGACAGGCGGTCGTTACGAACGATCGACGAAGGTCAGAATCGAACACGAGTTTCGCGGGAAATTAGAGAAGATCACGACAACAAAAACAAAAACAGGAGACTAATTTATGAAAAATCGAAACATTGTACTCACAACGATAATTTTCGCGCTTGGTTCCTTTGCGCTTCCACAGAGGACGCAAGCGGTTGTGCCGGCGCCGGATGGAGGCTATCCCAGGTTTAACACGGCAGAAGGGCAAAATGCCCTTTTCAGCCTCACCACCGGCCAATGGAACACAGCCTTGGGTGCTTTCACGCTCCGGAGCGACACCGACGGTAGCTACAATACCGCCGTCGGTACGGCAGCGCTCCTCTTTAACGTCGGAAATCAAAATGCGGGAAGCGGAATAAAAAATACGGCGGTTGGAGCGGCGGCACTTTTGCTCAACACCGCTGGTTCTAGTAACACAGGTCTTGGAGCGGATGCCCTTTTAAACAACACCAGTGGTATGCAAAACACCGCCACTGGTGATTCGGCGCTTCTTGCCAACACCCACGGCAGCATCAACACGGCGCTCGGAGATGGGGCGCTCGCAGCCAACAACGGCGACGCCAACACAGCCGTCGGTAATGGTGCGCTCTTTAACAATACCACCGGTTCCGGGAACATCGCCTTGGGCTTTAATGCCGGCAGCGGCGTCAGTACGGCTAATAACGTTATCTGTATCGGGGCGGACGGTAACAATGTGGATAACGCTTGCTATATCGGCCAGATCTTCAGTTCGACCGTTTCGGCAAGCGCGGTGTTCGTCAATTCAAACGGCAGACTCGGGACGATGACTTCCTCACAGCGCTTTAAGCAGGACATCAAACCAATGGATAATGTCAGCGAAGCACTCTACTCACTGAAACCGGTTAGTTTCCGCTACAAGAAGGAGTTCGACTCGGCAGGCGCCCCGCAATTGGGCCTTGTGGCTGAGGAAGTGGAAAAAGTAAATCCAGACCTCATCATTCGCGATAAGGAGGGCAAGCCGTACACCGTCCGCTACGAGCAGATCAACACGATGTTGCTCAACGAATTCCTGAAAGAGCACGGTAAAGTTGAGAAGCTTGAAGCTGCGCTCGACACGGTCAAGAAACGCTTGAACGAGCAGGAGGCCAGAATTCAGAAAGTCAGTGCGGAGGTTGAGGTGAGCGAACCCGCGGCAAAGACCGCTCTCAACAGTCAGTAAAAGAGCCAATGAAAGAAAAACAAACTATGAAAAATCGAAACATTATACTCACAACGATTCTCTTGACGCTTGGTTCCTTTGCGCTTGCGCATCGGACGCAAGCCGTCAGTCCGGCACCGGACGGAGGCTATCCTGGGTTTAACACAGCGGAGGGGCAGAACGCCCTTTTTAGCCTGACCACTGGCGACGGCAATACAGCAGTTGGTTGGTTTTCGCTCTGGAGTAACGCAACGGGCAGCTTCAACACCGCCACGGGCGCGGGAACGCTTCTTTTCAACACCGCGGACGAAAACACGGCGTTTGGCGCGGCGGCGCTTTTAAACAACACCAGTGGCACCGAGAACACGGCTACCGGAGCGGCAGCCCTTTCAAACAACACCATTGGCGGCGGCAACACGGCCAATGGAGCGTTTGCGCTCCAGAGCAATACGGATGGTATTGAAAATACAGCCACCGGTGCTGACGCACTAATGGGCAACACAACCGGCTCCGCCAATACAGCCACCGGCACTGAGGCGCTTTTCGGCACCACCGGCAACAACAACACAGGCACGGGGGCTGGCGCCCTCGCCGCCAATTTCACCGGTGACGGCAACACCGCGATCGGTCGTTCTGCGCTAGGTATCACCACTGGCAGCGGCAACACGGCTTTGGGCACTAACGCCGGCAATGCTCTCACTTCAGGCAATCTTAATATCGATATCGGCGCCGATGTGATCGGTGTGGCAGGAGAGAGCAATACCATCCGGATCGGCGCGAACCTGGACGACACACCTGGAGCCTCAGCCTGCCATATTGGCGGGATCTATAACCAGTCGGTTAATCCCGGCACCGCGAGTTCTATGGCAATCGATGCCACCGGAAAGTTGGGTACGATGGTCTCGTCGCGACGCTTCAAGCATGACATTAAACCAATGGACAAGGCGAGCGAGGCGATTCTGGCGCTCAAGCCTGTGACCTTCCACTACAAGAGCGACTCTAAAAACACGCCATGCTTTGGTTTAATCGCCGAGGAAGTGGCCGGGGTGAATCCCGACCTCGTGGTCCGCAACAAGAACGGCGAAATCTGGACCGTCCGCTACGATCAGGTCAACGCGATGTTACTTAATGAGTTTCTTAAAGAACACCGCGAAGTGCAGGAACAGCAAACGACGATCGGGCAACTGAAATCCAATGCAGCAAAGCAGGAAGCCACGATCAGTGAACTCAAGAAAGATCTGCAAACTGTTGTTGCCCGTCTTAAAGACCAGGATTCAAAAATCCAGAGGGTGAGCGCGGAAGTTGAAATGAACAAGCGCTCATCACACGTGGTCGCCACTGATCCGTAAAAGCAAAAGACCGACCACAGATAACACGAATGCCACGGATTGGAGAAGGGGATGCCTACGAAACATACGAACTAGAAATCTCTGTTTCTTTCCGGGAGCCTTTAAAGTTTCGCGTCTTTTCGCGTCTTTAGTGGGCGACTAATAAGTAGAATTAAATCGCATCTAAATACCAGAAACTAAAAAGAAGGAAATGACACCCATGAAGACAGTAATCGGAACATCAATCGGAGGACCGTTTTTGCGGCCCTATTTTATTCTTACCGCTATTGCGTTTGGATTTTTAGCGCTTGCTTTTGGGATGCAAGCGGTCAGTCCGCCGCCCGATGGCGGCTATCCCGGACAGAACACAGCGGAGGGCCAAAGTGCCCTTTTGCATCTCGCCGGCGGCACCTACAACACGGCCCTTGGTTGGGCCTCACTAGGTTTCAATCTGACCGGCAACTTCAACACGGCCGTCGGCGCAGCGACTCTCCTTAGCAACACTGCTGACAACAATACGGCCACGGGCGCCGGGGCGCTCTTAAGCAACACCTCCGGCGACGAAAACACAGCCGATGGATCCTTTGCGCTCTTTAACAACACGATCGGCAGCTTCAACACGGCCGCCGGTTTCCAAGCACTTCTTAACAACACCGCCAACGGCAACACGGCGAATGGCTTTAACGCGCTCGCCACGAATTCCATCGGCAGCTTCAACACGGGCACCGGTACTGGCGCGCTCTTTAACAACACCACCGGCACCGGCAACACCGCCACTGGCGATGACACGCTCTTCAACAACACCACTGGGAACTATAACGTCGCAATGGGAAATGGCGCCGGCTCCAATCTCACCACGGGCGACTTAAATATCGATATTGGCGCCTTTGGTGTTGCTGGGGAATCCGCGACCATCCGCATAGGCAGGGGCGCAGATCAGAACAAAACTTTTATCGCCGGAATCACCGGGGTAGCAGTTACAGGCGCACCAGTTGTGGTCGATGGCAGCGGCCAACTTGGCGTGGCACCTTCCTCGCGCCGGTTCAAGAAGGAGGTTAAGCCTATGAACACTGCCAGCGAAGCCATTCTGGCGCTCAAGCCCGTAACATTTCACTACAAGAGCGACAAGACAAATACGCCGCAGTTTGGTTTGATTGCCGAGGAAGTAGCCGAAGTGAATCCGGATCTGGTGGTCCACGACGAGAACGGTGAGATCTACACCGTTCGCTACGACGCGGTGAACGCCATGTTGCTCAACGAGTTTCTCAAAGAGCATAAAAAAGTCGACGAACTAAACTCGAAGGCCGCCAAACAGGACGCAACCATCACAGAGTTAAAGTCCATGGTGACCAAACAGGAAGCCATGATCGTTCGCCAGCAGAAAGCAACGGAAGCTTTCACCGTCCAGCTGAAGGAGCAGGATGCAAAACTCCAGAAAATGAGTGTCCAGGTTCAGACGAACAAACCAGCGCCGCAAGTGGTCGTGAATCCATAAAGATTAAGGGACCAACCACAGATGACACGGATCGCACAGATATGGAGATAGGAGGATGCTCACGAAACACACGAACGACACGAATGAAAACGTGGTTAGCGCGCAGAGTTTCGTGTTCTTTCGTGTTTTTATTGGGCAATAATAAGCAGAATCAAACCACAAATAAAAAAAAAGGAACTGACACCCATGAAGACACTGATCAAAACATCAATAGGAGGGCCGTTTTTGCGGCTCTATTTTACGGCCGTTGCGCTTGGCCTCTTAGCGCTTTGTCCTGGGATGCAAGCGGTCAGTCCGCCCCCGGATGGAGGCTATCCCGGGCAGAACACAGCGGAGGGCCAAAGTGCTCTTTCGCGTCTCGCCGGCGGCACTTACAACACGGCCCTTGGTTGGGCCACACTGGGTTTCAATGTGACCGGCAACTTCAACACGGCCGTCGGCGCAGCGACTCTCCTTAACAACACTGGTGACGAAAATACGGCCACTGGTGCCGGGGCGCTTTTAAGCAACACATCCGGCGACGACAACACAGCCAATGGCGCGTTTGCACTGTTTAACAACACTGCCGGTCACTCCAACACAGCCACCGGTGCTGACGCGCTACTGAGCAACACGACCGGCACCAGCAACACCGCAAACGGTATTGGTGCGCTCCATAGCAACACCACCGGCGGACAAAACACGGCCAATGGCGCAGGTGCGCTCTTTGACAACACTGCCGGCGCTCAAAACACGGCCATGGGTGATGATGCGCTCGCTAACAACACCACCGGCGGCAACAATATTGCCTTGGGCTTTGGTGCCGCCGGCAAAGTCATGACGGCCAGCAACGTTATCTGCATCGGCGCGAGTGGTAATAATGTGGACAACAGCTGTTACGTCGGCAATATCTTCGGCGCGACAGCTTCTAATGGCGTTGCCGTCCTCGTTAATTCAAACGGCAGGCTTGGAACAGTGACTTCCTCAAAGCGCTTTAAGCAAGACATCAAACGAATGGATAATGTCAGCGAAGCACTCTACTCATTGAAACCGGTTAGCTTCCGCTACCAAAAACAGGTTGACCCCGAAGGGACAAGCGCAACGCAGTTGGGCCTTGTGGCAGAGGATGTGGAAAAAGTGAATCCCAACTTGGTTGTCCGTGACAAAGAAGGAAAACCTTACAGCGTGCGCTACGACCAGGTGAACGCCATGTTGCTCAACGAATTCCTTAAGGAGCACAAAACAGTGCAGGAGCTAAAAAATGAAATTGCCGAGCTCATTACAACGGTGAAAGAGCAGGCCGAGCAGATCGAAAAAGTCAGCGCGCGGCTGGAAGTGAGCGAACGTCGATCGCGCACCGTGCTAAATAATCCACAAAACGATCGAGAACGGTAATACTAACGAGCAACAGCTTGACAGCGGACAAGGGAATTTCCTAATCTGGCATTTCTGAAAACGCTCCGGCTATGGGGCCTCGTGGGTTTGCTGTTAGTTTCAGCGCCGCCGATTTCGCGCGGCGACTCCGAAATCGTCGTGGCGATCCGTTACCTGCAAGCCAAAGGCACAAGTCATTCCCACCTTTATCTCTATCGTGAAGACGGAAAGCTGTTGCGACAGCTGACCAATGACAATTCCGGGCAAGACAGCGATCCAATTTTCGCGTCGGATGGCGAGACGATCGTGTTCACTCGTGAAAAACCAAATGACGCGCGTGAAGTTTGGAGCGTCGATCCTCGTGGCACGAAGCTGAAGAAGCTCGATGCCGCGCCGGATTGGTATTCGGGAGCGAAAAGCTCGCCAGCTTTCACAAGTGGCGATGAAGAGGAAGCGCCGTCATCTTCACCAACTCCGTCGCAGGAAGAGTCCGCCTCGCCTGCCGCAACGCCACAAAGCGACCAGCAGAACCAACACCAGAGCATGACAGCACTGGATGCTGTGGCTGATGCAACGGACAGCCCGCCAGAAATCATTAAGGCGCCGGATGGATCGGGTGAAATCTACTGGCGCAAAGGGAAAGAGGGTGAAGGCCCGGAGGAAGTGCTGAACTGGGTGATGTGGTTTCGCGATTCAAAATCGGGTCAGGAAACACAGATCGGCAGGCTGCCCGGGTTCCCGTCCTTCGAACCGCTACAAATTCGGGGGCATAAAGATCCGCAGTTTTTGTTCGAAGGCCCACTGCGTCTTATCTTTTTCAGCTGCCATCTCGACAGCACGAATGGCGACACAGTCGAGGCTTTCGATTTCAACAAACGAAAGCTCATCCAATTATCGCCAAACTATGCAACCCCGTTTCCCCTTCCCGGGGACCCTGCATTTCTCACGCTCACCGAAAATCGATACGTGACAATTCCCGGCAGCACGAAGACGGCGAACTGTTCCTACATCGAGCGTTGGGCCGCGAATCTCAAGGAGTCGTGTGACAACTATGAGGCGTATCTGCGATTCCACGGGGTGAGCAGCGATGAGGTTGTAGAAGGTTTTACTCGCGACGAATACAAGAAGCAATTGCGCGAGAATAAAGAAAAAAGGCACGAGTGCTACGGACAGCCCGAAGTTCGTTACGCGCGCAAAGGGAGTGCCGCGATCTGCTACGGCGCTTCCGTCTATCGGCCCGGAAAAACTCCGGCCGTCATCACCATCCGCAATGGCGCGGATTAAAACGAACATGAAAAAACCCATGCCTGTTAGTGCAACTTGGATCTGGGCGATTGCTGCATTCTTAGTGTTTGCGAATGCGCCTTTTGCTTTCGCCAAGCCACAAAAGAAACCATCTGGGTCCGGTCAGGAAAACGCGGATCCGCTCGTAAATGCGGCGATGAAAAACATGGAGACCGGAGTGTGGTCCGTGAACGGCACCGTCACGGCTAAGAAACCGATCAAGCTGCAAGGACTTCTTTCCGGCGAAGATTTTGATTTGACGATGGAACCGGGCGTGAAGCCGGACGCGCCCATGCGCGAAATCGTGATAAAAGACAAAGCCTGGATTTGCTCGGATGGCGAGACGTGGCACGCCGGCAGGCCGGATGATCGATTGATCTACAATTGGGCGCACGTGCCAATCATGGCCGACAGGAAGTTACCGTCATTTGAGAAAGTGGGGTCTGAGCAACGCAGCGGACAGACTTTGTTGCACGTTCGGCTCAAGGTTCCGGAGAAAAACATCAACCCGAAAGAGTTGCCGCAGTATTGGCTCGTCCTCGATTCTCAGGGCCAAGCCCAATACATCGGGCACACCGAGATGCCGATGTTCTCGCAAGCGCGCAAGGAAGTCATGTATTGCTCGTTTGATTATGTACCGGCGGCAAAAAAGATCGAGCCGCCGCCACTCGGGGCACCAGTCGATGACAAGGCGTATGGCTTTAACGACGTCGAGCAACACAAGTTCGATTGGAAAGGTAGAATCGTTAGGCTTGAGGTAACTCCGAAAATTTTGGAGTCCAAACAAATTGGCGAAGACACTTACCGGGCCTTTCTGAAGGATACTGCGACCCCCAATCATTACGGAGTAGTCGAATTTCCGCACGACGCGCTGGTGAAGCTGGGATTTCTCAAAAAAATCGTGAGCGGCGCGCACGCCTGGGAGGATCTGGAAAAGATGGGCGCGTTGGGTCGCACCGACGGCGAACCAGTTTCGTTTTACGTCCAGGTGATTCCAATCGGCGAGAAGCCCGCCGCGAGGGCCGTGGCCGTTGGCGCGAGGCTCGTGCGCGATTCCGACGGAAGCGTCAGTTACACCTGGGAAGCCGATGAGAAACAGGCGGCGAAATCACAGCCTGCTCCTGTGGCGTCGGACGGCTCTGATGGCGATCTCGTTAACCGCGGGATTGAAAAAGCGAAGAACGGCGATTTGGACGGTGCTATCGCTGATTTCGACCGCGCGGCCAAACTCGATCCAAAAAATGACGCGCCATATTATAACCGTGCTCAAGCCAGACGGCTTAAGAATGACACGGCTGGCGCTATTGCAGACTACACCAAAGCAATCGAACTAGGCTCTACAAATCCGGCCGCTTACAACAATCGGGGCAACGCCAGGGCGGAGAATAAGGATCGTGACGGCGCAATTGCTGACTATACGCGCGCCATCGAACTCAAACCCGATTACGCACGCGCCTACTACAATCGTGCGGCCCTGAAGAAGGGGAAAGGGGACGCGATTGGGGCTGCCGCGGATTTCAAACGCGCACGAACGCTGGACCCGGATTTAGCAAGCGAAGGATCGGCACCGGATTCCAGCAGCAGTAGCGGCGCCGCGAATGCCGAAGCCTCAGGAACAACAGTC
The DNA here is from genome assembly GCA_049791915.1 of Candidatus Udaeobacter sp. Taxonomy (GTDB): domain Bacteria; phylum Verrucomicrobiota; class Verrucomicrobiia; order Chthoniobacterales; family UBA10450; genus Udaeobacter. The sequence continues at coordinate 9,384 of JBARAJ010000034.1, forward strand.
AGTCTTCTGGACGGCAAGCTGAAGCTCGACATCGCGTCAGATTTTTCGCGCGACGCTGACAATCCGAAAAGTCCAAAAACGCTGGCCAAGTTCTCGGGCCCGGATGGAGCGTGGGGAGAGGTCTTGCGCGGCACGCATGGCCTGACTCCGGACAAACTCGACGGTTATCTCAAGATGCGCGTGGCCGAATACAGCAAAGGCTTCAACTGGCTCCCGAAAGATTCGCACCTTCAATGGCTCAAGAAAGACATCGTCACCATCGATGGCCGGAAATGGGCGGACTGGCGCTACGTTCCAATGCTAAAAGGAACAAAGGATTACTTGCACAGCCCCGTCTACACGCGCTTCCTAACCACTTCCTATAAAGGCCAGCTGTTGGAGATCACCTTTACCTCAAACCTGAACACCGCGCCCGAGTTAAAGCAGAAGATAGATTACATCATGGACTCGGTGCATCTCGAAGAATGAGAGACACGAATTTGAAACTCGCTTGCTTCCCGCTCGCTCGCCGCTACCCGTCGAGGCTTTACCTTCTATCTCGCTGACCCCTCAGCTCCATTCACAAACTAACATTAATTTTCAGAATCTGATGCCCACGAAACACAAGGCACTTATTCTCGCATTGCTCACGGTTGTTGCGTCATCTGCGGTCGCCGCGGGAGACGGCCCAGAGGAGGTGATTCGCGCGCTTTACAAGGCTCACCGGCCGTGGGAGCACAAAGAACTCAACCTCGGCAATCGCGCTGTGCTGTCGAAATATTTTAGTCCCGAACTAACCAAATTATTCCTAAAGAATGCGCAACTGGAGCGAGACTGTCCCAAGGGCGACCTTTGTGGACTGGATTTCGACCCAATCCTTGGAGCTCAGGACTTCGACGATCACCTCAACTTTAAGCTTCGCATCACTGAGGCAACGCCGCCGCAAACTGGCCGATTCGAAGCACGCTTCAAATTATTTAACGAAGACGAGCCGGAGCAAATAGTCGTTTTCCAACTTGTTCAGTTGAAAAACGGGTGGCGCATTGACGACATTATTTATCCTAACGATAACGCCTCTCTCAAGGCAGTACTTACCGCGCTTATTGACGAGGCGGTAAATCTCAAAGAATGAAAGTTGGATTAGTCTCGTCGATCGCAGTTGCCTGCTGTCTCGTATACCCCTGGCAGTGGCTAGCGGCAGAAGAAGAAATCAAATATCCGTCTCCTGATGGGCGCTTCGCTTTGCGGATTATCGATGAACAAAAGGTTGAGCTGATCGAGAAGGCGTCCGGCAGTGTATTGGTCGATCTAGGAGAGGCCTGGCACAACCCAGGTCAGGTGAGCCAAATTCTGGTGTGGTCGGGTGATTCAAAACGGGTAGCCTATGGCAACCGTGGTTATAAAGATGGCGAAGTAAGCGTTTATTTTTGGAATCGCTCGACTTTCGAAGAAGCAACCCTGCCTGACGATCTCCGCAGTCCGGATATCAAGTTCCCAAGGGACTGCGGCGGCGTGAAGAACTACGGAGGTGCCGCGACGCCGTTGCGATGGTTAAAGTCAGGAGACTTGGAGTTGTTGAGCGACTTGATGATGCTTTGTCGTGGCAGCAGTGCCACCTGCACGGGCGTGCTGCGATTCACACTTGCCTTTGACGCACAGCATCACGCTTCGGTGACGAAGGTCGGGAAGACGAAGACCGAAGTGGGAAAATGAACCGCCGAGGTTCCAGACACGGATTTGAAACTCGCTTCGCTTACCCGCTCGCTTTATGTCGCTGATCTCCTCAGCTGCATCGAACGGTCCAACACCTGATTCAGGCCTTGGCGCGTGCGATCACCTCATTACATGGACATTCGGTGCAGCGTTTTTATTCGTCGCCACTTCTGCCTTCGCACAGGAGCAGGCAAAGCCGCAGGCGAGATCTGTTTCGCCGGATGGCAAGTGGGAATTTCGCGCTGGCGCGGCCGGTGAACAGGAGGATTTTGTTATCGCAAAAGCCGGCAGCGCCGAGACTTCCCTCGTGCTTTCCGAAGAAGAATACGCTGACGGACTCGCAGAAACGCTGGGTCGAGCGCCTGGATACGCAAACATCGTTTGGTCGCCGGACTCAAAACGCTTTGCATTTAACCTTCAGGCGGGCAAGGCCTATCAAACGGCGCAATTTTATCAACTCGACGCGGACACGTGGCGCAAGCTCGATTCGTTAGAATCCAACGTCGCCACCTTTGCGCCGCTCGATCGTTCAATGGCAACGGAGAAGAAAAAGCTGAAACTGCCGCCGGAGGATAACGGCTGGCCAATCATAAGAAGCTGGCAGGTTCGCAAATGGATCGACCCAAGCACGGTGCTGCTATATGCGCACTCGGAGAAAACCTTCGAAATCAAAAACGAAACGGAAAGCGTACACGCATCTTTTTTCTTCACCCTGAAGTTCGATGCTGTAGGTAAGTGGGAAATTGTCAGAACTCGTGAAGTGCCGCTAAAAGGAGTCGGTGGATTAAACGCGGAGGAGCGCAAGGAAATTAATAGGATCGAAAATGAGGACCGGGAATTGAGAAGTAAATGAAAAGACTACTTATCTGCCTAACAGCTACTGGTCTGGCAACAATCTTGGTGCCCGTGGGCGTCCATACACGATTAGGCTGTTGTTTTTCAAATGCGCAGGAAATCCTACCAAAAGGAGAACACCATGATTAAAGGAACAGTGAAAGCGTCGGAATTAAATTCATTTGTCTCTATTCGCGCCTGCCGGCCGTGGCGGGTGATCAGGCCGCAGAGTTGGTTGGCTGGGGTTTTGATTCTGTTTTCATTTCCAAACGCGTTTGCGGAGTCCGACTTTTCGGCATTCTGGCAGAAATTTAAGTCCGCTGTTATCGCCGGCGATAAAGCGACGGTCGCGGATATGACGAAATTTCCGCTGTCGATGCCCCATCAGGTAAAAGCAGTAACGAACAAGGAGGACTTCTCGCGGCGTTTTAACGAAATTTTCAAAGGCGAGGCCAATGCAGCGCAATGTTTTAAAAGCGCCGAACAGCACAAGGAATCCGACCGGCGGTATGAGATCTATTGCCCCTTCAAGGAAACTCCAGACGACCGGGACAACGCCCCCATACGCTTCATTTTTGAATTGACCAAAGGCGGCTGGCAATTTGTCGGCCTCGACAACATCAATGAATGATCGCGGGCTAATGCCATGCAATGAGAATTTCGCATTGAGAATTGGCGCGCCCAAGTGGTTGACGGGGCCGCTCTCTATCATGTTTGGTTTGACGCTGAAGGCGAATGCGAGCTTCTGCCTAACGACAAAAGTCGCCTCTTAAACACGCAACCTGTAAAGGAACAAAAGACCGAGGAGTAATCATCCGTTGGTGATATGAAAAGCAAAATATGCATTCTCGCGTCCCTCGCGCTCGGTGCCATATGCCCGTCTATCCTCTCTCAAGAAACAATGCCCGGCGGAATTGTTTACGGCCCGAAAGCTTCTTTTAACATCAGCGCTCCAGAAGGTTGGGTCGTCGATAATCAGGCCGGCGTAAAGCAAGGAATGCCCTGCGTTCTTTATCCAAAAGCCGAATCGTGGTCGGACGCGAAGACGGTCATGTACGCGAAGGTCGCCAGCCCTCAATGGGAAGGCGTAAACGCATTCGTAGCAATGGCGATCAAGGAAATGAAGGCAAAGCACGGCACGCCGAGGGAGAACATTGCGTCTGGTAAAACCAAGGACGGTCACGATTATTTTATTAACGAATATCCGGCGACGAAAACGTACTCGCAGTGGGAACGCGTCGGCTACGTCCAACTTCCGCAGGCAGTCGCTTACATCGTACTTACATCCCGCGATCAAGCCAGTTACCAGAAAGATTCCGACGCGCTCGAGAAAGTTCTGACGACCCTGGTCTCCGTCGAGCCGAAGTCGGAGACGGCAAGTGGTCAGGAATACGCTCGTCGTTACAGACAGCTGCTGGATCAGCATGCCGACGGTCAGATCGAGCCGCTGCTGACCGAGTGGCGTGAGAAAGCGCCTGACGATCCCGACGCGTGGATCACGAGCGCGAATTATTATTATAACCAACGCCAGACGAACATCTCGACGAAGAAGCCCGGCCCAGGCGACATTACGTTGACTGATAAGAAGGGAAAGCTTGCGGGGAGCGTTTCGTTCGAGCAAAGCAACGAAAACATGAAGCGCGCTGCCGATCTTCTTCAGGACGCGACCACGAAATTTCCAGATCACTTGGATATCTGGTGCGGGCTCGCGTTCATGTATCAAGAGAGCGGAGATTTCGACAATGAATTGTGGACGTTGAAGAAGATGGTCGCGTATACCCGCGAGCATCCGACGCAGCTCAAGTGGTTAAAAGGCGAGCCGCTAAGCGAGTCTGCCGACAAATTCGTTCCGGAGAAGCTGCACGAGTACGGTTTGTATTACGAGAAAAAGGAGAACCCGGAGGATGATAAGCGCTGGTACCAAATTGCGACACTGGCAACCGAGCAATATCCAAATGACCCGCAAGGCTTCAACGATGCAGCCGGTTATTGGGCTGATATTGGCGAATGGCGAAAGGCACGGGAGATGGTCGAAAAAGCGCACCAAATCGATCCGAAATCCGCTGCCGCGTTGATTGCCCTTGGACAGATCAGCGCCGAGATGAAAGACTTCGTAAGCGCACGAAAGTATTACGAAGACGCTCTAAAACTGGAGCCGAACGGCCAATACTCACAGACGGCAAAGGAATCGTTACAAAAACTGAAGAAGAAGTAGTGGACATGAAAACACTAGCCATCGGTCGGCTATGAAGAAAAGCATTTCTATTCGACTCTTGTTAGTTGTTTGTAATGTCGCGCTGCTACTTTTCGAGATTTCAAGTGTTTACGGTCAGCCTGCGCGGCAGCCTTGGATAGAAAGCGGACCGGATAAAGGCGTTCTAGCGCGACACTCGAAGTCTCCGGATGGTCGTTACGCGCTGGCCTGGGTGGTGTCGGGTGATCAAACCGCGATTGACTGGGAGTTGCTTAGGAACGCGCCGGATAGCTTCTATGAAAAATATGATTTGCGTGAGTTGTGGGTTGTTGATCTGACGCAAAATCGAAAGCTTTGTTCGCTGGGCACCTCGATCGGTTACGTTCGGCCCGGAAGTCATCGCACTTTAAGTGTGGCTTGGGGGCCGCTTGAAGGTGGCCGCCGTTTTGCCATCATCGGCTATGACTGGAAATGGGGGACCGAGGCGCTTCTTCTTCTCGACATCGGCTCGGATAACTGTCGCGAAACGCAAATCGGACAAATCCTTGACAATGGAGTGGGCGCGGTAGTTAAGAAAAGTAAAGCGCAAGGGGAAGCCTACGATTGTAAGTATAACATCTCAGACTTACCTGAGATTGGATTAAAGACAGGTTTCGCTAATAGCACGACATTTAGAATTCCCTTTACTGTGAAGAGCCGTGAGCGCGATAACCCTGTGGCAGAAGGTATCGCCGTGTTAAAGCTCACGCGCCGCGCCGACAGTCCGTCTGTGACGGTGAACAAAGTCAGCATCGAACAACTGCGCGAGGATCCATTTGTCGATGATGCCCGTCTGGCGAAAGCAGATCGCGAACTCAATACGCTCTATCTCCATTTGTTAAAGCGCCTAAAGCCGGTCGACCAGGAAGCGCTAAGAACCGATGAACGTGATTGGATCCAGCAGCGCGAAACAGAAGCTGCCAACGTGAAAGGTGACTACTACGACAACAACCGAATTACCTCCGACCGCGCCCTTCAACGTCTTACCGAGCAGCGAATCGCTGAGTTGCGCAAGCGTACCGACTCGCTGCGAAAACAATAGGAGTTCAGAAAAGAATAGGAGTTCAGATATGAAATCCAATTACCTCAATTTTGTGATCTGGCTGCTTGGTAGCAGCCTGGCTGTTTCCATCGCACTCGCGCAAGAAGAAACAGACGTTTCGGAACTGAACGCCAAGTTCCAGCGGCTGTATGCAACCAAGCAATTCAATCAAGCCGCTCCTATCGCGGAAAAGATTCTTCAGATTACCGAAGAAACTCGCGGGCCAGAGGACCGGAAAACAGCGGTCGCCGCGAACAACCTCGCCGAGGTCTATCGTTACATGGGCCAATACGCAAAAGCTGAACCGCTTTACGAGCGCGCGCTCAAAGTATTCGAAAAAGAGCTCGGCCCTGAGCACCCTGACGTCGCCTCGGTCGTGAGTAACATCGCTCTGCTCGATTCCGAGACCGGAGCATACGACAAAGCCGAACCTCTTTACCAGCGCGCGTTGAAAATCAGAGAGGCCGCTTTCGGTCCAGATAATCCGGAGACAGCGGCAAGTTTGAATGCACTGGCGGCGCTCTATTATTACATGAAGGATTACCTTAAGGCTGAGCCGCTTTATCAGCGGGCGCTCAAGATTCGAGAAAAAGCCTTCGGACGCGATAACCCGAAGACAGCTTACACCCTGAACGATCTCGGGAGCTTGTATGTCGCCGAAGAAGAATACGCGAAGGCGGAGACACTGCTTCAACGCGCGTTGAAGATTCGTGAAAAATCGCTCGGTGCAGATAACTGGGATACCGCGGTAGCGATGCAAAATCTGGCTGGCCTGTATCGAGACATGGGTCAATACGCGAAAGCCGAATCGCTGTTCCAGCGCGCCCTGGCTACTTGCGAAAAGACCGCGGGTCCTAATCACCCAGATACCGGATGGATCGTCAATAACCTGGGCACTGTGTATCAGGCGATGGGAAAATCTGATGAAGCCAAATCGAATTTTGAGCGCGCATTAAAAATTCGCGAGACGGCGCTTGGGCCCGATCATCCGGATGTCGGCGCGACGTTATCCGGTCTTGCGCAGGTCTATCAGGACATCGGTGATTACGCGAAGGCGGAAGAGCTTTACAAACGCGCGCAAAAAATATCGGAGAAAACGCACGGAGCGGAAAGCCTGGCCGCGTCCTCGAGCATGCATGAGCTTGCAATACTCTATATGTATCAGCGCGATTACGCTAAAGCCGAGCCGCTGTACCAACGCGCCCTTGCCATCAGTGAAAAAGCCGCCGGACCTGACTCGACTGACACCGCCGCGACGCTCGATAGTCTTGGCGCGCTCTATGATCGCATGGGCCAATACGCCAAAGCCGAGCCACTCGAGCTGCGGGCGCTCCGAATTTACGAAAAAGCGCTTGGCCCGGACCACCCTCACACGGCCAGGGCCAACATCAATCTGGCACAGCTTTATTGCGACAAAGGCGAGTTTGCCAAAGCCGAGCCACTCGCGGTGCGTGCATTAAAGGTTGACGACAAAAAATTGGGCGCCGAGCACCTGGACACCGCGAAAGATCTGGTCGTTCTGGCGAATCTTTATCGCGACACAGCGCAATATGCCAAAGCGGAGCCGCTATATCAGCGCGCGCTCAAAATTCGTGAGAAAATTCTCGGGCCTAATAATTCAAGCGTCGCCACTACGTTGGACGAGCTCGCCGCGCTCTACTGGGAAAAAGGTCAATCGGCAAAAGCGGAACCGTTGTCGCAACGCGCGGCGGGAATTCGCGCGCGCAACAAAGAGGAGCACCCGCCTACTGCAACCAAGTCGCCGGCGACGCAAACCAACTAAATTAGTATTTTTTAGCAGTTTCCTTTCTCATCGCGGTCCCGTTTTCGAGAGCGGCGAACGACAAGCCGGATCATTTTTACCTTCGCCACGACAACTGAACAAGAAATAGCGGAGATGAGGAAAGCACATTTGCTCATTTGTCCCGTTCTCTTGCTTTTCTCCCCGCCGAGTTTCGCCCAAGAGAACTCTCCTAGTGGAAGTGCGAAGCAAGACGCACCGAAAGTGATTGCAACTGACGATATGAAGCTGGCGATGAAAGCCGGCAAGCTCGAAACAGCCGGAAAGTACGACGACGCACTGAAGGTGTACGCACAAGCTATTGACTTGAAAGGTCGCTTTACGCCGTTCGTTTACCACAATCGCGGCATGTTATACCTACACAGGGCAAAGGCTTCCCAAGATCGACAATCGCGAATTGCCGATCTGCAACACGCCATCGATGACTTCCAGACTTCCATTCGTCTCGGCGCAGCTTCCAAGGACGAATTGAATCGCGGATTAGAAAAGGTTGCTACAAGAGCTCATCTCGACGAAGCAATTAAGCTACTCCAGGAAACAACTCATCCATAGCGATGAAAAGAAACATTCTCATTCGGTTTCGGGTTGTTATTGGAATTCTCGCGCTCGCGGGCAGTGCGTCAGGCGCGAACTCGGTGGACGATCAAGTGAAGAGCCTGGCGCAACAATACAAGCAGGTCGAAGACCAACTCAGCCGCTCGGTTCATTACGTCGGAAAAACCGAATCCGATGGTGTGACGACAATTGAGCAGGCATGGTTCAACGGCGCTGACGATTTGATCAAGGTCGCAGTCGAACGCACCGATTCATCTGGACGGGAACTGACGGAATATTTTGCGCTCGATTTCGATAACGACTACGACGGCATGTTCATGCTCACACGTAAGGAAAAGCCGGCCCCCGATGGCGGCGTGCAAGTGGACGAATCGCGAAAATATTTTGGCGAAGCAAAAAACGGTGGAAACGGCGTGCTCATTCGCGAGCTGCGCAAGAGTGCGCACTTCAAACCCGGCGACCCGACCGATACCGTGCGCACTCCGAACGTTGTTGTCGATCTTAGCAAGAAAAAGAATCAGCCGACCGAGGATGAATTGCGCGAGCTGTTGAATGCGCCGACGAAAATGGCGGAGGAACTCAGAAAAGGGGCGCCGGAGTTCGACCCATTCGCCAACATCAAAGGCGATAGCGATAAATATCGCGTCATTCACGGGAGCGCATCGTCGGACGGACGATTTGCTATCGCCCTGGGATTTGCGCGCGAATCGGTCGATTGGGACGCACTCATCGATCACGATTTTTCACCGACCACGTACCGTTCGGAGAGCGAAGAGGACGTTCGCAATTACGTTGTCGATCTTGCGCAAAAGAAAATTCTGGGCGAGACGGGCGCGGCATGGGACGGAACGCGTCGCCGTTACAATCACCCAGAATGTGTTGTAACCTGGTCACTCGATTCGAGCTTCTTTGTGCAGTTGTTGGCTAACAAGTGGGCGTCCGACGATTGTGTTGCAGGAAAAATCGCGAGCGGACCGAAACTGGTTGGCACGGTCAATTTGTTGAAGGCGCTTTCACCAAAGGTTTATGCCTTCGTCAAAAAACGTTTTGATCGCGAAGAGGGCGGGTCGCTCTCCTTTTACAACGAGAAAGTGAGTAACGACGGCACAGTCGAGATGAAGGCGTACCAGTACATCGCGAGTGGAGATCGCAAAGGCGATACTGATTTCGGAGTAAGCGTTCGGCTGGGCCTGCGCGAGACTCCGAAGGGACTCAGCATCGAAGGCCTGAATATGCGGCGATTAGCTAGCGAACAGTGAATCAAAATTTTGTCCATTCGGTCGGTTGTAACGTTCGCAGCTGATGATTAGGCAAATTCATGGTTTGAGTTGCTTTTCGAGGTCGGCGACACGGGCTTCGGTCGAAAGCGCTTTGCCTTCCATCAGAGCAGCCTCGCCAAAAGGGCTCCAGCGTTGGTTCGCGTTGATGGCTGCGTCTGTGTCGCGCTGGATCAGCCATTCACGTTGCTCCTGCTTCAGTTGTTCGCGTGCTGCCGGCTCCAACTTCTTTAGTAGCGTGGCATAGATTTCATTCAGGCGTTTGTCGACGATCGCGAACCGACGCGTGGCTGGTGTCCACGGGCCTTCGTGACCGACCGGCTCGGCTGACAGCGGTGTCATCGGGCCTGCTGTGGAAGGTGCGCCGTAACCGTCCCACTGTTTTCGTGCGTCGCGGTTGGCTGCACGCAGGCGATCGGTAAGCTCAAATTTGCCGGTCTCGGTATTAAAGTAACAAAGCCACCAGCCAATGCCGCTCTTGAAGGTACCACCGCTGCCTTTTTCTTCCGGACCGATGCTGGCCGAGAAAGCGAGCAGCAATCGACGTGAATCCGAACTCCAGTCGGCAAAGTTAATCACGCGCCTGTCGACGTCATTCTCTGAGCGCATGCCAATCAGCTTTTCATCAATCTTCTCCTGCTCGGCCAGGAATTGCCAGGCGCGATCCACAAGACAGGTCGGCTCGTACTGAAACTCACCAGTGCGGTGGTACAGACGCGCGTTGCATACGCTATCGCTGGAGTAGATCCAATTCTCATCCGGCGAAATGAACGCAAGGTCCACTGTGGTATTCGGCTCTGTGTTATCGCTGAACAACGGAATGCGCTTGTCCGGATCGTTCGCGGGCACAATTGCCAGACGCTGGCGCTCGTGTGGGCCGGGTTCGAAGATTTCGGTGTAGCGAACAATGTAAAACTTGCCGCTCGGTGCGGTCACGATGCGTTCGGGAGTTGTGTCATCGTCGGCGCGAACGACTTCCGCCGAACACAAGACCACGACAAGGATTACCCGCGCGATCGACAAATGGCTCATGAGTTTATTGTCGACCAGTCGAGTTAGTAACCTTATGCGTTACCCAACGCGCTTCTGGAATACTCCAGGTCCCTTCGAAATGTCCGTGCCATGTTTTAATCGGCGGGGACATCGGCTTTGGATTGTTAGTCGCATCGACACTAAAACGAATCCGCCGACCGTCACTTTCGAGGTGCGCTCCCTCTCCTTCGCTTTTCTCGCCTCGATCAAAGTTAAAGTGCTTTAAGTCGTTCCATGGTTCTACCTTTGCTTTCTGATATCCGGGCTCGAGCAGTCGCACGATTTCGGCGTAAAGATTGGTTTGGCGGGTCACCCGGCCGTCGCGCATCTCGAATAAGGTGAACCCAAGCGGTCCCCACTTGCCTTCAACCTGGACAAAAACAGCCGAGCTATCCTTTGTCCATTCCACGGTCATTCCTTCTCGGTTGTAATAATTGTAGGCGTCAGCTAGCGCTAGGATGCGAAATGGTTTCAGCGCGACCAGAAAATTGCGCATCACCTCGTCCACAATCAAGGTAGAGTCGGCATAGATGACTCCATATTTATCGTCAGGCGATATCGAGTCGTTCGCCAGCTTGTATCCGAAGGCAAAAGCATCAGGAAAGCCCGGCCGCGCATTCGGCCCGTGAATTTCGACGTTGGGGACTGGTGCCGGAGACTCATCCGATGCGCTCGAAAATGCTGCGCTCGCCAACCAAACAAAGGTCCAAAGCCGTCGCGGCTTCATCATACTCTTCCCACCGGTGGCATTATTACGCTCCGCGAGAAACGGAGGGTAAAGCCTCAACCGTCCGCGATGCTCGTGTTTTTTTGTAGATCCGACTCGCGTTTTGTTTCTTTACCCTTCACGCTTTTCACCAGCGAAAATTTTTTCAAGTGTCGGCTTCAAGATTTATGGGTCTCCGACTATTGCCGGTCATTTAAGGGAGTCTTCCCGGTTTGGGAACGTAAAATCGGCATCTTTAGATAACATTCGGCGCGCCGAATGGCTCTTGATCTTGCTCAGGAACGCTTCGCCAAAATCCTTTAGTTTCTGTTCGCCTACTCCGGGAATGCGACGGAATTCGGTCGAATTCGCCGGAAAATTTCTTGCCATTTCGCGGAGCGATACGTCGGAGAAAATAATGTAAGCGGGCACGCCGCGTGCATCTGCCAACTGGCGACGCAACGCGCGCAAGCGCGCAAATAATACTTCGTCGCATTCGATCGCGCCTGGCTTGATCCGCGCGCTTTTCTCTGCGATTTCGATTTGCTTGGTCAAAACGACCGATGTCCGCTTTCGCAATGCCTCCAGACCGGCGGGCGTAAGCGACAAGGTTGCAAACTTGCCCGGTGCGCATTCGACCAACCCCAGCCGCAACAGTTCGCGACCGATCGCCTGCCATTCACCTCGTTTCAATTCGCCGCCGATGCCGTAGGTGGACAGCTCGTTGTGTCCTCGTTGCCTGATTCCTTCCGTGTCTGCGCCGCGGAGCACATCGACAATGTGACCCAACCCGAATCCGAATCCATGCCTGGCATGGATGCGATAGACGCAGGAAAGAAATTTTTGCGCGTGCACTGTCCCGTCGAATGTCTCACGGGGCTGCAAACAGTTGTCACAACTCTCACAGGAAACCTCTGGCGGCGGTGTCGGATCGCCGGCGTCGTCACGCCTGGCTGGATATGTTTCGCCGAAATACTCGAGAAGCGTCGAACGGCGGCATGCGCGCGTCTCGGCGTAATGGACCATCTGCTGAAGCTGTGCGCGGGCGATACGCGCCTCCTTTTCGGTTTTTTCGTCGATGAAATGCAACTGCTTGGCAACATCGCCGGGGCTGAAGAGCAATACGCATTCGCCGGGTAATCCGTCGCGTCCGGCGCGTCCGGTCTCCTGGTAATAGCTCTCCAGATTTTTCGGCAGATCGTAATGCACAACAAACCGCACGTTTGGTTTATTGATGCCCATTCCGAAAGCGATCGTGGCAGTGATGACGCGCACGTCATCGCGCAGAAATGCATCCTGATGTTTTGTGCGTTCCACATTCGTTAGCCCCGCGTGATACGGCCTCGCGCTTACGCCGTCCTCGTTCAATTTTCCGGCGAGCGATTCAGTGCCTTTGCGGCTTGCACAATAAATGATGCCGCTGTCGTTAGGCCGGCTGCGGATGAAGGCCAGAAGTTGTTCGTAAGCCGCCGTCTTGGGGATTATGCGGTACGTCAGATTCGGGCGATTAAAGCTGGCCACGTAAGCGCGCGGGTCCCGCAATTCTAATTCTTTGATGATATCGCCGCGCACGCGTTCGGTCGCGGTGGCGGTAAGCGCCATGATCGGCACATCGGGCAAATGTTTTCGTAGTTTCTTAAGCTCGCGATACTCCGGCCTGAAATCGTGGCCCCATTCGCTGATGCAATGCGCTTCGTCGATTGCGAATTGCGCGATGTTCCAGTTGAGCGCGCGCTCCAAAAATGTTTCCAGCATCAACCGCTCCGGCGCGACGTAGAGCATTCGATACTGGCCGCGATGCAAGCCGCGCCAGCGCGCTTTTGATTCATCTCGATCCAGCGTCGAATTCAAGTATGTCGCAGGGATCCCGCTGGTCTGCAGCGCATCCACCTGATCTTTCATCAGCGCGATGAGCGGCGACACTACGATCGTTAGCCCATCGCGCATCAATGCTGGCAACTGAAAACAAAGCGACTTCCCGGCGCCCGTCGGCATCAGCACGAACACGTCCCGTCCGGCTAGTGCATCTTCGATGATTTCCCGCTGCAACGGCCGGAACTGGTCGTAGCCGAAATGTTTCTTCAGCGCATTGAGCAATTCCACGACTTCTTACTAAAAGAATTCGCGTATTGTGCACAGCGAATTTGCCCAACAAGGAGTGACGGCTTGCAAGCCGTCAACGTCCGCCACTCTTGGGATTCTGTCAGGCTCCGCACTCGACTGAGAGCACCTCTTCGATCTTGTCCGGCTGGCAGCGGTAAATGGTCGTTTGACCGGCTTCGTAGTAAAACGAGTGAATGATCGGCAATAAAATTCCAGAGGAGCCGACGCGCATCGCAGCCTGAATATTTCATTTACATTCAAATTCAGCTTAGCCATCCGCAGACTTCCACGACGTGGACATCGTTAAAATATTTTGGTTGCTTCGGAAACTAAATATACCATATTAGTTTCCTCGGTGACCATAATCGTTACTCTATACCTTCCCATGGCTAACCAGCTAAAACAGGCGGTGGCGCAGTTCCGCTCCGATAAGGATCTAAGACAAGCGATCGAGCCTGATCGGATAACTTGAAGCCGAGGCTTCTGCCGAACGACACTGATGAAGGGCACGAACAAATCGAGATCGCAAAGCCAAAAGAACGCGTCTATTCGACAACGAATAGTGGATGCGGCGCGGACACACTTTTTTAGTCACGGATTCCGCAGTGTGACTATGGACGATCTGGCGGACGAATTGGGAATCAGCAAGAAGACCCTTTATGCTCATTTTCCGGGCAAGATCGATCTGCTCGAGGCTGTGCTGGCCGATAAATTCCAAGGTGTGGAAACGATGCTGAAAGAAGTGACGCGCGCACAACCGCACGATTTCGCGGCGACTTTGCGCGAGTTGCTGGCCGGGACGCAACGCGAATTGGATGAGATAAAGCCGCCGTTCGTGCGTGATATACGCCAGAAGGCGCCGCAAGTGTTTCAAGTTATCGAGCGCCGCCGGGCTGCATTGTTTCAGCAGTATTTCGGAAACCTCCTCCTCGCCGGGCAACGGGCGGGAATGGTGCGAAAAGACGTTCCTGCGAACCTTATCATCGAGATTTTACTGGGGATTGTTCAGGCGGTCATGAATCCCGCGAAGATGGAAAAACTCGGGATGATGCCGAAGGAAGGTTTCGCCGGCATCCTGAAAATTGTTCTCCAAGGTGCACTTACACCAAAAGGAAGAAAACATGCGCGCATTGTTCGTTAGGCGCTGCGCACATTTACTCGGCCCGGCTGGAGCTATCGCGTTACTGCTCTTGTTGGGTGGCTGCGACACTCGAGGGAATGCCGTCTCCGGCACGATCGAGGTAGACGAAGCGCACGTGGGCCCGCGCTCTGGCGGTCGCGTGGAAAAAGTTTTGGCGTGGGAAGGGGATCGCTTGCACGAAGGGCAGGTGATCGTGCAACTGGATGCGTCGGAGTTGCGAGCGCGTCGCGACCTTGCGTCTGCGCAAATCGATACGGCTGCTCACGATGCAGACGCGCAAGAAGCGCAACTGGTGTTCCTGCGCGACGACGCGGGACGCCAGCAGGAGTTGCTGAAGCGAAGAGTCGTTTCGTCCACTGACGCGGAGCGCGCCGACAGCGCGTCGAAAACGCAGGAGAAGAATGTGGCTGCGGCCAAGATGCGCGTAGCACAGGCGCGTGCGCAACTGGCCGATATCGATTCGCAGCTGGCCGAAATGCAGATCATCGCGCCGGCGGATTCCATTCTCGAGGTGCTTAGCGTAAAAGTGGGCGATGTGCTGCCGGCCAATCGCGAGGCGGCCACGCTGTTGTTGACCGGCCATCTCTGGGTGCGTGTTTACGTCCCTGAATCCTGGCTGGGTTTGATCAAGCTTGGCGAGCAGGTCCGCGTCCGCGTGGATTCGTTTCCGCACACGGATTTCAACGGCGTTGTCGAGCAGATCAATCGGCAGGCCGAATTTACGCCGCGCAATGTGCAAACTGTCGCTGACCGCATCAAACAGGTGTTCGGCGTGAAGGTTCGTTTGCCGACCGACGACGATCGTTTGCGCGCAGGAATGGCGGCGGACGTTTACTTTCCGAATGTGAAATGAGGAATTCGAATCAATGAAGCAGGAAAGCAGGAAAGCAGGAACGCAGGAAAGGTGGAACGCGTTGTCCCCAACGCGTTATCACGGGCCCGAGCCATCGGCTTGGGGACAAGCCGATCCACTTTTCTGTTTTCCTGACTGATCTCTATGTCTGAGCCGATGATCCAAGTGGAAGGACTGACGAAGCGCTTCGGCGCTTTCACGGCTGTCGATCATGTTTCGTTTACCGTTGGGAAGGGATCGATCTTCGGGTTTCTCGGCCCAAATGGTTCTGGCAAAACAACCGTGATCCGGATGCTATGCGGAATTCTGCAGCCGACCGAGGGAACGGCGCGAATAGGCGGCCACGACGTCGTGCGGGATTTGGAACCGATTAAGGAAATGATCGGCTACATGTCACAAAAATTTTCGCTCTACGACGAGCTGACGGTGAATGAGAACCTCATTTTTGCCGGAAAACTTTATGGGTTGAGCGGTCGCGAATTAGACCAGAGGCGTGAGGAAATGATTGCCACGACGCATGTGGCACCGTACATCAACAGGCGCGCTGGCCAGCTCTCCGGTGGCTGGCGTCAACGTCTGGCCATGGCTTGTTCGCTCATGCACAGGCCGAGTGTGCTCTTCCTCGATGAGCCGACCGCCGGTATCGATCCAGTCGCCCGGCGCGAGCTGTGGGATTTGCTTTTCGAGTTTGCCGGAAAAGGCATGACGCTGTTCGTGACGACTCACTACATGGATGAAGCTGAGCGCTGCGATCATGTAGGCTACATCTACCTGTCGAAATTGATTGTGTGCGGTGAGCCCGACGATTTGAAGAAACTGCCGGACGTGAATCCACCCGGAACGCGCCGGCTCGACGTGACTTGCGATCACGTCACCACGGCACTCCACGCCATGCACGAGATGCCCGGAGTGCGCAGCGCGACAGTCTTCGGCCAATCGATGCATTTGCTCGTCGATGAAACAGTCAAGGGCGCGCAGATCGAAGAACAATTGCGCAAAGTCGGGGTCGCTCATGCCGAGATTCATGAAATGGGTCCTTCGCTAGAAGACGTGTTTGTCGAGCTTTCCGCCAAGCACGCTGCTGAACGGCAAAAGGCCGCGTAACGATGACCAGCCCAACAATGTGAAAATAAAACACAAACCGTTTCGAGGGCTTAGCGCAATTTTGTTCAAGGAGTTCATCGTCGTCTGGCGCGATCCGTTGACTCTCTTTTTCTTCTTTTTCCCGCCATTGATAGAGATGGTCGCGTTCGGCTATGCGCTCGACAACGACGTGAAGCACATGGCGATGCTTGTTTTTAATGAAGATCGCACGGTTGAGAGCCGCCAGTTGATCGATCGCTTCGTTAACACGCAAAGCTTTCGCGTAGCCGGCGAAGTGCAAAGCCTGGACCAGTTGAAGAGCGAAATGCGAAAGGGAAGCGCGTACGCCGCGCTTTACATCCCGCCAAACTTTACCCGCGAACTAATGGCGGGCCACTCCGCACAGGTGGAATTGCTTGTTGACGGATCTAATTCCACGACCGCATTGCAGGCTCTTCAAACCGGGCTCGGCGTGGCGTTGACGCAATCAATGGAAACGCTGATGCGCGATACCGGCCGGACCGGCATGCCAATCGATGTTCGTCCGCAGATGCTTTACAACCCGGCCATGCGAGCGCCGAACTTTTTTGTGCCCGGTGTGATCGGCGTCGTCTTACAAATTGGGACGACAGTTGCAGCGGCCATGGCCTTGGTGCGCGAACGCGAACGGGGCACACTTGAACAATTACTGGTAAGCCCATTGAGCCCCGCCGGGCTCATGCTCGGCAAGCTGGTTCCATATCTATGCATTGGCATGACCATGGCGGTTGTTTTGTTCACCATTATGCGCTTTGTATTTTTTGTCCCGATCGAAGGCAGTGTGTTCGCCATGATGTTTTCTACGCTGGTGTATGTGTTTGCGCTGCTAAGTCTGGGGTTGCTCGTCGGGACCAGAGCCGAAAACCAAATGCAGGCGCTGCAAATGTCGATGGTGTTCCTGTTGCCGAGCGTTTTCTTTTCCGGGTTCATTTTCCCGCGTGAAACCATGCCGTGGATTTTTTACGCGCTCGGCGCGCTGTTTCCCACGACGTATTTCATTGCACTTATGCGCGCGATCATTCTGCGCGGCGCAAATTTCTTCGAATACTGGCCGAACCTTTTAGTGCTTATTGTGATGTCGAATCTGCTTTTTAGTCTGTGCGCTCTGCGTTTCCGGAAAAAGCTCGCGTGAGCGATGCGTCTGGATACCGCACGCGTCTCGCGCGCTGGCGATGGCGTTCTCGCCATCGCGGACTTTTCGTGTAATTCCTCCTTCCGTGCGGCTGATGCGCCTTATGAGAGCCTGTTTCGGCGCGACGCCGAAATCAGCACGCGAGACGCGTGCGCTAACCGGAAGTGCAGCGCGAACGCGTTTTCAATAAGGACACGCTTTCGTAATCCAAGCTAACGTGTCCAGGCGAATTTTCTTCCGCGCGCTCCGCATCACCATCGTCGCCGCCGCCGTTTTGGTGTTACTCTGGTGGTTTGGAATGAGGATGCCCGGGAAGAATGTTTCCAAGGCGGGGCCGCTATCGCCTGATGAAGTTGTGTTACGCGAAGAGCTTCGCGCGAATGTGCAAGAGCTCGCCGGAAAAATCGGCGAGCGCAACATGTGGCATTACGCAGCGCTCAATGCCGCTGCCGATTTTATCGAAGATTCTTTTTCCCGAGCGGGGCTCCGGACCCGACGAGACAGCTACGAGACGCGCGGACAGCAGTGTCACAATATCGAGGCGGAAATCCCAGGGAATGGGCTGGAGATCATCGTAATCGGCGCGCACTATGACTCGGTGTTTGGTTCGCCTGGGGCGAATGATAACGGGAGCGGGGTCGCAGCAGTTCTGGCATTGGCGCAGCGGTTTGCTGCTCGCGAAACAGAACAGAGTCCGCGGCGGGACCCCAACAAAACGTTGCGCTTCGTTGCGTTCGTGAATGAGGAGCCGCCTTATTTTTTGTCCGGTGAAATGGGCAGCCAGGTTTATGCCCGCAGATGCAAGGAACGGGGCGACAAGATATCCGGAATGATTAGCCTGGAGACAATCGGTTACTTTTCCGATGCGCCGCACTCGCAAACATATCCATCGCCTGGTCTCGGCATGTTTTACCCGAACGTCGGCAACTTCATCGGTTTCGTTAGCAACGTTAAGTCGTGCGCCCTGCTACGTCGCGTTGTCACGCTGTTCCGCAAACACGCAAAGATCCCATCTGAAGGCGCTTCGCTTCCCGCGTTCATCCCCGGCGTGAGTTGGTCAGACCAATGGGCGTTCTGGCAGCATGGTTACCCCGCCATCATGATCACTGACACCGCGCCGTTTCGTTATCCGTACTATCACTCGTCCAATGACACACCCGACAAACTTGATTACGATCGTTTCGCGCTCGTGGTCAGCGGCATGGAGAAAGTAATTCAAGATCTGGCTAAGTAACCCCGGGCAGGCGTTTGGTTGGGTACGACAGAGTAAACTCGGGAGCGTCAGCTACAGTGAACGTCGCAATTTCTTTAAACCCAGGTCTTACGGACAAGCCAGGTCTTGATGACTTGCGTCAGCGCCACGTAGCAGATCAACGTCAACAGCAGAAGCAGCCAATACAGTAGTGGTAGCGGAACAAACCCGAGATAAGTGGCGAAAGGCGAATAGGGAAGATACGCGGCAAACGCCATGATGATGATCGTGGTCATGGTGAGTTGCCAACTGGCTCGCGACTGAATGAACGGAATCAGGTTAGTGCGAATGACGTGGATGATGAGCGTCTGGGTCATGAGCGATTCAACAAACCAGCCGGTGTGAAACAACGCGGCGGCGTAGGTTCGTTCCGGGCTGGCGGTATCTGCGAACCGCGCGGCGAGTTCCATCGGTGGGGCGAGGTTCAGATCGTTGCATTTAAAAATGAACCACATCATTCCGTAGGTCGTGTAGTCGAAAATGGAACTGATCGGACCGATGCAGACGATAAATTTTGCGATCTCACCGATGTGCCACGGCCGCGGCTTCGCTACCTGTTGCGGGCCAACGTTGTCGGTTGGAATGGGTACCTGTGAAAAGTCGTAAAGCAGATTGTTGGTGAGCACTTGAATCGGAGCCATCGGCACGAATGGAAGCCACGCGCTGGCGCCGATCACGCTGAACATGTTTCCGAAATTCGAGCTGGCGCCCATGCGGATGTATTTGAGGATGTTCACGAAAACTTTGCGGCCTTCCAGAACGCCCTGCTCGAGAACAAGCAAACTTTTCTCTAGCAGAATCACGTCGGCCGATTCTTTGGCGATGTCGACGGCGTTATCGACCGAGACGCCTACATCCGCGGCGCGTAAAGCCGGGGCGTCATTAATTCCGTCGCCCATGAAGCCGACGGTGTGGCCCTTTTTTTGAAGCGCCTTTACAATTCGCTGCTTGTGCGCGGGCGACAGCCGAGCAAAAACATTGAACCGGTCGACCAGTTCTGGCAGTTCCTCGTCCGACATCTTTTCGATTTCATTTCCGAGCGGGATTTTTTCCACCTTGAGTCCGACTTCGGAGCAGACCTTGCGCGTGACAAGGTCGTTGTCGCCGGTGAGCACTTTCACCGTGACGCCGTGCTGGTTCAGCGCAGAAATGGCTTTAAGGGCGGTCTCTTTCGGTGGGTCGAGGAATGCGAGATAACCGGTCAGCACCAGGCCGTCTTCATCGGCTTTCGAGTAGGCCGCTCGTTTCTCCACTTTCTTTTTGGCGACCGCCAGCACGCGGAAGCCGTCGCTGTTCAATTCATTCAGTTCTTCCAGGAGGTCGCCGACCAGAATCGGCTCCATCGGAAAGATTTCGCCTTCATAATCGAAATGAACGCATTTCTTGAACACCGCTTCCGGTGCGCCTTTGGTTAGGAGTTGACGCTCTCCGTCAGGCCCATCAACCACCACGGACATCATTCGACGCGAGAAATCGAACGGTATCTCGTCGACCTTCGAATATTTCTCGAGGGAGAGTTCCTTGTGCAGTTTCGTGTATTTCAGTACGGCGCGATCGAGAACATTTTTCAGGCCGCTTTGAAAATGGCTGATGATGTAGGCCTCGCACAGGACCTCTTCGCTTTCTTCCTTATGAATGTTGCAGTACAGCTCGAGAATGATGTGATCCATCGTAAGCGTGCCGGTCTTGTCCGTGCAAAAAACGTCCATCGCCCCGAAGTTCTGAATCGCGTTGAGCCGCTTGACGATGACCTTCTTACGCGACATCGCCATCGCGCCCTTGGACAGGCAGACCGATACAATCATCGGCAACATTTCCGGCGTGAGTCCAACGGCGACCGCCATTGAAAAGAAAAATGCTTCGCGCCAATTGTGTTTTGTCAGGCCGTTGATGACGAACACCAAGGGTACCATCACAAGCATGAAGCGAATCATCAGCCACGTGAATTTCTTGATGCCGCGGTCGAAACTCGTTTCCTCTTTCTCATCCGCAAGGCTGCGGGCGATGTGACCGAAGTAGGTGTTCGGGCCAGTCGCAACCACGACTGCCTTGCCTGTGCCGCTCTCGACGCTCGTTCCAAGAAAACAGCTGTTGCTGCGTTCCAACAGGCCCACGCCTTGCCGCGTGTCCGGCGCTTCGATTTTTTCGACAGGAAGCGATTCACCCGTCAACGTGGCTTGAATGATGAACAGATCTTTAGCGGAGATCAGTCGCACATCGGCGGGTATCATGTCGCCGGCTGACAACTGGACGATGTCACCGGGAACAAGCTGGCTGATCGGTATTTCCCTGGCCTCTCCGTTGCGGACCACTGTCGCGGTGACGCTGATCATTGCTTTCAATTTCGCCGCGGCGGCGTCAGCGCGAGTTTCCTGAACAAAGCGCAAGCCCAGTCCAAGAATAACCATCGAAAGCATGACGGTCCCTGCGCCCAGATCGCCTGTGACATAGGAAATTGTGGCGAGCAGCGTAAGCAGAATCACCAACGGATTGCGGCTCGCCGTAAACAACCTGTGAACCCAGGTGCGTGCCTTCTCTTCGGCGATGTCGTTTCGACCGTATTTATCGAGCCTTCTCTCGGCTTCTTCTTCACTCAAACCGGCTTTCGTAGTGCCGAGCCTCTCAAAAAGGGCGTCGACGCTGATCGTCGCCAGTTCGTCAACCTGCCTGGAAACGCCTGCGCCTTGGGCCGCTCGTTTGTTGTTCATGCGATCACCAAAGTTGCGCCACCATGCCAGCGCTACAAACCCAGGAGATCAGAGCAGCGTCCCGCGAAGAATGAATAGCGCAACGTTGAAGTAGATTACCAATCCCGTTACATCGACCAGCGTCGCGACGAATGGCGCAGATGACGCCGCCGGATCGAGTCCACAACGGCGCAGCAAAAAGGGAAGCATCGCGCCACTCAGAGTTCCCCACAGCACCACTCCCACAAGCGCCACGCCGACAGTGATAGCGACAAGCCAGTGATACTGACCGTAGTCAAAAATGTGCAAATATTGCCACAGCGTGATGCGGAAGAAACCGATGGTTCCCAGAATCAGGCCGAGAGCAGCGCCCGAGAGTAATTCCTTTCGTACCACGCCAAACCAGTCCCTCAAGCGCAATTCGCCGAGAGCCATCGCACGGATCACGAGTGTAGTCGCTTGCGAGCCCGAGTTGCCGCCGCTGGAAATGATCAACGGCAAAAACATCGCAAGAATGGCCGCCTTCTCGATCTCGCCGTTATAACCCTGCATTGCGGTTGCGGTCAGCATTTCGCCGAGGAACAAAATGATCAGCCAGGTTGCGCGTTTCTTTACCATTCGCAGAAACGGAATGGTCGTGTACGGCTCGTCTAACGCTTCCATACCGCCGAGTTTCTGGATGTCTTCGGTCGCTTCTTCCTCGGCGACGTCGAGCATGTCGTCGCTCGTGACGATCCCGACCAGCACACCGTTTGAATCGACTACTGGCAACGCGGCGCGATCGTACTTGCGGAAGATGTTCAGCGCATCCTGTTGCGAATCGCTCGCGTTCAACGCCGCGAAGTTTTGATCGCGAATTTCGCTCACCTTCGCCGTAAGCGGCCGGAGCAGGAACTCGCGCATCCGCACGTCGTCGATCAATTTGCCTCGGTCATCGACAACGTAAATGAAGTTTAGCGTCTCGCGGTCGCGACCGTACTCGCGGACATAATCGAGTACATGTTGCACGGTCCAATCCTCCCTCGCCGCGATAAAATCCGGCGTCATCAATCGCCCGACGCTGTATTCCGGATAGCCGAGCAATGCCGTGGCCACACGGCGTTCTTCCGGCGTGAGCAGACGGATCAACTGGCGCGCCGCGGCACTCGGCAATTCCTCCAGCAGCGCCGTGCGATCGTCCGGCGACATCTCATTCAGAATGGCTACCACCTGCTCGTGTGCCATCGCGCGCAACAATTTCTGCTGTTCCTCGATCCCGAGGTATTCAAAAACATCCGCTGCCAGATCGTGCGGCAACACCCGAAAGATGATCACCTGTTCATCTTCCGGGATATCGAGGATTACCTCGGCGACATCGGCCGGGGGCCATTCGCGGAAAACTTCGCGGAGCGCCGTGAAGTTACGGGCGTCGATCAGGCTCTTGATTTCGGGTTCTAAGATCTTCCCGACCATGTTGCGTTTCTAGCACTCGCGCTTGCCCAAAGCAATGATCCACGAAGCCTTCTTCAAAACGTTACAAAAGATGCCCGCGTCGTAGTTAACTCTGGTCTTCCGCACTTGGCATTTGCGGGGAAACGTTCCAAAATGAAGATAATGCCCACAGTTGCTACAGCTCCAATGATTCGACGCGAGACCGGTAACGATCACATTTGCGTGCTGACCTTCGATCGTCCCAACTCAGGCGCGAACATTTTCGAGGACGCTACTCTCGATGAGTTGAATGAGCATCTCGAAGCAGTGGAGAAAGACGCGTCGTTGCGCGGGCTGATCATCGCATCGGCAAAGAAATCGATCTTTGTCGCGGGCGCGGATCTGAAAACGCTGTTGGAAGCAGCGAAAACCGGCGAGATGCGCGGATTTATTGAGCGCGGGCAACAGGTTTTCAATCGCCTGGCGGATCTTAAAGTCCCAACGGTTGCAGCCATTCATGGCGCCTCGGCCGGCGGCGGTTACGAGGTTGCGCTCGCGTGCGACTATCGCGTCGCATCGGATGATCAGGCCACCCGGATCGGTTTGCCCGAAACGAGCCTGGGCCTTCTTCCCGCCTGGGGCGGCTGCACGCGATTGCCGAGGTTAATCGGCGCTGAAAAGGCCGCTGAAGTGATTTTGAAGGGCAAACTTCATTCCGCTCGGGAAGCTTTGAAGGTCGGGCTGGTGGACGAAATCGCGCCAAGCGATCAGCTTCTCGATCACGCACGTAAAAAGCTGCGCGCTGGAAAACGCAAAATGGACGGCGGAGCTCGTGAGACCCCGGGCTCGCAGGAGTTCGCCCCTCCAAAACAATGTGGAAATCTGGCGCTCGAACGTGCCTGCGAAATCATCAATAAAACTTTGTCGATTTCGCCCGATGAATCGTTGCGATTGGAGCTGGACGGGATTGTGGAGCTTGGCAAAACGGAGTCGACGCAAAACCTCATTCGCAATTTTTTCCTCGCGGAGAAATACAAGAGGGGAACGTCGCGAACGCCGCCCGAAAAAATCGTGCACGCTGCTGTGATTGGCGCCGGGGTGATGGGCTCCGGCATTGCGCAATGGCTCAGCTCCCGGGGCGTAACCGTGATCCTGCGCGACGTCGCGCGCGAACTGATCGATCGCGGGTTGGCGAACGTCGACAAAATCTACGGCGACGCCGTAAAGCGCGGCTTGATGAGCGAGGAAAAGGCGAAACAGGGTCGCGCCCGGATTTGTGGCTCCACTGCGCCAATGGAGTTGCGGGATGTGCAATTCGTAATTGAAGCGACTTCTGAGAAGATGGAGATCAAGAAAGAAGTTTTCCGCGAGTTGGCGATGGAAGCCGGCCCGAAAGCCATCGTCGCGACAAATACTTCAGCGCTTCCTGTAAGCGAACTGGCCGATGTGACGGTTTCGCCCGAGCACGTGATCGGACTGCATTTCTTCAATCCGGTGAGCCGGATGAAACTCGTGGAAGTCGTTATTGCGAAACAAACATCCGACGAAACGCGCGACCGCAGCCTGGGTTTTGTACGGCAGGTCGGAAAAGTGCCGGTCATCGTGCGCGATAGCCCCGGGTTCCTGGTGAACCGCGTTTTGTTTCCGTACCTGCTCGATGCGGCTGAGCTATTCGAGAGCGGCGTGGACGCGGAGCGGATCGATCGCGCGCTGGTGGAATGGGGAATGCCGATGGGTCCGTTGCGATTGATCGATGAAATCGGCGTCGATATTACGATCGATATCGGCAACACACTCAAGAAGGCCTACGGGCAACGCGATCACGTCGCAGCTGTCCTGCTCTGGCTGCGCGACCAACAGGTGCTTGGCCGCAAAACAGGCGCAGGTTTTTACAAATACGAAGGCAAGAAGCAGACGCCTAACGAGGCGTTGGCACAGTGGCTGCGCGGCGCTGTAGCCGGGGGCGCCGACCCTGGCCGCTCTGCTGCGTCACCTCGTCCAGAGCCGGCGTCAACGCCGGCGGCTACAGCTGAAGACCTGACTCACCGGCTCATTTTTCTAATGGTGAACGAGGCCGCTCGCTGCGTGGAAGAGGGAGTCGTCGATTCTCCCGAGGATGCGGATTACGGAATGATTTTGGGAACAGGTTTCGCGCCGTTCCGCGGTGGGCCATTGCGATTTGCGGAACACTTTGGATTAAAGAGGATCGTCGAGAAGTTGGAACGGCTTGGGCGAACTGAACAGAAATTTGCTCCATGCGAAATTTTGAAGAAGCATGCGCGTGATGGGACGAAATTTTATGAGGAGTGACGTAGCACAGGCATCTTGCCTGTGGGGCAGGGGGGCGTCTCGCCTGTCGAACACAAAATTCAAAGACAATCAAACACCGGGCAAGATGCCCGGTGTCCCTACAGGCGGGACGCCTGTGCTCCTATGAAATCGCCCCTCGAAGCACCCGAAAAACAAATCGCCGAGGAAACGAGCGCAAAGCCCGAAAAGCCGGTGCCTCATGCCGTCATCGACACATCGAAGATGGGGAAAGGCCAGCGCGAAGCGCTCGAGCTCGCGGAGGCCGCGCGCGATCCGCTCGAAGACCGCGGCAGTTTTGCCAGTAACCTGTTTGTCGGACGTTACGATTTCAATCGAATCCATCCGTACCCGGCACAGACCGCAGAAGATCGCGCCGCTGGCGAAGAGTTTTTGGGCAAGCTTGAAACTTATCTGCGCGAACATGTCGATCCCGATGAGATTGATCGCACCGGTGAAATTCCGCCGGAAAATTTCAAAGGCCTCGCGGAGATCGGCGCTTTTGGAATCAAAGTGCCGAAGAAATACGGCGGCCTCGGGCTGTCACAAAGCAATTATGGACGCGCCGCAGTGTTGCTTGGCAGTTGGGACGGGAACGTCGCCGCGCTCGTGTCTGCGCATCAGTCCATCGGCGTCGCGCAACCGTTGCTGTTATTTGGCACTGAAGAGCAGAAACAAAAATATCTACCGCGCGTCGCAAGCGGCGAGATCTCTGCATTCGCGCTGACCGAGACGCACGCCGGATCTGACCCAGCGACAATGAGCCTGAAAGCTGAGCCCACCGAAGACGGCTCCGAGTTCATCCTGAACGGCGAAAAACTTTGGTGCACCAACGGCGTGAAAGCCGGCGTGCTGGTGGTGATGGCGCGCACGCCATCGAAGATGGTCGGCGGAAAAGAACGCAAGCAAATCACAGCGTTCATCGTTGATGTAGATACGCCGGGACTGGAGATCGCGTATCGCTGCCGGTTCATGGGACTCCGCGCGCTTTACAACGCAGTTGTTAAGTTCACCAATGTGCGCGTTCCCCAGGAGAACATCATCTTCAAGGAAGGTGCCGGACTCAAGGTTGCGCTTACGACGTTAAATACCGGACGGCTTACGTTGCCCGCAGCGTGCGTTGGGGTCTCGAAGCGGTTACTCGAGATTTCGCGAAAATGGGCCGGCGAACGCATTCAATGGGGTGTGCCCATCGGAAAACATGCAGCCATTGCCGGGAAAATTGCGGAAATGGCGGGCAACGTTTTCGCCATGGAAGCGATGACTTTTCTCACGTCGTCGCTGCTCGACAGCAAGGCTGGCGACCTGCGTATCGAAACTGCGATGTGCAAAATGTGGGCCACGGAAACGACCTGGCGTATTGCCGATGAAGCAATGCAAGTGCGCGGCGGACGTGGATATGAGACTGCGGCATCGCTGGCCGGACGCGGCGAGCCACCAATCGCGGTGGAAA
Source organism: Candidatus Udaeobacter sp. (assembly GCA_049791915.1). Classification (GTDB taxonomy): domain Bacteria; phylum Verrucomicrobiota; class Verrucomicrobiia; order Chthoniobacterales; family UBA10450; genus Udaeobacter. Next base: position 36,016 of record JBARAJ010000034.1, read on the forward strand.
GATTTCTGCGCGATTGTCGAGTCAACACGATCTTCGAAGGCTCGAGTGAAATCATGCGTCTCTTCATCGCACGCGAAGCGCTGGATCCACATCTGAAAGTCGGCGGCGCGATTTTCAACACGCAACTGCCCATGTCCGATCGCGCGAAAGCCGTTCTGAGTTCGGGAAAATTTTATGCCGGCTGGTATCCGCGCCAATGGCTGCCAAATGGCGCGGGCAAGATCGAGAACTTGCACGAAGTACTTTTGGGCCACGTCAATTACGCCGCGCGCACGAGCAAGCGGCTTGCACGCGGATTGTTTCACGCGATGGCGCGGTTCGGCCCGAAACTCGATCGCGAGCAACTGCTCCTTTCCAGATTTGTCGGTGCCGCGACGGAGTTGTTTGCGATCAGCGCGACGTGTTCGTACGCGCAATGGCTGCTCGGCCAGGGTAAACCGGCTGACGAAATTCTTTCCATTGCGAATTATTTCTGTCGGTCAGCGCGCATGAGAATCGATCATCATTTCGCCGGCACTGCGCGCAATGCCGATAAACGCGGTTACGATCTCGTTCAGGATCTGCTCGCCGGAAAACACGAACTACTGCGTCAGGGCATGGTGTAGCACAGGCATCTTGCCTGTGGGGCCGGCGGGCGTCTCGCCTGTCGAATTGCAGCTCTGGACACCGGGCAAGATGCCCAGTGTCCCGACAGGCAAGATGCCTCTGCTCCGTTGACCGCATTGACGCCTCAGATTACGATCACCAATGAGTATCGCACCCGTCCTCGCGGAGACACCTTCGACTCGAAACCGAACGGCAAAGAGCAAAGCAGAAAAGCCAATAGCGGCTGCGAAAGTCCTCCAGACGATCGAGCAGCACGTTTTGCTGGACGGGTTCAAGATCGTCATGGATCTCGAGAAAAGCCGCGGCTCGTACTTGTACAACGCGGTCGATGATCGCCTACTGATAGATTTCTACGGTTTTTTTGGGTCGATGCCGGTCGGATATAACCATCCGCACTTCGACGAACCGGAAGTGCGACGCGATCTTTCACGCGCGGCGAAAGTGAAGATTGCCAACTCGGATATTTATTCGGATGGCTACGCTGAATTTATCGCCACGTTCGAGCGCGTAGTCGGTTTGCCGCCGCTCCAGCATTATCTGTTCATCGAGGGCGGCGCGCTCGCGGTAGAGAATTGTTTGAAGGCGGCGATGGATTGGAAAGTCCGAAAGAACATGGCCGCAGGTCACGGCGAACGTGGCACGCAGGTTTTGCATTTCCGACGCGCTTTCCACGGGCGGAGCGGTTACACGATGAGCCTGACCAATACTGACCCGCGTAAGACGGATTTGTTTGCGAAATTTGATTGGCCCCGCGTCTCGTGTCCTGGCATTGATTTTTCGCTTCCGGAATCGAAACGGGAGGCGGATGTGATCGAGCGCGAACAAAAAGCCGAGCGCGAGATCCGCGAGTTCATCGAACAACGCAACGTCGACATTTGCGCCATCATCATCGAGCCGATCCAGGGCGAGGGCGGCGACAATCATTTTCGCGGTGAATGGCTGCAAAAGCTGCGGAAAATTTCCGACGAAAACGATATCCTGCTGATTTTCGACGAAGTGCAATGCGGCATGGGCGCCACCGGTCGCAATTGGTGCTGCGAACATTTCAATGTCTTGCCCGATCTGATGGCGTTCGGAAAAAAATCGCAGGTCTGCGGTGTGATGGCCGGCCCGCGCATCGATGAAGTGAAAGACAACGCGTTTCGCTTACCCAGCCGTTTAAATTCAACGTGGGGCGGGAACTTCACCGATATGGTGCGCTCGACCCATTATCTACGCATTATCGAGCAGGAACGTCTGGTTGAGAACGCCGCGAAAATAGGTGCCTATTTCCTTGATCAACTGCGCCATCTGCAAACGGAAGAGCCGCGGATTTCCGCTGCACGCGGCCGCGGAGTATTTCTGGCGTTCGATCTCCCCGATGCGAAAACGCGTGAAGAATTTTGGCATGGCTTCTTCAACCTTGGTGTTTTGAGCCTTCGCTCCGGCGAGAATTCAATTCGCTTCCGTCCGGCGCTGGATATCACTGCGGAAGTAATTGATGAGGCAATGGAGTTGATGCGCAAATATTGCAGGAAGCGCGGGAGCTCGAAATGAATGGTGATTGGTCGGCGGTTCTGGGGAGCGCATGCGGCTCGCTCTCGCGAACTTTTCTTCGTATGGGCGCTTTCCTTTGGCTCGATTCTTTCCGAAGTTCGTTTCGGCGAGCCGCCGAAACCAGCACGCGAGTCGCGGGCGCTCTCCGGATTGCTGCGGAACCGCCGGTCGATGTATGAAAACACCTCTGGAAAAACTGGGTCTCACTGACGACAACGCTGGCGTGTTTGATGGCGAATGGCGCGGCGGTGGTGCGATGATTGACAAAATTTCGCCGATCGACGGTCGGCGACTCGCCGGTGTTCGTACCGCTTCCGACGACGATTACAACAAGGCGATATCGCGTGCGCACGAAGCCTTTCTGAAATGGCGCGTCACGCCCGGACCGGTGCGCGGCGAGACGGTTCGCCGCCTCGGCAACGCGCTGCGTGAACTCAAACATGAGCTCGGTCAGCTTGTGACGCTGGAGACGGGGAAAATCATAGCTGAAGGCGAAGGCGAAGTGCAGGAGATGATCGACATCTGCGATTTCGCCGTCGGCCAGTCGCGAATGCTTTACGGCCTAACGATTCAATCGGAACGCCCGAACCATCGGTTGATGGAGCAATGGCACCCCCTCGGTGTAGTCGCAGTGATAAGCGCGTTCAATTTTCCCGTCGCGGTTTGGTCTTGGAACGCCACGCTCGCGGCAGTGTGCGGTGACGCCACGATTTGGAAGCCGTCGGAAAAAACGCCGCTTACCGCGATCGCAGTCACGAAGATTGCCGCGCGCGTCTGTCGCGAAACTGGCGCTGACCCTGCGATTTTTACTTTACTGGTGGGCGATCGAAAAACAGTGGGACAAAAATTGGCGGACAATCCGGGTATTCCGTTGGTATCGGCTACCGGCTCGACCAATATGGGATTTAGTGTCGCCAAAGCGGTTAACGGACGGCTGGGACGAACGATTCTGGAACTCGGCGGCAACAATGCACTCATCGTCACGCCGAGCGCAGATCTCGAGATGGCCGTGCAATCGATCTTTTTCGGCGCCGTGGGCACGGCCGGACAGCGTTGTACTTCGACACGCCGGGTGATTATGCACGAGTTAGTCGCATCGAAGGTCCGCGACAAACTCCTTGCCGGTTACAAGACACTATCCATTGGGAATCCGCTGGATCGCAAGACCGTTATGGGCCCGCTCATCGACAGACATGCTGTCGACATGGTGCAAGAGTCCATTCAGCGGTTGCGAGATGAAGGCGGCGAAGTGCTTTACGGCGGCGAACGACTCACCGTTCCTGGCCACGCTTACATGAAGCCGTGCCTGGCTGCTGCGAAGCCGGATTTCGAAATCGTGAAACACGAAACTTTCGGGCCATTGCTTTACCTGATGACGTATCGCGACTTCGACGAGGCGATGGCGATTCAGAACAATGTGCCGCAAGGATTGACCTCATCGATTTTCACAAATGACGTGCGCGAAGCAGAAAAATTTGTGAGCGCAGTCGGGAGCGATTGCGGAATTGCCAACGTAAATACCGGCACGAGTGGCGCAGAAATCGGCGGGGCGTTCGGCGGCGAAAAACAAACCGGCGGCGGCCGCGAGAGTGGCAGCGATTGCTGGAAGTACTACATGCGGCGTCAGACGAACACGATCAATTTCTCAGGCGAGCTGCCGCTTGCGCAGGGGATTCAGTTCGGCGCAGGCGAGGGGAGCGCGACGGCGTAACGTAACACGGCTTCGAGCCTGTTCTTGTCATGCAAGCTTCCAGCTTGCACGTGTGGCGTCTGACACAGACGCCACACAATTAAAACTATGCAGGCAAGATGCCTGCGCTACGAGACAGGCAGGATGCCTGTGTTACGCGACTGTCAGCGCGAGAAGTTCGTCGACCTTCCCGAGATTTTCCAAATTCATGATGCACTGTCGCAATTTTTCGCATTGCTTTTTCCCGATCACATCGCCGCCAAGCGCCGTGAATTTCACCGCGATTTCTTCCTCGGTCATCGGATCGCGCGGATCGCCTTTCGGGACGTCGACACGCGTCGAATGCTCCTTGCCATCATTCGTCGTGATCGTTACCCGACTCGGCTGAAATTTTGGAAAAAGCGCTTCGAACTCGTCGTTCGCGACCACTTTCACTTTGTCCATGATTGGAATCAGCGATTTATCGAGCACCCGCTCCTCCTTGAATTGCAGCGGCGTCACCATTCCATCAACGAGTCCCACAGCCATGCAATATGGGAGGGAATGATCGGCTGTTTCTTTTGAGTCGGGCCGATACTTGTGCGGATCGCCGAGGATATCGGCGGCGCGCGCGATCACTTCTACTTTGATTTCTTTCACGTCGTCAGCCTTAATCTTGTTTTCCTTGACGGTTTTCATCATGGCAGTGAGCGGCGCGTGACTCAGCGCTTCGATGGGGAAACTCTTCATCCCGCAATCGAGAATCCGGTAGTGCGATGTTGGCGAAGTTGGTAAATCCTTGATCAAACCTTCGCCATCGAACCTTGCCGGTTCTCCCTTGTATTGCACATGACCGAACACTGCGAACAGACCTTCCTTGCCATCAATCATGTGCTCCGGTCCGGAGAATCCTTCGCGCGCGAGCAACGCGCTCTCGGCACCCATTCGACTGGCCCACGGATCGACCGTGTTCTTCATGTTGGTCAATTTGCCCGCCGTGACCGCGCCCGGACAAAACGTTCGCGATGCGCTGATGCCGATCGCTGACACCATTTGATCACGCGCAAGATTTAGCACGCGCCCCGCCGTTACGGGCGCGGCGAACGCGCTTAACGTCGCGTGATGCCACCCATATTCGCGAACTCCCGGGCGCCCGATTTCGCAAAGCCGCATCTCAATTTCGTAGGCGATGATCGTGGCAAGAATTAGATCTTTGCCGCTCAATCCTTCGCTTTCGCAGAGTGCCAGTGGAGCGGAAATGAGATCGCTCGGATGGCACGGGTCGGCCTTCCAATAGATGTCGTTGTAATCCATCGCTCGAATCATGTGGCCATTCATGAATGCTGCGTCGACTGGGTTGGTCTTAAAGCCGGAAACGAATGCTGTTGCTTTTCCATTACCGCCGCTCATTGCGCGATAATGTTTGAGCAGAATCGTCGCGTCTTCCTGCTGACTTCCACCCAGCGCGCAGCCGATGGAATCGAACCAGAACAATTTTGCGGCCTGAATTGCTTCGGGGGAGAGATGTTCGTATTTCAGCGCGCAAGCCCACTCCGCGATGGTGTGCGACAACAACTGTTTCGATTTGGTTGCGTTATGTGTCATGAAAACCTCCTCTTTTTTGATTTATAATTCGGGGAGAATTCTTAATCCGGTGGCGACGATAAAGCTAATGTCGTTCGACGCTATCGAAGGAAACGAAATGCCCTGGCTCGAGATCCAGCGTCTTTGGCTAAATTGCTCGTTGAATCGCGAGTTTTGAGATAAAACGAACCCTGATGCCATCCGAGTCTTCCTCCGAAGTGAAATTTGAGATCGGGCATGTCCTCTTTATCGACATCGTCGGTTACTCCAGGTTGCTCATCACTGAGCAGCGGGATCAAATTCAAAAGTTAAAAGTGATCGTCCGCGGAACCGAGCAATTCCGCCTGGCCGAAGCAGAAGGCAAACTGCTGCGGTTACCGACTGGCGATGGTGGCGCACTTGTTTTCCGCACTAGCGCCGAAGCGCCGGTGTTATGCGCAATGGAAATTAGTAAGGCACTGAAGAGTCATCCCGAACTTCACATGCGGATGGGCATTCATAGCGGCCCGGTCAATGAAATCAGCGACCTGAACGAACAAGCCAACATCGCCGGCGCGGGCATCAACATCGCGCAGCGGGTGATGGATTGCGGTGATGCCGGCCACATTCTTCTCTCCCGACATCTGGCGGAAGATCTGGAACAGTATCCGCGCTGGCGCGCCTATCTCCATGACTTGGGCGAATGCGAAGTGAAGCACGGCGCGTGCATCGGCCTTGCCAACCTTTACGACGGCGAAGTCGGTAATGCGCAGCTACCGAAGAAACTGCAGGCGGTTAGGAAACATCGCACCCATGTGCGTTGGGCGGCGGTGGCGATCGGGCTGGTGGTGGTAGCCGCGCTTGCCGCTGCGCTTCTCTCTTTTTTGCGCAAAGCACCGGCGCGTTCGCTCGCCACTGTCGTGGAAAAAAGCATCGCGGTGCTTCCGTTTGAAAATCTGAGCGAAGAAAAAACAAACGCCTTCTTCGCCGATGGCGTCCAGGATGAAATCCTAACGTACCTGGCGAAGATAGCTGATCTGAAAGTGATCAGCCGCACGAGCGTCATGCAGTACAAAAGCGGCGCACTGCGCAATCTGCGCGAAATCGGCCAGCAACTCGGCGTAGCAAATGTTGTCGAAGGCAGCGTGCAACGTGCTGCCAATAAGATTCGGGTAAATGCGCAGTTGATCGACGCGCGGACAGACGCACATCTGTGGGCACAAACCTACGATCGCGATCTGGCCGATGTCTTCGCCATCCAAAGCGAAATCGCCAAGGCGATCGCCGATCAATTGCAGGCGAAGCTATCGCCTAACGAGAAGAAAGCCATTGAGCAGCCGCCTACCACTGATCTGGCGGCTTTCGACCTTTACAGCCGGGCCAGGTCACTTCTCCTCACGGCAGGTTTCAGCGCGACGTCCGAGCCAGACGAGCGCAAGGCAATTGAACTTCTGGATGAAGCGGTGAAGCATGATCCCTCATTTTTCGACGCCTACTGCCAGCTCGCCTATGCCCACGAAATCGCTTATGCAGTTAGGGGGTATGATCACACTCCTGCCCGGCTTGCCCTGGCTGAAGCTGCGGTGCAAGCCGCGACACGATTGCGGCCGGATGCCGCGGAAACGCATTTGGCGCGCGCACAATATCTCTACTACGGCCTGCGAGACTATGCCGGCGCTCTCGCCGAATTGGAGATCGCGGGGCGAGCGTTACCCAATGACTCGCGTCTCTTTGAACTCACCGGCTACATTCTGCGGCGGCGCGGCCAGCAAGAGGAAGGTCTGCGCAATCTGGAGCGCGCAGTGGAGCTGGACCCGCGCAACTTTTATACTCTGCAACAAATCGCACTCAGTTACCAGTTCCTGGGGCGTTATGCCGAAGCGATCGCTGCGCTGGATCGCGCGTCAGCGATCATGCCCGACAACGTCGAAACGCAGGCCAATCGTGGACTATGGTACATGTGCTGGAAAGGGGACACCTGGCCGCTGCACCAGACGATTGATGCAATTCTCGCCCAAGGGTCCGCCGCCATTGCCAGCGCCGCGGACATCTGGTTCTTTTGCGCTCTGGCCGAACGCGATCCGGCTGCGGCCGAACGAGCACTCGTCACGCTGGGCGACAATCAATGCTGGAACGAAGGCGCGATCATTCTGAGCCACAGCTTTGGCGAAGCGCTGCTGGCGCGCATGACCAAAGATGAGGCGCGAGCGCGCACTGCATTTGAAGCTGCTCGCGCCCAGCAAGAGAAGATCATGCAGGCGCAGCCGGACTACGGTCCGCCGCTCTGCGTCCTCGGCTTAATTGATGCTGCCCTTGGGCGGAAAGACATGGCGTTGGACGAAGGCCGTCGGGCGATTGCGCTCACGCCGGTGGAAAAAGATGTCAACAACGGCAGCCGCGTCCTTCAGTATTTCGCCATCACGGCAGCGTGGGCGGGCGAGAAGGAGCTCGCTTTGCAGCAACTGGAAGCTGGGCTGCGTGCTCCCCAAGCATCGGTCATGCTGAGCTACGGCGCCTTAAGATTGCTCCCGTTCTGGGATCCGCTCCGCGGCGATCCGCGCTTCGAAAAAATCGTCGAGTCGCTCGCGCCGAAAGAGAGACACTAATTTCACGAATTGTCACCACTCGGACGCCGACTCTCGGTTTGATTCGTGTGGATTCGTGAAATTCGTGTCTAAAATCGTCGCCTCATTAGCGCCGAAAGACAATTGAACCACGGATCGCACGGATAAAACGGATGAAGAGATGATTCACGAGGAGTTGAGTATTGCGCCCGCGAAAACCTGGCGAACACGACCCGCCTTATCTTCATGCCTGAGCCTTATCCGTGCTATCCGTTTAATCCATGGTTCTTTTCAGACTTTCAAAAAATTGTCGTCTCTCCCGGAGCAAAAGAATACGCTAGAGAGGGTTGCGCCCAGCCAGTAGAGTCCCGCTTCATGGCTGACGAGCAGAAGGCTAAACGTCTGGAGATAGCGCACGTGCTCTTCATGGACATCGTGGGCTACTCCAAGCTGCTAACCGACGAACAATCGGAAGCCCTTCAGGAGTTGAACCAGATTGTGCGCAGCACCGAAGTGGTTCGCCAGGCGGAGGCTGGAGGGGGGCTTACCATTTTGCCGACAGGCGATGGCATGGCGCTGGTTTTCGCCGGGTCCGTCGAAGAGCCGGCGGAATGCGCCTTGGAGATTAGCCGAGCTTTGCGCGCGCAGCCGAGTCTACCGGTGAGGATGGGAATCCACAGCGGACCGATCCATCATGTGAAGGATGCAAACGGGCGCGAAAACATCGCCGGCGTAGGCATCAACATCGCGCAGAGAGTGATGGATTGCGGCGACGCCGGCCACATTCTCGTGAGTAAACGCGTCGCTGGCGATCTGGCGCAAAAGCGTCGATGGCAGCCGTATCTGCATGAACTGGGCGACGTGGAAGTGAAGCACGGAGTTGTTGTCTCGCTGGTTAATCTTTACGCCGAGACTATTGGTAATCCCACACCGCCGACGCGACTCGGGAAAGCGCACGGGGGTGTTCGAGCCTTCTCGAAAGGCGCGCGCAAAGGACTCTCTCCGGTTGCGCGCGCGATCTTTGTTGTCGTGGGATTGTTCATCGCACTCACCTTCGTACTTGCTATCGTGTCAGTGATTTTCGCGCCTGCGATCATGCGCACGCTTGACCACGGCCGGTCAGCGACATTGCCTCAACCCACCGCCACAGCGGTCCCTTCATTGGCCGATACGATTAAGAGCGCAGTCGCCAAGAAGATCACCGAGGAGCTGCAGCACGACCTTTCTCGTAAGAAAAACGCCGCGCTCGAGCCACCGCCCACCGGTTCGGCGATCCCGGAGAAAAGCATTGCCGTCTTGCCATTTGAAAACCTCAGTGAAGACAAATCGAACGCCTATTTCGCTGAAGGTATCCAGGACGAGATCCTCACCCGTTTGTCGAAAATCGCTGATCTAAAGGTCATCTCCCGTAGCTCTACTCAAAAATACAAAAGCGCGCCGGATAACTTGCGCGAAGTAGGTCAGCAGCTCGGCGTGGCTAATTTACTCGAAGGCAGCGTGCAAAAAGCCGGCAATGCGGTGCACATCAATGTGCAGTTGATCAAAGCTGCGACCGATGAGCACGTGTGGGCGGAGAGTTATGATCGGGAATTACAAAATATCTTCGGAGTAGAAGGCGAAGTAGCTGGCGCGATCGCTGACCAATTGAATGCCAAACTGAGTGGGAAGGAGAAGCGAGAATTGGGCGCCCGACCCACTAAAAATCCGGACGCCTACGATGCTTACTTGCGCGGCCTGGCTTTCGAGGGCGGCGTGGAAGATTTTCAAGCGAGTGTGCTGAAGTCGATCGAGGCATTCGAAGACGCGGTGCGGCTTGATCCTGAGTTCGCCGTCGCATGGGCGCATTTATGCCGCCAGAACGGCCTGCTATTTCTTAATGTCGACCAATCACCGCAACGTCGGGAAGCAGCCCGCCAAGCCCTCGACATGGCAAAGAAGTTCGGGCCGGACCTGGTCGAGACGCAACTGGCAAACGGCTCCTATAAATACTTTGTCGAGCGTGACTATGAAGGCGCCAAGGCCCAGCTTGAAACGGTCCGCCGGCAATATCCGAACAATGCGGCAGCTGCGGAATTTCTCGGCGGCATTGCTCGCCGGCAGGGTCGGTGGGAAGACAGCCGCCGATTCTACGCGCAAGCCATTGAGCTCGACCCACAGAATATTTTCCTGCTCACTGATGCGTCGTTGACTGATCTGGCGACGCGTGATGCCTCAGCGGCGCAGAAACACCTCCAGCGAGCCTTGGATCTGAGTCCGGAAAATTCGACCGTCATCAGTTTTCTTGCCGCGAGCTTTCAGCTGACTGGCGATCTCACGCAGGCCCAAACGCTTCTGGACACGATCCAGCCAAAGCGAGGCGACGTGATATATGCAGGCATCGTCGCGACGAACGCCATACTTATGCGCAAATACGATTCCGCGATCGCGATGCTTAAGGCGCAGCTGGAAGACCCCAAAGCCCTGGGCAATTCTCTCGGAGCCTTCGAGAATTATCTCGGCGATCTGGAGCGACACGCCGGCCACGCCGCCGAAGCGGCCGCGGCCTACGAGAAGACAAAGCAAACCGTGAACGAGCTTTTGCGCACGCAGCCTGACAATAGGGAGTTACTGAATCAGCTGGCCTGGGCCGAGACCTGGCTCGATGACAAGGCCGGCGCAATCGCGCACATCCAACGGGCGATTGCTTTGTTGCCGGCGTCCAAAGACGCCGTCGTCGGCCCCGGGTACGAAGACACCCTCGCTCGCATCGAGGCTCATTTCGGCGAGAAGGACAGCGCGATCGACGCTCTGCAACACCTGCTCAGTATTTCCTACGCAAGTCCGGTGACGCGGGCACTTCTGCGGATCGATCCAGACTGGGACAATCTTCGCAAAGATCCGCGCTTCGAGAAGCTCTGCCAGGAAAAGTAGATGACGAGTGGCATGTCCTCCGCAACTCCTTCGGAACTCAAGTTCGAGATCGGACACGTCCTATTCATCGACATCGTTGCCTACTCGCAGTTGCTGATCAATCAGCAGAGCGAGCAACTCGATATTTTGCGCAAGATTGTGCGTGGAACCGAGCAGTTCCGGGCCGCCCAAGCCGAAGGCAAGCTGTTCCGACTCCCTACAGGTGACGGGGCAGCGTTGGTGTTTCGAACTACGCCTGAGGCACCCGTGCTGTGTGCACTCGAGATCAGCAAGGAACTAAAAAAGCATCCCGAACTTCGGGTGCGAATGGGAATCCACAGCGGTCCAGTTAATGCGGTCACCGATTTGAACGAACAATCGAATATCGCCGGCGCGGGAATCAATATTGCGCAGCGGATAATGGATTGCGGCGATGCCGGTCACATTTTGCTTTCAAAACACGTCGCCGAAGACCTCGAGCATTACCCTCGCTGGAAACCATACTTGCGCGATCTTGGCGAGTGCGAAGTAAAGCACGGCGTTCGCGTTTCAGTAGTTAACCTTTACACCGACGCCACCGGGAATCCTGCGTTGCCAGAGAAATTTAAGAGTGCCCGGCAGAAACTTACGGGGGCTGAGCCCAAGCGAGCCAAGCCGGCGTTGCTTGCAATTGGAATCGGAGCGCTCGTGGTGATTGCCGTTTTCGTATCGCGGTTTGTTCCGGGGATGGTGCGTTCAAACGAAGAGGCAAAGCGCGAACCTGCTAAAGCCTTGTCGATACCGGCAAAGAGCATTGCTGTGCTGCCATTCGATAACCTCAGCCGCGATCCGGACAACGCTTACTTTACAGAGGGCATGCAGGACGAAATCCTAACGCGTCTGGCCAAAGTCGCGGACCTCAAAGTGATTTCGCGCACTTCTACACAACACTTCAAGAGCACACCGGAAGATTTGCCCCAGATCGCGAAGCAGCTTGGCGTCACGAACATCCTGGAGGGCAGCGTGCAGAAGGCGAAGGATCAAGTCCGCGTGAACGTGCAGCTCATCAACGCACTTACCGACGCTCATCTCTGGGCTGAAATTTATGATCGCGAATTGACCGACATCTTCTCAGTCGAGAGCGACATCGCAAAAACAATTGCCGACACTCTCCAGGCGAGACTCACCGGCTCGGAACAAACAGCGATCTCGAAGAAACCGACAGCCAATTCCGAAGCGTATGAGCTTTACCTCAAAGGCCGCTTTTTTTGGAACAAACGCACAGGTAACGATCTCAAGACGGCAGCTGCCTACTTCCAACAAGCGATCGATGCTGACCCGAGCTACGCGAACGCCTACGCGGGTCTCGCGCAGTCTTATGTTTTGATACCGCTTTTTGGTGCGGGAATGCCAAGGGATTTTTTTCCAAAAGCCAGCGACGCGGCAAGACGTGCGATCGAGCTGGATGAAACATCTGCCGAAGGACACGCCGCACTCGGGAACCTGTATTGCATGGACGACTTCAATCCGCCCGCGTCGGAAAAGGAATTTCAGCGCGCGATCGCGTTGGATCCCAACTACGCGACCGCGCATCACTGGTTCAGTAATAGTCTGCTCGTCACCATGGGCCGGTTTGATGAAGCGATCAAAGAAGGTAAACGCGCGGTCGAACTGGATCCGCTTTCGCTCATTATCAATGCGGATCTCGGAAGCACTTTGATGCTCAGTCGTCGCTATGATGACGCAATCGCGCAACTACGGTCTACCCTCGCGCTCGACACAAATTTTGCTTATGCCCACTGGAATTTAGGCGAAGCACTCTACCTCAAAGGCGATTCGACCGGCGCCATCGCTGAGTACGAAAAAGCCGCATCACTCGATAACGATCCGGAGATTCAAGCCCTGCTCGCCCGGGCCTACGCCGAAACGGGAAAGAAGGAGCAGGCTCTGGAGATTTTGCGAAAGTTAAGCGAGACCGCTCAGCACCAATTCGTTCGTGGCTACCTTTTCGCTTTGATTTACATCGGCCTCGGCGACAAGACGACGGCTATTCAATATTTGGAACGCTGTTCCCAGGAGCGTGAGAACATCGATCTTAATTGGATCAAGGTTGATCCGCTGCTCGACCCGCTGCGCGGCGATCCGCGGTTTGAAGCGTTGGTGGACAAGCTTTTCGTCAAACAGTGAAGGTCGACAATGGAACCGGCGGGAGCTGTGAGACATCGACCGGCGGGCCGTAATCATGACCCGGGCGGAGTGCTGTTGATGAGCGGGGACGCGAATCAATCAATTTCTTCTAGAATGAAGCGGCGACCATGTTTTCCATTAGCAACGCGACTCGGCCGTAAAGGCGATCGATAACGCTGTCGTTCCTCCTCGCCACCGACGTACGGGCCGCAGCGTACTATCAGGGATGACGCGCACAAATGTTAGTGCGTTTCGTCGGCACCCGACGATACTGTGCCGATCTTGTCGCCCCTAGTGCAAACACCTTATGAAGGTGGCTTATTCAGCCGACCTTTGACGCCGACCCTACTCCGCTTGGGTCCAGACTTCGATCCGCTGCGCAATGTGGATTGGCTGGAGAAGGCTTATGACGACCGGGACCCTATCTTTTGGTGGATCAACGGCGATCAACTTTACGACAGTGTACGCCGCGCACCGCGATTCGAAGGGTTGGCCCAGAAGGTTGTTCGGACGAAAACAGAGTCAAAGAAGTGAAGAGCAACAACTTCTTTGTCGAGCTAAAGCGGCGCAATGTTTACAAAGTCGCTGTCGCTTACATCGTCGCCGGCTGGGCGCTTTCTCAGGGAATCGCGCAGGTATTTCCTGTTTTCGACATTCCGAACTGGGCGATTCGGATGATTGTCCTGCTGATTGTTGTTGGTTTTCCAGTCGCGGCCGTTTTCGCCTGGTTTTTCGAGATCACGCCGGAGGGAGTCAAGCGAACCGAAGTTGCCGACGCGATGCCGAAAGTTGCGACACAAAAGAAGCGAGCCTGGATTTATGTGATCGTGATTGGCGGCGCGATTTCGATCGCACTGTTTTTTCTCGGTCGCTTCACCGTTCAAAATAAGACCGCCACGGCCGCGCCTAACGACATTCCAAGCAAATCAATTGCGGTCCTGCCATTCGATAGTTTAAGCGAAGACAAGAGCAACGCCTATTTCGCTGAAGGTGTTCAGGACGAAATTCTCACGCGTCTCGCCAAAGTCGCCGATCTGAAAGTGATCTCGCGCACGTCGACACAGCGATTCAAGAGCGCGCCTTCAGACTTGCGCGAGATCGCGAAGCAGCTCGGCGTCATGAACATTCTCGAAGGTAGCGTTCAGAAGGCCAACGATCAGGTCCGTGTCAATGTGCAGCTCATCAATGCCATGAGCGATGCGCATCTGTGGGCGGAAATTTACGACCGAAAGCTCACCGACATTTTCGCGACCGAGAGCGATATCGCAAAAACGATCGCTGAAACATTGCAGGCCAAACTCACCGGCTCGGAAGAGACGGCGATGTCAAAAAAGCCGACCGCGAATTCCGAAGCGTACGAGCTGTACCTCAAGGGCAGGTTTTTTTGGAACAAAAGAACGGGCGCAGATTTGCGCAAGGCGATCGATTATTTCAATCAGGCAATAGCGAAAGATCCGAATTACGCGCTCGCTTATTCAGGTCTGGCCGATTCCTACCTGCTTCTTCCGCCGTACGGGGCTGCTGCCCCAAAAGACTCGATTCCGCAGGCTAAAGCGGCGGTGAGAAAAGCGCTGGAACTCGATGACACACTGGCCGAAGCGCACGCTTCTTCGGGCAGAATCGTCAGTGGCTTCGATTTTGATTCGCCGAGGGCGATTGCCGAGTTCGAGCGAGCGCTCCAATTGAATCCAAACTACGCCACCGCCCATCATTGGTTTGGTTCCGGACCTCTGCTAGCGCTGGGGCGATTCGACGAATCCATCGTCGAAGCCAAACGCTCCATCGCATTGGATCCGCTCTCGATGATCAATAACGCCGATTTCGGGAACGATTATTATTACGCGCGACGCTATGACGAAGCGATCACTCAGCTTCGCAAGACCATCGAAATCGAGCCGCG
>JBARAJ010000035.1:0-1532 GCA_049791915.1 Candidatus Udaeobacter sp.
ATCCGGCGGTTCGCGAAGTAGCAGTCTTTGGAATACCTGATCCAAAATGGGGCGAGCTCGTGATGGCCGATGTTGTGTTGAAACCGGGAAAGACTCTAAGCGCGGATGAGTTGATTGCTTATTGCCGGCGATCTCTGGCCAATTATAAGATTCCACGCCGCGTCGAATTTTCAGATACCGAGCTGCCGAAGAGCGGCTCCGGCAAAATACTGAAGAAGGTTCTGCGCGAGCGCTTTTGGACTCATCAAGAACGCGCCGTGAGTTCGCTAACATCTACATAACATGAATAACCCAATTCGCATTCTCGGTATCGCCGGCAGTCTGCGGCGCAGATCATACAATCGCGCGGCGTTGAGGGCTGCAACTGAACTTGTGCCGGAAGGCGCGATTCTCGAAACTTTCGAGCTCGAAGGCATCCCCGTCTTTAACCAGGACCAGGAACAGAACCCGCCAGCCAAAGTCACGGAGTTAAAGCGGCGGATACGCGAGGCGGACGCAATTCTGTTTGTGACGCCTGAATACAACTACTCGGTCTCCGGCGTGTTGAAGAATGCAATTGACTGGGCGTCGCGCCCGTACGGTGACAGCGCGTGGAATGGCAAACCCGCGGCGATGATGGGCGCATCGCCGGGAGCCATGGGCACGGCGCGCGCGCAATATCATCTGCGGCAGATGCTCGTTTTCTTAAATATGTTCCCTATCAATCAACCCGAAGTGATGATCGCCCACGCCAAGGAGCGATTCGATCAGGAAGGAAATTTGACCGATACGATCACGAAGGAATTCATCCTCGCGCTTTTACAGAATCTCGTGGAGTGGACTCGACGAATCGGTACAGCGCCACTTCAGTCACGGGTGAAGGACGTATGACTCAGCCAACGCGATTCCAATTCGAAAGTACTGACGGCCTTTCCATAGCCTGCGTGAAGTGGGTTCGCCCGCAAAAAGTTCGTGGAGTCATCCAGATCGCTCATGGGCTCGGCGAGCATATGGGTCGTTATGCACAACTCGCCGAGATCTTGTTGGAAGATGAGTTTGCTGTTTACGGAAACGACCACCGCGGACACGGCCTTACTGCAAAACCGTCCGGAAGCTTCGGCGACTTTGGGCCCGGTGGTTTTAATCAGCTCGTGGAAGACATGGTTTCTCTCAGAGTCGTCGCTAAGGACGAACACCCGGGAAAGCCGTACATTCTGCTGGGGCACAGCCTGGGTTCGTTCGCGGCGCAGCAATTTGTTCTCGATCACGGCCATTCAATTGACGGCCTGGTGCTATCAGGTTCTGGCACGCTCGACGGCCTGGCTCGCGTTGCTCAATCGGCACCTGCGGGAGAGGATCCGATGAAGTTAATGAACGCTGCGTTTGAGCCAGCTCGCACACCTTTCGATTGGCTAAGTCGGGACAACGCGGAGGTAGGTGCCTTCATCAACGACCCGCTTTGCTTTCCAAGTCTCAAGCCCGAATCGATGCAGTCGTTTTTCGACGCCTTCCCACGATTGGCTGATCCGCGCGAGATTCGCAACGTGCCGGAC
>JBARAJ010000036.1:0-3384 GCA_049791915.1 Candidatus Udaeobacter sp.
CGCTCACAGGAATTCTTTACGCCGCCAATCCAATGCCCTTTAGCTCTGGTGTCCCCTTTCCCACGGGCGTGGCCGCTTCGCCGGATCTTTTGCTCGTGAGCGAATTTTGCTCCGAGAACATCGATCAGATCGACTGCAACGGGAATGTCTCCTTGTTCGCGCAGTTCCCGGGGTTTGGTTCCTGCCGGGAAAAATACATGACTATCGCTCCATCGCAGTCCTCGGCGGCCGGGTTCATCCCGCGCGACGTTTTCGCCGTAGAGGGCGCTTTGGTCTTCAACGTGCATGAAGGTGTCGTCACGCTGTTTGCGGCGCTCCCCGGGTGCCTCGCATCGGACCATAACGGAGTTACGTTCGACCATGTTGGAACATTTGGCTTTGACATGATCGTAACGTGCCGGGAAGGCAGCGTCTTTAGGGTTCACGGGGATGGAACTGCCACGGAAATCGCGAGCATATTTCCGCCCGGTGCCGGCGAGATTGAAGGACCAGCTGTAGTGCCGGCAGGCTTCGGGCCCCACGGCGGTGAGATTTGGGTGGCCGACGAGGAAAACGATGCTGTCCACACAGTCGGCCTCCCGCCCACTTACACCGTTACTCAAAATATCCTCTCTCACGTTAACGCGGAAGGCGTCTACGTTATCCCGAACCCGCCCTGCACCTACTGCGGCAACAGTTTCTTCCTGGCGGAACAACAGTTGAACCAGCTCGTCTGGGGATATCCGCTGAGCGATTTCAATATGTTGGGTGGCAACGTTATCCTTACGAGTGAGGCAGGCATAGCGGGCGCAGACACTTCTCTGGTAACCGTTAGTGGCGGTGCCTATGTTCAGAGTCCCTTCGACCCCCGAATCCCCGGCGTAAACGAGGGCTCCTCTATGGTTGACTGCGACGTTCCTACGGCTACACCGACACCTACACCTAGTGCGACCTTCACGCCGACGGCAACCTTTACTCCAACGCCGACGGCAACCTTTACTCCAACTCCTACGGCAACCTTTACTCCAACTCCTACGGCAACGTTTACTCCAACTCCTACAGCCACAGCAACAGCTACACCTACACCGACTCCAACGCCTACGGTGACACCGACTACATGCGGTACTGCTTTTGCTATTGGTGATCTCGATGCAGTGGTGGGTAATCACGTGACGTTTTGGAGCCATTCATGGTGGAAGGACAATCATTTGAGCGGCGGCACAGCTCCAGCAAGTTTCAAAGGCTTTGTCAATTGTACAAACCCAAATCCGCCGGCCTGTGGAGGCACGTGGACAAGTGATCCGGGCAATAGTGGGGACCCACCAGACACCATCCCGGCCGACATTACAGTAATTGTCTCAAGCTCGATAACGAAAAACGGCCCAGTAGAGAACGGTAACATTGTCAAGTTAGTGACCGTCCACGTCGATCCTTGCTGCTACGGGGTGCCCGTCGAGGCCCCCGGTCACGAGGGCAGAGGAATTGTAACAGCAGTTATCTGTCAAAGCGCGCGTCCTCAACAGCCCGCTCGACGTGCTCTACCTGCTCGACCTCCACGCTGACCTTAAATAGACCGAATTCACCTAAACGCCCGCGACGAGTTCCTCTTGTCGCGGGCGTTTTCTTTAGGACATCCCCGGAGTTTTTGGATCTCCGCTTTGCTGATTCAGAGTCCTAACCTTAACATCGCCAACGGCTCCGATCCGATGCCTGTTAGCAGCACCATCACTCATGCCGACTGCTTGTTTTCTATATCCCAGTGGCAAGCTGCCCTACAAGGGCAAACCCTCCTCTGCTATCGGCCAGATGATGATCAGCGACGCCAATACGCTTGATAATTACAATAACGGTAAGCTGACCCAAGGATGTTATGAGAACTTACGCCCCGTGGATCACATTGCCCGCTGGAAAGCGGCGATCAGATCTTCCCGGCAATGCTGAACGGCATTCGTTCCGCGTTTGCTAGAAGCCGGTGCGCGCTTTTACGAATATCAGCCGGCGCGATTCCACTGCAAATATCTGCTTGTCGATGACCGCTGGGCCTCCTTGGGCTCGGCTAATCTCGACAACCGTTCAATGTCATTGAACGAAGAGGCGAACCTCAACGTACTGGACCGGCAATTCGTTACGTCGTACGCAAAAGTCTTTGAGGAGGACAAGAGCCACTCGCGCGAAGTCACTCTCAAAGATTGGCGTAATCGGCCTTGGAAGGAAAAGATCAAGGGCCAGGCGATGTCAATGTTCCGGTCGCAGATGTGATCATCGGCAACAACACGCGAAGGTAACAATGACTCCAGCGTCTGCACCGAAGCTTCGCGTCGCGACGTACAATGTACATGGCTGAGTGGGGATCGATCGGCAGCGTTCTGAAGCGCGCATAGCCGAGGTAATCGCCGAGATGTCCGTCGATATCGTCGCACTGCAAGAGCTCGATCTCGGGCGACGACGTTCCGCCGGCGTGGATCAGACTAAGATGATCGCCGAGCAACTAGGATGGTACAGCCATTTTCATCCCGCCATGCGACGAGACGATGAGCAGTATGGCAACGCCATCCTTAGTCGGTACCAGCTCACTTTCCGCCGCGCGGTCGAGTTACCGGGCAGACCACCGTTTTTTTGCCGGGAAAATCGCGCGGCGATTGAAGTGAGCATTGAAACCAATCTCGGGAATGTCCACATCATCAACACGCATCTCGGTCTCGGCTGGCGCGAACGCTTGGTTCAAGCACAACTGCTTAGCGCCGAGTGGCGCGCAGCAATTGTCGGTGACACACCGCTTATTTTACTCGGCGACTTCAACAGTCTGCGCGGTTCGCAACCATATCGCACACTTAACCGCCATCTGCGAGATATACGCGAACTCATACAAGCGACGGGCCCAATTGGGACCTTCCCGACGCGATTTCCAGCGGTGGCTGTCGATCATATTTTCGTCAATGGAGTGATGCAGCCACTAAGCTTAATCGTACATCGCTCACCTCTCGCGCGGGTTGCTTCCGATCATTTTCCGCTTGTCGCTGAATTCGTGCTTTCCCCTCACCCTCGCCCCGAATAGGTCAGCGCGCTCTTTCGCAGGAGGGAACCACGTCATCGCCCGCATCCGATCTTCTCTTGGAGCGAAACGTTGGAAACGTCTCCAAGCCGCGCATTACAAAACAACAAACGAAAGACGAAGGCTCATGAAAAAACTTCTATTGATCACAGTGGCGCTAAGTGTAGTTGCGTTGGTCCCCGCACAGCGTTCTGACGCACAGGTGTTCGTCCGAAACGGAAGTGAAGGACTCAGTTTTGGATTCCCTGGTGGTTACTACGCGTATCCGCGGTACCTTAATTATTACCCCTACGGGTATGCTCTACGGCCGTACGTGAATTATTCGCAGTCCTATTATTACGGCCCCTCGCACA
>JBARAJ010000037.1:0-32609 GCA_049791915.1 Candidatus Udaeobacter sp.
GCGTTTCCGTGGCGGCGCGAAAATTGCCGCGCCCCTGCAACGGATGGAATCGGAAAATCTTTTGGCCGCAGTTTTCCCGGATCAGCTCGCGTGCCTGGAGCACATCGTGGGCGACCGCGAGATCCCGGATCATCCACTGGTGAAGCAGACGGTTGATGATTGCCTCACCGAAGCAATGGACATCGACGGATTGGAGGAAGTGTTGCGTAGAATCGAGCTCGGCGAGATCCGCTGTATCGCGCGCGATTTACCGGAGCCGTCGCCGCTTGCGGCGGAGATTCTGAATGCGCGGCCGTACGCATTTCTCGACAACGCACCGTTGGAAGAACGCCGCACTCAAGCCGTTTACACGCGGCGCGCCTCGGAGAGAAACGGCAGCGACGGGCTTGGTGTTCTCGATGCCGCCGCAATCGAAAAGGTTAAAACGGAAGCGTGGCCCGAAGCAACAAATGCGGATGAACTGCACGACGCGCTGATGCTAATCGGCGTAATGACGCCGGAGGAGATTCATCGAAGCGCGAGCGAAAACGCAGAGCAATTCATATCAACGCTCGTGGCTGAGAATAGGGCGACGCGTGTGGTTGTTCCTTTGGAGTGCGGCGACACATCGCCGCTTTCAAAGCGCGGACATGTCCGCGCAGTCCAAAACGATCCCGCGACTAAAAGTTTTTGTATCGCGGCCGAGCGGCTTCCGATGCTTCGGTCGATCTATCCGAACGCTGTCTGCGAACCGGAATTGGTTTTGCCTGATTCTATGCACGGTAAGACTTGGGAACGCGCTGATGCGATTCGCGAATTGGTTCGCGGTCGAATGGAGGTTTGTGGACCAATCACGGTCAGGGAGCTCGCAGATACACTGATTTTGCGAGAGTCGGAAATTGACGCGGCGCTGCTTGCACTCGAAGCGGAAGGTTTTGTATTGCGCGGCAAATTTCATCCCGATGCCGCCGAGCAAGAATGGTGTGATCGCAGATTGCTGGCGCGAATTCATCGACTCACGATCGATCGATTGCGCGCGGAGATTCAACCGGTCTCCATTCAGGATTTCTATCGTTTTCTTTTTGCGTGGCAGCGAGCCGACCGGGAACATCGGACCGAAGGAATGGAAGGCTTGCAATCCATCCTGGAACAGCTCGACGGTTGCGAGTTGCCACTGGCTGCGTGGGAATCGGCAGTGCTTCCGGCGCGTGTGGCCGATTACGATCCTGAATGGCTGGACCGACTCTGTTTTTCCGGTCGGGTTGGCTGGGGACGTTTGAGCACGCCGCAAAATTCAAACGCACGAGCATCGGCGCCGTTGCGGACGAGCCCAATCGCGCTTTATCTGCGCGAAAATCTCCCCGATTGGCTTGCGTTGACTGTGCCGAAATCGGCAATTGAACTTTCGGTCACCAGTCAAGCTGTGTTTGAGATACTGCAAAGCGGTGGTGCACTTTTCTTCAGCGAATTGGTCAGTCGCAACGGTTTGTTGCCTTCCCAAGTTGAAGAGGCTTTGTCGCAGCTCGCGGCGCTCGGTCTGGTAACCTCAGACAGTTTCGACGGTTTACGCGCGCTTCTTGTTCCTTCAAATAAACGTCCGACCTTTGGCCGAAATACTGCAAAACGCCGGCGCAGAACAAACCTTGCCAGCATCGAGTTTGCAGGTCGCTGGTCATTGTTGCTGAGGAGCGATGGCATTCCGGCAGCGATGGGGGGAACAAACGGCGCAGGCCCGCGAGAAGCGGCGATTGAAAAATACGCACGGGTATTGCTGCGCCGTTATGGAATTGTTTTTCGACGATTGCTCGAACGAGAGAGTTTCCCCGTTACGTGGTACGAGCTGGGGCGCATTTATCGGCGATGGGAAGCGCGCGGAGAAATTCGCGGTGGTTATTTCGTTGGTGGAGTGAGTGGCGAACAATTCGCGTTGCCGGAGGCGATCGGTTTGTTGCGGTCGATTCGCAAGAGCTCGTCAAATCGCCAACTGATCACGCTGAGTGCTGCCGATCCCTTGAATTTGCAAGGTGTTCTCACACCGGGAGCGCGAATACCTGCGTTCACCGCGAACCGCATTCTTTTTCGCGATGGACTGCCTATTGCTGCGCTCGAATCACGCGAGATTCAAAAGCTGTCCGACGAGGATATCCCTGATTTACAAATCGAAAACGCTCTTCGAATCGGCAAGCTACGGCCGTCGCTTCGGCCGTATTATAAATAGGGCCCTTAGCCGTCGCCCTGTGGGCGACGAGCGCGTTTCGCACAGCGAAACGGCTACAATTATTTCTTTACGATCTCGGCGTTCTCGATCATGGCGATGCCGCCGCGTTCGGCCATTTTGCCTTTCAATGTGATCGTTTTGCCGCAGTACTCAGCCAATTGATCGTTCATCGGTTTGTGTTCGCCGACAACCAGATACGCTTTGCCGTCGCTGACGATCCCAGCCGGACCGCCGCTCTTGATGCATTTCGCGCCGCAGGATTGACCGTGCTTTTCGCCGACAGCGTTGTGATCGACGTAGCACATCATGTCGACGACTTCGCCGGTCACTTCTTTCGAACCGGCTGTATCACTGCCATGTTCGTGTTCCTGCGCGATCGCCAGCGGCGACACCGCCAATGCTGCGATGAATGTCGCAGTCACCGCAACTTTCAAGGCGGTAGGTTTATTATTCGTTGAATTAAACATAAGACCAATCTGGGCTGCGCGGCTCGCTGGTCAATCTGTAGTCGCTTCGCTGTGCGAAGCGCGGCGCTGAGCCCCGAACGCGCTCTCTGCGCCGCCCCATAGCGCGGCTACAGGTGTTTCTCGATCAGCTCGGCGAACTGGTCGAAAAAGTAGGTGGCATCATGCGGCCCGGGCGCGGCTTCGGGATGATATTGCACACTGAAGATCGGCAGCTCCTTGTGACGCATTCCTTCGACTGTGCCGTCGTTCAAGTTGATGTGGGTCACGTCAACCTCGGAGGGGAGCGACTCCGGATCGACGGCGAAGCCGTGATTTTGCGCGGTGATCGCCACTTTGCCAGTGCGCAAATCTTTGACCGGCTGATTCGCGCCCCGATGACCAAATTTCAACTTGAACGTCGATCCGCCAAAAGCGAACCCGAGAACTTGATGACCAAGACAAATCCCGAAGATTGGTTTTTTGCCCATTAGATCGTGTACCGTTTTGTGCGCGTAAGAGAGTGCCGCGGGATCGCCTGGGCCGTTAGACAAAAAAATTCCGTCGGGATCGAGGGCCAACACTTCTTGAGCCGATGTGTCGGCCGGTACCACTGTCACCTCGAAGCCTTTTTGGCGGAGCAGGCGCAGTATGTTTTCCTTTATGCCGTAGTCGTATGCGGCAATTCGGGAGCGGATCGGTGGCAGCGCCAGTCTGCCTTGTCCGTCCGACGATTTTTGGATCGACCATGGCGCGCTGAGTTTGTCCTCGGGATCCCAGCGATAAATTTTTTTCGTTGAGACTTCACGGACGTAATCCATCCCGATCACGCCCTCGCCTTTGATGGCTGTCTGAGTCGCTTCTTCCGGCGAAATCTCTTCGGTCGTCAGGCACGCTTTCATCGCACCGCGCGTGCGCAGATGTCGCGTGAGCGCGCGCGTGTCGATTCCTTTTGCGCCTGGGATATTCCATTTTCGCAAGTATTCGTCGAGCGACATCTCTGAGCGCCAGTTACTTGGGACATCGGTTAGTTCTTCGATGACGAATCCGCGGACATGCGGAGACCGACTTTCATCGTCGAGCGAGTTGATCCCGTAGTTTCCGATCAACGGATACGTCATCGCCACGATTTGCCCGCGATACGACGGATCGGTCAGAACTTCCTGGTAACCGGTCATCGCGGTGTTGAAGCAAATCTCACCGACGCATGTGCCGGTCGCGCCAAAAGATTCGCCCTCGAAATATCGGCCGTCTTCGAGAGCTATAAGCGTGCGCACGTCACCGCGCAGTATCAATGGTGCGCATGAATTTTCAAATTCGTCAGCGCGATACACGGACACCGGGTTGTATTGTCATGTTGAGCCAAGCGAAACATCTCTGGTTATTCATTCCAGCGCTGCGGCAAAAAGGTTCCGAGATTCTTCGCTTCGCTCAGAATGACAAAAGTGCTTAACGAAAAAACCCGGATCGAACTTTTCGATCCGGGTTTTAAATCTTACCCCGCCGATGCCGTTCAGGCGGATCACCCGTTCCCTTCAGTAACGGGTGGATGACCGTCGTCGCAGCGTCTGACTTCCAATAAAGGCCTGCCATGTTCTGCGGGCGACCCAGCCTCCTAGTTTCATCAAATAGCGGTTCGGGAATCACACCTCGTAATCTCGAACATCGCAGGGTAAATATTCAAAGAGCCGTTGGTCGAGAGTTGAGAGAAAAGCACTGGTTTTCTTCCCAACCCTCAACGAACGGCTCTGTTTTCAAAGAACTATTCCCGTAGCGTCACTCCCAACTCGCGCTTTAATCGCTCGCGAATCTTCGCGTGCGCCTCGGTCACTTCCTCGTTTGTGAGTGTGCGATTTTTTGCGCGGTATGTCAATCTATATGCGAGTGATTTTCCGGAATCAGTCGGATCTGCCCCTTCTTTTGTAGTAAACAGGTCGAACAACTGTACGCTTTCAAGCAGCGGTTCCGCAGGCTCTTCGATACCGCGCAGAATTTCAGCGTACGTCAATTTCTCCGGAACAATCATCGCGATGTCGCGCCTGATCGCTGGATATCGATCGAGCTCTCGAAATTTTTTCGGTGACTCGCGTGTCGGCAAACGATCGAGATTCACCTCGACAACGAGCACCCGACCTAGCGCGCTCGATTTGCTCGTAGAGAGTTGACCACCAAAACCGACCTGCTGATCGTCGGACCAAACTTCGACTGCGAGCGCGAAATCAGCAGACTTCGCTGGGCGAAATGACAGATTTGGAACAATACATTCCAGCGCACCCTTCAGATCAAACAAGTCAAGGCTGCGCCTTGCCTGCGATCGCCAGTTCGGTGCGCTCTCAGCATTTCCACACAACAATATTCCGAGATGCCGTTCTTCTTTTCCAGATGGCGGAATGAATGCTCGACCGATCTCGAAGATGGAAACGCTCTCGGCTCCGGCACGAATGTTTCGTTCGAGCACGTCGAGCAAACCGCTGATCAAGTTTGGCCGCAGCGCGACGTGATCTTCGCTTAGCGGATTGCGCAGCTCGACCGCTTTGTTGGAAGCCATCGCGCTTCTCGAAATCAATTTTGATGTCCGAACTTCTGACAACCCGGATCCAGTCAATCGGTCTCGAAAAAAAAGCGTTTCGACATTGTGTGAACGGTCAGCCGTGCTCGTTGGCATGAAGCGGCCGCGAGTCCTTCCCGGAATCTTGTCTATTCCGTACCCGCGAAGGACTTCTTCGATCAGATCGACGTCACGCTGCAAATCGCGGCGGTAACTCGGAATCTTCCAGATTGCAGACTGGTTCGTGCCCGCAGTTTTCCGCAGCCCGAAACGCGTCAGAATTTCGTCAACAGTTTTCGGGTCAATTGCAACGCCAATCACGCGGGAACATTTTTCATAGCTCAACGAGACGTCAGCTGGATCGGCTGGAAGTTCACCGGCAACATGAATTTCTTTCGCGGGCGTTCCACCAGCGATCTCGCTCATCAATTCGGCCGCGCGTTGCGACGCTCGCAAAATCATGTCCGGATCCACGCCGCGCTCAAATCGATAGCTTGCATCGCTTTGCAGATTCAAATCGCGCGCCGTCCTGCGAATACTTGCCGGCAGAAAATAAGCGGCTTCGAGCAAAATATTTTTCGTCGAATCCGTCACACCCGTTTCTTCGCCGCCCATCACGCCGCCGATTCCAACCGCACGTTGCCGATCGGCGATGACACAATTGTCCGGCTTGAGCGAGTAAGTCTTTCCATCGAGCGCGAGAAATTTCTCGCTGTCGCGCGCAAGCCGCACATTGATGCCGTCCTTCAATTTATCGGCATCGAAAGCGTGCGTAGGTTGACCGAGTTCCAGCATCACGAAGTTTGAGATATCGACGATATTGTTGATCGAGCGAACGCCGACGCTCTCAATTTTCGCACGCAACCATTGCGGGCTGGGACCCACTTTTACGTTGTCGATTTTGCGTAGCGAGAAGAATGGACATTCGCGGGTTGCCGCGATGTCGATGGAGCCGGCGCGCCCCCGTGCCGCTTCTTCTGGGCGCGGCGAGGGCGCCGCCACTCCAGTTAACGCCGCGATTTCGCGGGCCAACCCGAAATGGCTCAACAAATCGCCGCGGTTTGGCGTGATCTCGACGTCCAGAATCGTGTCCGCTGGGAAAAGATCAGCGATCGGCGCGCCAACTTTTGCATCTGGCGATAAAATCAACAGACCGGACGCATCTTCGCCGAGACCGAGCTCGATCGGGCTGCAAAGCATTCCTTCCGACTCGACGCCGCGCAGTTTGCTCTTTCGAATCTCCGTGCCGTTCGGCAGCTTCGCGCCCGGAAGTGCGAGAGGAACTTTGTCGCCGGCTTTGTAATTTGTCGCGCCGCAAACGATCTGGCGCTTCGTACCGCTGCCGTCATCCACTTCGCAAACCGTGAGCCGATCGGCATTCGGATGACGCGAGGACGCGGCGATTTGCGAAACGATCACCTTGTCGATGTTGGCGCCGCGCGTCTCGATGTTTTTGGTTTCAATGCCGGCGCGAGTCAGCAATTCGGCAACGTCTTCCGGATTTTTACGAAGATCGACAAACTCGCGCAGCCAGTTAACGGAGAATTTCATTTTTTTGCACAGTCATTCCGAGCGAAATCGAGGAATCCCGCGGCATTGCCTGGATGTAATACAACGGGATGTCTCGACTTCGCTCGACATGACGAAACCATGCTCACGCGAACTGTTTCAAAAAGCGCAGGTCATTCTGCGAGAAGAGCCGGATATCAGGAATTTCAAATAGGATCATCGCCAGCCGATCCATGCCGAGCCCGAATGCATAGCCGCTCCACTTTTCGGGATCGTAAGCATTATCGCCACGCGCTTTGTTGACCGCTTCGAAAACGGCCGGATGCACGATGCCGCACCCGGCCACTTCGATCCACTGCTCGCCGCCTTTCAGCGCTTTTGATCGGACGTAAACCTCCAAACTTGGCTCGGTAAACGGGAAGAAATGCGGCCGAAATTGCACTTCAGTTTCGGTACCAAAGAGTTCCCGCATGAAAAATTCGAGCTCGCCTTTTAAATCGGCGACACTGACGTTTTCATCGACATACAATCCTTCGATCTGGTGAAACTGTGGGCTGTGCGTTGCGTCGAGTTCGTCGCGCCGATACGCAGCACCTGAGGCAATCACGCGGATCGGAGGCGGCGCCGATTCCATCGCGCGGATTTGCACGGTGGAAGTGTGGGTTCGCAGAAGTCGCCCATCGGGCAAATAAAACGTGTCCTGTTCATTGCGGGCAGGATGGTCTGGCGGCGTATTCAGAGCATCGAAGCAGTACCACTCGGTTTCGATATCGGGGCCTTCGGCGAGCGCAAAGCCCATTCGTCTGAAAATCTGAATTCCGCGCTCGTGCATCTGATGGAGCGGATGCAGAGAACCAATCTCATGTGGTGTTCCCGGAAGCGAGATGTCGATGCTCGTGAGCGCGTCGGATTCTTTGTCAGCACGGACTTTTTCAGCGCGTTGATCAACTGCTGCAGTAACGGCATTGCGCGCCTGGTTGAGCAGCTTGCCGACGACCGGGCGTTCTTCTTTGCCGAGCGTTTTCATCCGCTCGCCCCATTCGGAGATGCTGCCGCTTTTTCCGAGATATTTTACGCGAACGCCTTCGAGCGATTTCTCGTCGCGCGCAGTTTCAATCTCGAGCAACGCGTCATCGCGCAGTTGTTCCAGCGGGTGCATGGCTTTCGTGATTCGTTAAATCGTTACATCGTTAGATCGGGAAATCGAATCTCGATTCACCAATCTCGATTTACGAATCACGCCGCTTTCTTTTTCGATTTCGCTTTGTCTTCCAGCGCGCTCTTGGCTTGACCAACAATCGATTTAAATGCGACTTCGTCGGTGACCGCGAGATCGGCGAGAATTTTGCGGTCCAGTCCGATACCGGCAGCTTTCAGTCCTTCGGCCAGGCGGCTGTAAGTCATGCCGTTTGCGCGCGCGGCGGCGTTGAGACGTTGGATCCAAAGATAGCGAAATGTGCGCTTCCTTGTTTTGCGGTCGCGATACGCCCAAACCTGCGCCTTCATGACCGCGTCTTTAGCGTAGCGAAAAAGTTTTGAGCGGCGGCCGCGGTAGCCCTTCGCCTTTTTCACCATTCGTTTCCGGCGCGCACGGCTTGCCGGGGCATTTGTAGCTCTTGGCATTATTGTTTTGCCCCGGGAATGTTTTCGGGGCTCCTCGTTCAGTGAGCTGTTGTTCCGTTATCGATCTTTCCAGCCTCGCTCACTGATTTATCCCACAGACGCAGGATAGGCGGAGAGATCGCGGGCCGGAAGCTAAATGCTGAAAACAAAATGACAACCGCTTTTCATTCGGATTTCGGGATGCCTTCGTCATTCAAGTACTCGAGATTCATCGTTGGTTTTTCGCCAAACGAGCCACGCGATCAGGCCCATCGCTGCGCCGCCTAAATGCGCGGCCGATGAGACGGAACTCATTCCTGCTCTCTGCTCAAGAGTCCCAATGATTTGGAACAAAACCAGAGGACGAAAACGAACCAGGCGGGCAATCGAATCCAGTGAAACCATACAAGACCCCAGCGCATCAGAAAAGCGAGTCGCATCCGCGGAAAATTCAGTGCGTAAAACGTATTCTCACGGCGGTGTCCCATCCACCTGAATGAAATTTCAAAACCCCGTATTACAGGTATAATGCGCGCGTGCATTGGCTTGGTCGTTATCGGCTTTTGATCCTGGCGTCGATCTGCGTTTTTTGGACCGGTCTGATTTTTCTCGGTTATTTCTTCCCGATGACGCCGTTTCTTTCGGCGCCGTGGAGAGGCGAGCAGGGTTTCGAGGATTTGCTTCGACGCGAGGGCCGGAAAACTGCAACGCGTAACGATTTTGTTTTTCTGGGACTTGACCAAAGCACATTGGAAATGGCGGCATTGGCGCCCGAGGAAATCGCGAATAGCCGAGCGTTTCAGCTGATGGCCGAGCGGCCATTCCCATGGTCACGCGAAGTTTGGGCGATCCTGCTCGATCGTTTGTTTAGCGCGGGTGCGCGCCTGGTGATGTTCGACATGATGTTTGACCAGCAGAAAGATGGCGATCCCGCGTTTCACGCCGCGCTCGACCGCTATCGTGACAAAGTAGTAATGGCCGCCAATTTCGATATGGGAAAGGCTGCGCAAGAGGTTACGCCAAACAATGCGTTAATTCCGCCGCCGCAACTCCAGGATGATCGCGTAGGGTTCGTGAATTTTTGGGCGGATCCCATCGACGGAAAAGTGCGTAGCGTACTTTATCACGTGACTAATCGGCAACTGGCCGGGTTGCCGCCGCATCCGAGCCAGGAGATTTACGAATCTCTTTCCGGGCGGGCCCTAACGAAAATCGGCAAAGCAAGCGACGTCCCGCAGGATTTTGATGGCCATATGATTCGATTTAGTGCGGTCGACGCATACGAACCGCGTCCACTCTACGAAGTGTTCGATCCAAAACTCTGGCATGCCAATTACGCTGATGGCGCGTTGTTTAAAGACAAAATCGTAATGGTGGGGGCGTCTGCACAGATATTGCACGACGTGGCCGATACACCGATGAGCCCGGCCACTTTGGGACCGGGACTTCATTTGCAGGCGATGGCTGCCGCACTCGGCCACGAATTTTTGAAGCCTACGCCGCCGAAAGTTAACCTGGCACTCGTGGGTGCAGCAGGGCTTGTCGCGTGGTCGCTTGTTGCCTTCTTGCGCAGGCCGTTGCTCTGCGTCGGAGCACTCGTTGCGTTTACGGCCACATATCTTGGAACGGCGCGATTGCTCTACGATAAAACGGGGCTGCTGCTGCTTACTGTTCCGGTGTTATCGGCGCTGGTCCTCAGCGGATCGTTTTCCCTCGGGTTCGAATACTTTCTCGAGCGGTTGGAGAAATTGCGAACCCGGCGCACGCTGGAACGCTATGTGTCGAAAAACCTCGTCGCGGAAATTTTGGAAAACCCGGACAGCTATTACAGCTCGCTTCGTGGTGTGCGCGTGCCCGTGACGATCCTCTTTTCGGATTTGATTGGTTTCACAACGCTGGCGGAGAAAGCCGACCCCGAAGCGCTGGTCGCACAGCTCAATGAATATCTCTCAAAGATGACTTCTGAAATTTTCAGCAATGGCGGAACCCTCGACAAATTTATCGGCGACGCGATCATGGCTGTGTGGGGTAACGTGCGCAGTCTTGGCACGGCGCAGGACGCGAAATGTTGTGCGCGCGCGGCGTTGGGAATGCGCCGGCAGTTGAGCCAACTCAATCAAACCTGGCGCGAACAAGGCCGGATGGGACTGGGCATGGGCATCGGCGTCAACCACGGTGAGGTGATCGTTGGTAACATTGGTTCACAGGAGCGAATGGATCCCACGGTGATAGGTGACGCCGTGAATCTTGCATCCAGACTGGAAGGGCTTACCCGAATTTATGGCGTGGATATGCTGGTAGGCGCGTCGGTTGCCGAGCTAGTGCGCGACGAAGTTTATTTGCGCTCAGTGGCTCGCGTGCAGGTGAAGGGCAAAACGAAACCGGTAGACGTTTTTACTTTCATCGCTGCCCGGGGTGAAGAGACGGATCCGGAGTTTTTGAAATGGCTGGAAACATATGAGGAGGCGTTGGAGAAATTTCGCGCACGCGATTTTACCGACGCGAAAATTCTTTTTTCACGTTTCCTGGAATTCTATCCCGACGACCTGCTGGCCAAGATGTATTTGCAGCGCGCGCTCGAATACGAACAAGCTCCGCCTGACGAAGCGTGGGAAGCGATCGAAGTTTTCAAAAAGAAATGACGGTTGCGCAGTGATCGTCATCCCGAGCGAGAGTCGACTTTGCTTCGCTCAGGATGACAGATGAGGCTAGCCAAACTCGCTGACGCGGCGTAGAAAACCCGCGTGAAAGAAGCGCCCAAGAGTTTTCACTTCCTCGGAATTTGCGGGACAGCGATGGGCGCAATAGCCGTCGCGATGCAAGAGCGCGGTTTTAAGGTCACTGGGTCGGACGCAAATGTTTACCCACCGATGTCGAGCTTCCTCGAGAACAAGGGAATCGCGCCCATGGAAGGTTATCGCGCGGAAAACATCCCGGCGGATGCGGACGTGGTGGTGATCGGCAACGCGATGACGCGTGGCAACCCGGAAGTAGAGGCGGTGCTAAACCGGAAACTACTTTATCTGTCGTTGCCAGAGGTGCTGAGGAATTTTTTTCTGCGCGGCCGGCATAATCTCGTGGTCACCGGAACGCACGGTAAAACAACGACTACGGCGTTGCTTGCCTGGATAATGGAAAAAGCTGGACGCAAACCGGGTTATTTAATCGGCGGCATTCCGAAGAATTTTGGCGAAGGCGCGCGGCTCAACGATTCAAAATATTTCGTGCTTGAGGGTGACGAGTACGACACCGCATTTTTCGACAAGCGCTCAAAGTTCGTTCATTACCTGCCGGAGCTCGTGATCGTGAACAACGTTGAGTTCGATCACGCGGATATCTTCAACAATCTCGATGAGATCAAGCTCAGCTTTCGGCGCTTACTGAATATCGTTCCTCAAAACGGCATGGTTGTCGTGAACGGCGACGATCCCAATTCCGTGGAGGTCGCCAAAGATTGCCTGGCGCAGATGGTCGAGGTCGGTTTCTCGAAAAACTGCGCGCAACGAATTCGAGAAGTTTCTTATTCGTCCGGTGCCTCTCGATTCAAACTAGGCGACGACGTTTTCGAAATTCCGCTTGTTGGCGAATTCAATGTTCATAACGCCGCGATGGCGGCGACGGCGGCGCGCTTTTATGATGTGCCGACGGCAAAAATCGCCAGCGCATTCACCAGTTTCCTGGGCATTGCGCGCCGGCAGGAGCTTCGCGGCGAAGCTGGCGGCGTTACAGTGATCGACGATTTCGGGCACCATCCCACTGCGATCGCTCAAACATTGCAGGCGCTGCGTCATCGCTTTCATGGGCAGCGGCTATGGGCCGTTTTCGAGCCCCGCTCGAATACGACTCGGCGTGCGGTGTTTCAACAACAACTCCCTGAAGCGCTCAAAGTGGCCGACGGTGTATTTATCTCGCAGGTCGCCCGGATCGAACAGATCCCCGAAGATCAGCGCTTAAATCCGGAGCGGGTCGTCGCCGCGATCGCCGAGGCCGGGCGGCCTGCGTTCTACGAGCAAAATGCGAACGCGATTGTCGACCGAATTATTCCGATGCTTCGGCCAAAAGACGTGGTCGTGGTTTTCAGTAACGGCGGCTTCGACAATATCCATGAGAAGCTACTCACCCGATTGCGCGCGTAACTCAGGCAGCTTGCCTGATTAGTCGCGCGGGCTTCCCGCGCGCGGACAAGAATGTCCCCTCAACCGTCAGGCAGGATGCCTGAGTTACTGCGGCGCTGACCCTGCGGACGTATGATCGTGAACAATCCGCCAGCCTTCTGGTAGGCGTTTGAAGACGAGTGTGAACCGCCCGTGCGGCTCATCACTTGCGCGCTTCAGCCGCCAACGACCGAGCACCACTGCCGCATCAGGTGACAGCATCGTGACTTCAAGATCCGAAAAACTGAGCGTTCCCATCTTTGCGCGATCGGAATATTTTACGCGGTACCGGTCGCGGACTGTTTCCCAGCCGCGTCTGACTTCGTCTTCTGAGACAAACACCGTCGATGCCGACTGCGCGTAGCCGTTCATGAACGCGTCTATGTCGCCACGGTTCCAGGCGTCCCGCTGCGCGGTGAGGACGGACTGAATCTCAGCGACGGAATTTGGAGGCTGTTCGGGCGCGGCACAAACAAGGGCCGCCATCACAAAATTGCAGATGATGGGAAGGGTGAGTCTGGTTTGCAATGACACTGATCTCCTATAAACTACCACTCCCTACGGCGTCCAGCCTAGCACTGAAGCACCGTTCCACTGAGGGAAATACGTTGACGGGTCTCATAAATCTACTACGGTCGCCCATCCAGCATAAGAGGACTGTGCACCGGCTTTTCTGCATCGTGACGCTCGTGCTTGCCAGCGCGACCGCAGTTTCTGCTCAGAGAGACTCGCAGCGTCCCACTCTGCCAGCGGTCAAGGGAGTCAGTCCGCCGACACAAGAGGATGCACCTGCCCCTGCTCCGCCGAACGCGCCGGCGACTGTGCGACTGCAATTTCCTAACAGCGACGTAGTCGACGTATTGCATCTCTACGAGCAGCTCACCGGCAAGAAGTTGGTGATGGATAATTTCGTGCAGGGCAAGGTCAACATTTTCATCGCCAAAGACGTCTCGCGCGAAGAGGCGATCAAGATCATTGAGATGAGCATGGCGCTCAACGGGATTTCACTGGTTCCGGCGGGCCGGGATATTGTTGATGTTGTAGGCGCCGGCCAGAATCCGCGCAAAGCGCCGGTTCCGATCATCTCGGATTTGGCCGACATTCCGGCGGGAAATCCTGTTGTCAGCTTTTTGTTCCGGCTGCAATACGCCGACCCGCAGGAACTTCAGCAAGTTTTGATGGCGTATTTTCAAGGGAGTTCGGGCACGATCAACATTTTGGCGCTGCCAAAATCCTCCAGCCTGCTGGTGACACAGAACGCTGACATTATTCGGCAACTTGCCGGAGTGATTGAGCAGGTAGACGTGGCGCCGGCGGAAGTGGTGAGTGAGTTCATCAAGCTGGAGCGCGCCGATGCCAGCAAAGTCGTCGACATGCTCAAGGACATGTTCGAGAAGGGCGCTGAGACACCGGGGCAGCCGGGCATTCGGGGCGTAAAGATGCCTGGAGGTGTGCCGCAGCCAGTCCAGGTGGATTCAGGCGGTGGCAGTCTTCTTTCTGAAGAATCAATCATCGTCGGGAAAATTAAGCTCACCCCCGATGTCCGCACGAACCGCATCCACGTCGTGACGCGGCCGATCAACATGCCGTTTATCCGGCAATTGATCCACGAATTCGATGCTAACGTTGAGTTTGCAAAGCCGGTTACCCGGTATTTGAAATACGTTCCCGCCGGCGACATTTTGCCCGTTCTTGTCCAGGCGTTGACGGAACCGGGAACAGAACAAGGCGCCGGCACGGGAGGACAGGGAGGACTTCCGGGCGTTGGCCCGTCGCCAGGGCAGGGTCAAGGGCAACAGCGGGGAGGGCAGGGCAATTCGCCACTGACGAACAACTACAGCGGCAGCCAAAGCGGCGGGAGCAGCTCGATTAATATTTCTGAGGAACTTTCCACTCAGCCTGTGGACACCACGCCGAAGGCAGTTACCATCGGCAATTCCAAGCTGATCGCGGACCAACGCTCCAACTCAATCATAGTCCTTGGCAATCGCGAAGTGGTGATGAAGGTCGAAAAGATCCTCGACGAAATGGACGTCAAAGCCCCGCAGGTGTCGTTGAGCACGGTAATTGGGCAATTGACCCTCAGTAATAACGAGGAATTCGGTGTCGATTGGTTCGCAAAGTACAACAAAAGGTTCGTGGGCACCTCGCGGAATAATAGTGTGTTTTCGACGAATGACCCAGGGGTTCCCATCGCTAGTTCCTCCGCAGCCCCTGGCAGCAGCGCGCCACCGGTTGTCGCCAATATTCTCGATCCGGCCAATTTGATTAACTTCAGTCAAATCGTCCAAAACGTAGGCAATGGAACTAATGTTTACGTGGCAGCCGGTAACGCGTTTGCGGCCATTGTGCATCTGCTGGAGTCCACGAACCGATTCAGAGTAATTTCTCGGCCAACCGTTTTCACCAGCAACAACAAAAAAGCTATCATCGCTTCCGGGCAGGAGGTTCCAGTGCCGACAAGTACCCTAAGCAATGTTAATAATGGTGCTCTGGTGAACAATGTGGCCTCGGTATCATCGAGCATCGAGTACAAGCAGGTGGTGTTGCAGCTTGAGGTCGTCCCGCTCATTAATTCCGAGAAAGAAGTCTCGCTCGATATTTTACAAAAGATCGACAGCATTGTCCCGGGCGGTAACGTAAACATCAGCGGCAACTCGGTCCCAACAATCGATACGCGTTACATACGTACGAATGTCTCCGCAGGGAACGGATCGACGATTATCCTCGGCGGACTAATTGAGGACCAAAAGCAGAAGAACTATCAAGGCTTTCCTTATCTCTCGCGCATTCCCCTCATTGGCGCGGCATTCCGTTCCACATCGAGTGGCAAGCAGCGTCAGGAGTTAATCATTCTCATGTGTCCAGAAGTGACCTTGACGAAGCTGGATCTTTATCGCCTGCGGCAGAAATGGGAGAACACCCATACACATTTTGGGCCTGAACTCGATCAGGCCGAGTGTCCAGATTGCCCCAAAGTGGAGACGGGCAAACAGATAAATTTACCGCCGCCGGATCTTCCTGAAGGCAAAGACATGAATTAATGCTCGCAATTATGAGACGAATAGCACTTGTTTTGATCGTCGGGTTAACCGCAACGGTCGCGCAGGGCGACGAGTTTGATATTGTCGATTACGGTATCTTTCGATCCACGGATCCGCTGGCTCAAAGGGACGAGTGGGGAACCATTCATCAGACGCCTCGCGTGAACTCGACCGATTTTGCGCCCAGATATCGCTGGCGTTGGGAGTACTATTTCAAGGCCCGTGAACATCTCCTTTTGGATCCTGCTTACGTTGGATCGCTGCAAACGGCGTTGCGTCGCCTGGGCTACTATTGCGGACCGGTGGACGGCGTATTCACACCAGAAGTGAGCTACGCCATTGCACGCCTGCAAAAGAATTATTCGATGCGCGTGACCGGCACGCTTGATACCCCCGTGCGGCGAGCGCTGCACATGCCTTGAGTCCTGTTGAATGAATGCCGCTCCGAGTCAGTCGCTGATTAATTTGCTGCTCGAAAGCGGTGTGCCTTCGACCGAAGAGGCGGCCGGGCTCGCGATTAATCTCAATGGAGGTTCGTGGGTAAGTCAGGTACTCGATTCGGGCAAGGTGGACGAACAACGTTTTCTTGGCGCAATCGGGAAGTTCTTTCGGGTGCCGATCGTCTCAATCGATGCAAAAAAAATAGATCGCACCACTTTGTCGATTCTGCCGAGCCGTTTTGTTTTTCAACATCAGATTCTGCCGATCGAGACGAAGGAGAATTCGGTGGTGCTGGCGACTTACGATCTTTTCAATTCGATCGGGCGGCAGCTTGCCGGGCAGCTGATGAAAAAACCCCCCGAATGGGTGCTCGTGCCGCGCGCGCAGCTTCTGCGCGCCATGAAAACTCTTTATGGCGTTGGCGCGGAGACGTTCGACGAGATTCTGAAGACCAGGGGTTCCATGGACGCTCTGGAGGACACCGAGACCGCGATTGAGTTGAATGCCGACGATCCCGAAGCCTCGGTGGTCAAATTTGTTAACCAGATCATTCGCGAAGCCATTGCAGAGCGCGCGACTGATATTCACGTCGAACCGCTGGAAAACGATCTCCGCATTCGGTATCGGATCGACGGTATTTTGCACGAAGTCGCTGTGCCACCGCAATTGCGCGTCCTGCAATCCGCGATCATCTCGCGTTTGAAGGTGATGTCACATATGGACATTGCCGAGCGACGGCTTCCTCAGGACGGGCGAATGAATTTGCACGCGAGCAATGTGGAGATAGACGTGCGCGTGTCGACGATTCCAACCGTCAATGGCGAATCAATCAGTCTGCGTTTGCTAAGCCGCGGCGAACAGCACTTCAATTTCGAGCGACTCGATTTGGGCGATAAGCAGGAAAAGATTGTTCGGAATCTCCTTACCCAACCGAACGGAATTATCCTGCTCACGGGTCCTACCGGCTGCGGCAAATCAACCTCGCTGTATTGTTTTCTCAGCAGCATCAATTCGGTGCAGCGCCGCATCATTACGATTGAAGAACCGGTGGAATATCGAATCCCTGGTGTCTCGCAAATCGACGTGAAACCAGAGATTGATCTGACTTTCGCCAAAGGCCTGCGACACATTTTGCGGCAAGACCCGAATGTGGTCATGGTCGGCGAGATTCGAGACGTCGAGACTGCGGACATTTCGATTCGCGCCGCGATGACAGGTCACCTTGTCTTCAGCACACTGCACACAAATGACGCGGTAGGTGGCATTACACGGTTGCTCGACATGGACGTGGAACCGTTTTTGCTCGCCTCTGTGGTGAAGGCGTTTATCGCCCAACGGCTCGTGCGCACGATCTGCCCGGATTGCGTCGAAGTAGTCGATTATCCGCGCGATTACCTCATTGAGATTGGTGTTCCTGTGAAAGAACTCGGCACTCGCTTCCGGCGCGGTGCGGGGTGCGATCAATGCCGCCAGACCGGTTACCAGGGTCGCGCGGCGATTTACGAAGTTTGCGTCATCACCGAAGCCTTACGGAAGCTGATCATGCGAAGGCGTGATGGCAGTGAATTAAAACAATGTGCTGTTGCCGAAGGCATGGAAAGTTTGCGGCAGGATGGCTGGCGGCGCGTAGCCCAGGGCAGCACAACTATCGAAGAAGTTGTGCGCGTCACGCAAACTGACGAAGTAATGGCTGAAACCACAGAAGAAGCGGGGCCGGTCGTGGCCGCCGGAGCGGCCTAAATACGCTAAACGGCGGGATCCTTCTTCATCTTATTCGCCGCGCAATTCACGAATTGCTTTGGCGTAATCCCTGGAACGAAAAATCGAAGTGCCGGCGACAAGGACGTTCGCGCCGTTTTCGACTGAGATTCGGGCGGTGTCCGGATTAATGCCGCCATCGACTTCGATGTCGATCTTGTGCTCGCGAGATTGATTCCATATCGCTGCGCGCCCGACCTTTTCCATCTGATCAGCGCGGAACGGTTGTCCGCCAAAACCTGGATGAACAGTCATGACGAGCAGCATATCGAACTTCCCGACGAACGGTTCGATCATTTCAAATGGAGTTTCGGGATTTAGCGTGAGGCCGACACGGCAACCAGCGTCTCGAATCTGGTGCAACGTTTTCCAGACGTCGTGTTTGGCTCCCGATTCCACGTGGACGGTGATCGAGTTTGCGCCGGCTTTGACAAATCGCGGCACATAGTGGTCGGCATGCTCGATCATTAGATGTACATCCAGCGGCAGGCTTGTTTCTTTGCGTACGAGCCGCACAACATCCGGTCCGAACGAAATGTTATCGACGAAATGGCCGTCCATGATGTCGCAGTGAATCCAATCGGCGCCTGCTGCTTCGACGCGATGAATTTCCTCACCAAGCCGCGAGAAATCTGCCGCAAGAATTGACGGGGCGATGATTACGTTTCCCATTGAGTGACGGAGTAACGGAGTAATACAGTAATGGCAAGCTCGTCAGCGCTCCAATAGTCCATCACTCCAAGATAAATACGCTTGACGGCGGGCTGCACCCTCTCATGTTACCGCGTTTCAGCCGGCCGAATCGCGCCGCGTGAACGCGTTTGCTTCGAGCTGGACAGTGCTGCTAATAAATAATTCATGTTCAACGGATTTTTCGGCTGGCTATCCAGCGACATTGGGATCGATCTGGGCACAGCGAACACTCTTGTTTACGTAAAGGATCAGGGGATCGTTTTACGTGAGCCATCTGTGGTAGCGGTGCAAGCCGGCACGAACCGAGTGCTAGCTGTGGGGGACGAAGCCAAGCGCATGCTGGGGCGCACGCCGGCGAATATCGTGGCGGTGCGTCCGCTCAAGGACGGCGTGATTGCCGACTTCGAAGTTACGGAGGCGATGTTGCGGCATTTCATCACCAAGGTGCACAATCGCAAGGTGCGGGTGAAACCGCGCGTCGTTATTGCGGTCCCATCAGGAATCACGGAGGTGGAAAAGCGTGCAGTGCGTGAATCAGCAACACATGCAGGCGCACGCGAAGTTTATTTGATCGAGGAACCGATGGCAGCGGCGATCGGTGTCGGACTGCCGGTACAGGATCCCGCAGGTAACATGATCATCGATATCGGCGGCGGAACGACGGAGGTCGCTATCATTTCGCTTTCAGGAATTGTGTTTAGTCGAAGCGTCCGCGTCGCCGGCGACGAGTTGGACGAAGCGATCGTACAATATATGAAGCGCGCCTACAATTTGATGGTTGGCGAACGCACCGCTGAGGAAATCAAAATCAAAATCGGTTCGGCGTATCCGAGTGAAAAGGAAACTAGTGTCGAAGTTAAAGGGCGCGATCTGGTCGCTGGTCTGCCCAAAACACTGATGATCACGTCTCAAGAAGTGCGCGAAGCTTTGCTCGAGCCGATCTCGACGATTGTCGATTCGGTGCGCATCACACTAGAGCGTTGTCCGCCCGAGCTTTCGGCGGACTTGGTTGATCGCGGGCTTGTTCTGGCAGGCGGCGGCGCGTTGCTGCGCGGCTTTGACAAGCTTTTGAGTGAGGAAACCGGGTTGCCTGTCCATGTAGCGGAAGACCCGCTCAGCGCAGTGGCGGAAGGGACAGGCAAATGCCTCAATGAACTTAAATTTTTGCGTCAGGTGGCATCAGCCGATCGCCAGTGGCGCTAATAATGGCGGACACCGGAAAGCGGAAACCGGTAAGCTTGTTAGCTGTCTGCCGGTGAGTTGTCGAGTGGCCAATAGGCAATCGGCAGCCGGCAACGGGCAATTCCAATGAGCCGCACAAACATCATCGCGCTGCTGATTTTCGGCGCTATTCTGGGGTATTTCCTCAGCTTCGGTCCGGAAACGACGCAGAAGTTCAAGACCGGTGTATATCGGCTGC
The DNA here is from genome assembly GCA_049791915.1 of Candidatus Udaeobacter sp. GTDB lineage: Bacteria > Verrucomicrobiota > Verrucomicrobiia > Chthoniobacterales > UBA10450 > Udaeobacter. The sequence goes on from JBARAJ010000037.1 coordinate 19,810, forward strand.
TGGCACCGTTTTTGACTGGTGGATCTGGAATCAAAAAGCAGATTACCTCTGTGCGGTCAGGGTTAAAGTCACTCGACGAATTGGAGCACGAGAACGCTGCCTTGAACGTCGAAAATCGAGAACTGCGAGCGACTAACCAGGGCTTGCGCGATGTTGAGCACGAAGTGAATCGTCTGCGCCATGCCCTCAATTACCGCGAGCGCTCGGTGTTTAAATTAGTCGCAGCTGAAGTGATCGCCCGCGATTCGTCCAGTTGGTGGCGAACGCTCACCATAAACCGTGGCAAGAAAGACGCGATCGAAACGGACATGCCGGTGGTAACCGACGTTGGCATGGTCGGAAAAACGACAACCGTAAGCGACACGATTTCGGTTGTTTTGCTGATTTCTGATGAAAACTGCCGGGTCGCAGCGTCAGTGGAAGGGAGCCGCGAACAGGGAATCGTTTCAGGCGAGCGCGTCACGGGTGGACTCACGCCGCTTTTGGACCTCAATTTTCTATCAAAGCAGGCTGATTTGAAGCCCGGCCAGAAAGTCTATACTTCAGGGGTTGGCGGTGTCTTTCCATCGGGGTTGTTCATTGGAGCTGTGAAGAGTTTCCGCGTGCGCGAACTGGACGGTCAGGCGCAGCTAACACCTGCCGTCGAACTTTCTCATCTGGAGGACGTTTTTGTAGTAACGGGTCGACGATGATTTTTTTCCTGCTCCTCTTGGGACTCGTGCTGGTGGCGCAGATCGCCGAACTTTTCATCCCGGCGTTGCCGTGGCTGTACAACTCACATGTCTACATCGTGCCAGTGATCGTTTTCTACGGGGCTATGGCGCTGCCTTTTCCTCTGATGCTGGCCTTGGCGTTCTTCGCCGGTGTTCTACTGGATGCGCTAACTGTTCAAGTGATCGGCGGGAAGGTTGAAATCTCAGCCGGATCATCGATACTGCTCTACGGTGTGCTGGCGGGAATAATGCACGGCCTGCGACCGCTCTTTGCGCGCGGCCGATGGGAAGTGCATTGTGTCCTGAGCGGCGTTTTCACCTCGCTAATAGTTCTGGCGCAATACCTCATGATTACGTTTCGCCGCGGCTCGCTTGTTTTTACGCGTGAAATATGGTGGCAGATCGGCGGACCGGGCCTTATCGCGATGGCGATCGCGCCCATCTTCTTCTGGGGGTTACAATGGCTCGGGCAGATGACCGCTTATTCATACGGTCCTGAAAGGGGACAGCTCGAATGAGCAAGCGACGCCTGAATTCCCGTCTACGGATTCAATTTCTCGGCCTTTTCATGCTGTTGGGCATTGGCTCACTCGGTGTTCGACTTTGGTGGATACAAGTGGCGCACGGTCAGGAATGGACGTCACAGATTCGCGGAAGCTCCCAAGTGACTGTGCGCATTCCATCAGTGCGCGGCGAGATCAAAGACCGTAACGGCATAACCTTGGTCCAAAACCGCGCCAGTTATGAGGTAGATTTCTATCTGCCAGAAATGGTCAAAGGTTACCGCGAACGGTTCGGTTCACCGCCGACGAGTGAATATCGGGCGGTCATCAGCGGAATGCCGAAAAACATGAAGGAGCCGGATATCATCAAGATCGTGAATGACGGGATCGTTCCGCGCCTTAACGAGCTCGATCTGGCACGCGATTACAACGCCGGCAAGTTGCAGCGACATTTTCGCAATGATACCGAGGTCCCATTTTCTTACATCAAGGACATCGATTTCCCTACCATGGCGAAGTTCGCCGAGCATGATGTCGGACTCCCGGGTGTTGACCTCGCCATTAAGCCCGTGCGTTCGTACGTGTACGGCGCGCTCGGATCTCATATTCTCGGTTACGTCGGTGCGCCGAACGACATCGATAAGGAAGAAGCCACGAAGTTCACGTTCTACCAGGCGGACGTCGAAGGAAAATCGAACGTTGAGAAAGCGGCGGACGAATATTTGCGCGGGAAACCTGGCATCCGGTATTTGCGGCGCAATGCGAAGGGCACCATCGACGGGATTTTGCACGAAGATCCGCCGCAACAGGGCGCGAATGTTTTCTTGACGATCGACGCCCGTATCCAGGCCATCACAGAGGAAGCATTGCGATCCGTCGGGCGCGGCGCTGCCGTCGTCGTCGATCCAAACAACGGCGAAATCCTGGCAATGGCTTCGGTGCCATCGTTCGATCCAAATATTTTTGTCCCCAGCATTAAGGCAAAAGATTGGGCGGCACTGCAGAAGGATGAAGCCAACCCGCTCGTCAATCGCGCGGTGAGCGGATTCCCGCCCGGATCAACGTTTAAGTTAATCACCTCGCTCGCTGGACTGCGTCGTGGCTTGGCGAAGCAGAAGTTTACATGTAGCGGCGGTGTTCAGTATGGCGATCATTATTTCCAATGCTGGGCGGCCGAAAAGCATTACACGCACGGCACGCTCGCACTGCCAGATGCGATCAAAGTATCGTGTAACGCCTTCTTTTATCAGTACGGTAACGCTGCAGGCATAGACTCGATCGACCGCGTGGGCGATTTGCTTGGTTTGGGAAAACCATCCGGGCTGAATTTAGCCGGCGAACAGCCTGGCGTGCTGCCGGGGCCGGACTGGATGCGGATTTATTATCCTCAAGAAAGATGGTCTCAAGCGTACACCGCTAACGTTTCAATCGGCCAGGGCTACGACCTGGCCACGCCTCTGCAAATGGCCATGGCCTACGCAGCCCTCGCCAATCGAGGCATTTCGTATTATCCGCGCCTGGTGAAAAAGGTGCTCAATCAGGATGGCACGCCGGTGTTGGACGAAGACGGAAAGATCGCCGTTCCTGACCAGCCCAAAGTGCATGCCGATTTTCGCACCGAGGTTTCACCGGCCGATATCGAATTGGAACGACACGGATTTTGGAACGTGGTGAATGCGGATGGTGGAACAGGCGGCCGGGCACGCTTGAAAGGGGTGCAGGTGGCAGGCAAAACCGGCACCGCTCAGGCGAAATACAAGGGCAGAGAGGATACAATTTCGTGGTTTATTTGCTGGGCCCCTTTTGACAATCCCAAATATACGATCGCAGTCATGGCGCAGGGCGGCGAACACGGCGGCACCGTTGCGTGTCCGATCGCCGCGCGAATCATGGAACGCTCATTGGCGATGGACGAGGGAAAGTTTGATGCCCAGGTCGCGTGGCTTCCTCCCGCGCATAAGGCCAATCCGTTCCAAATGATCAAGGAAGTGAGCTTTCGCGATTCCGGAATAGACGAAGGGAACGGTGACGAGGAGAATGCCGACAGCTCACAGGGCGCGGATGTGCAAATGGCGGGCGCGGGCGGGGACCCCGACGTTGAACCGGAAGCAGATTCCCGGGGGAAAGTAGCGCGGCGTGCTGCGGCTGCCTCGGCCCGCGCGGTCCCAGTTGCGGCGCCTCAGCCTCAACGCAACTTTTTTCAGCGGATTTTCGGAATAAAACGCCAGCCGGCACCACCTCCACCACCGCCGCCCAGCCGGCAGCAGCGCAATACCACAAGATGAACCTTCGGTCAGAATCGCTCCTGCAGCTCGTATCGGCAGCTCGGCTGATGACCGGCCAACCCCTGCATTTTTATGATAGACAAGGTGAGAAAGATTTTGGGTCTTCCTTCACGCAAGACCGGCAACAAGCTCGTTCTGAGTGTGGAGAAACTCGAGACCCGTGTGGCTTTACTAGAGGGTGGCCGACTTGAGGAATACAGCGTCGAGCGCAAGAGCTCGCGGAACATCGTAGGCAGCGTTTACAAGGGTAAAGTCAAAAACATTGAGATGGGATTGAAGGCGATGTTTGTTGACATCGGCTTCGAAAAAAATGCGTTCCTTCATTTCTGGGACGCCATTCCCGCCGCGCTCGACAGTGGAATCGAAGAAATTGACAGACGCTCGAATAAGCGTCCTCGAAAACGGATCACGGTAAAAGACATACCGAGCATTTACCCGGTCGGCTCGGATGTGATCGTGCAGGTCACCAAAGGCCCAATCGGCACGAAGGGGCCACGCGTCACCACGAATCTCAGTTTCGCCGGGCGGTATTTGGTCCTGATGCCATTCAGCGATCGCAGTGGTATCTCGCGAAAAATTGAAGAGCCGAAAGAACGCGAGCGATTGCGCAAGGTCTTACGCCAGTTGGATATTCCCGAAGGGGTTGGCGTCATCATCCGCACAGTGGGCGAAGGTCAGCGTGCCAGGTATTTTGTCCGCGATTTGCGAGTTCTGCTGGACCAGTGGGCCAAGGTCGATCAAGCCATTCGGGAGAATCCCGCCCCATGCCGGCTGTTTGAAGAACCCGATCTGGTGGAGCGCACGGTGCGCGATTTTCTTACCGAAGAAATCAATGAAATCCTTTGCGACGATCACGGGGCAACGGATCGGATGATCGACATGGTCAGTCAAATCTCCCGCCGCGCGAGAAACCGTGTTCGCCACTACGATGGTGCGACGCCGATTTTTGAGACCTACGGTGTGCAGAAACAGGTTGATGACGCATTTCATAGGCAAGTCTGGCTCAAGTGCGGCGGCTATATTGTGATCGACGAGACTGAAGCGTTGGTCGCCATCGATGTGAACACCGGACGCAACAAAGGTGGGCGCGACGTCGAGAAAACAATCTTGCAAACCAATCTCGAAGCGGCGGACGAAATCGCGCGCCAGCTTCGATTGCGCAACATCGGCGGATTGATCATTGCTGACTTCATCGACATGAAGAGCCGCAGAGATCAGCAGTCGGTTTACAATTTGATGAAGGAACGGCTCAAGCGCGACAAAGCCAGAACGCATGTGCTTCCCATTTCACAGCTCGGCCTGATGGAGATGACGCGGCAGAGGGCGCAGGAGAGCTTGAGCGACACGATTTATGAAAATTGTCCGTATTGCGGCGGACGCGGCGTGGTGAAGACGACGATGAGCACGAGCGTGGAATTACACAGGACGCTCAACACCGTTATGCGCAGGTACCAGGATTCCATCCACGACATTCGAGTGATCCTGAACCCTGATGTTTTGAAGCGATTAAAAGAAGAAGACGAGGAACTGCTTGTGGAACTCGAGCGGCGTTACGCCGGTCGCCTGATGTTTCGTGGCGACCCCACATTTCATCACGAGAAGTTTGTCATTACGGACGCCAATACCGGGCTAGAACTGAAGCCCTGAGGCCGTTCGGCATGCCCGAAAAAGCTTGCAATGCCGGGCCAGCCGGCTCAGAATCACGGCATCCAAATGCGTGGCGCGGAAGTCCTTTACCGACTCGGCATGCGATGTTTGGAGGGACTTAACCAACAGGAGAAATAGATGAAAAAGCTGCTGTTGTGCCTGCTAGGGTCAGCTTTGGCCGCTTCAGCCGCTCTTGCTGGAAGCGACTATTCTGGCAAGGAAATGAAGCAGGTCGCTCCACCGCCTTGTCCCGAGTGGTATGCGGACAGGGAATTCAATGTGTCGCTTTGGGGCGCGTATGTTTTCACGGGAACTAATTGGATAAATGATCGCTACATCGAGGCAGATCACGCCTGGGGGGGCGGCATCGATCTCAAATATTTTTTCATGCGCTACGTTGGGGTGGGAATTGAGGGCTGGGCAGTGGATGCTCGGCAGGCACGCGAAGATATCTTTGTAGATTTCAGCGACGGAGTCTTCGCGCGCAGCATTCAGCACGAGAGCAACATGATTGGCGGGGTGCTTGGTACTCTCACCCTGCGTTATCCGATTGCCTGCACACGCTTTGCGCCGTACATTTTTGGCGGAGGTGGCGGGATTTTTGGCGGAGGCCAGAAGCAGGTCAATGAGCGCTTTGTCGAGCCGGGCGAAGGTTTCGATGTAGTCGCGACAACAGGTCATACAGGCGCCGAGACGCGGGCAATCGGTCAGGTCGGCGGCGGCATGGAAATCCGGTTAACGCCGCACATCGGCTGGGTTAGTGATTTCAGCTGGAATTTCGTGGACGGCCCAAACAATAATTTTGGTATGGTCCGCACCGGCGTCAATTTCGCGTTCTAGCCGTTCACAAGAGCATTTGCCATGGCGGCTGGAAGACCGACGCCGCTTTTTTTGTACGGGTGAGATTTGCGAAGCTAACCATGCACACGAAATTATCCTGATGTCGTTTATCGAGACATTGGACAGCGTTGCCCTGAGAAAATCAGAGCTGATCGAGCGCTTTGAGCATCTGATTGCACCGAAATCCGATCAAGAACTCGAAACAATGGCGCAAACTTCGCGCGCGCTCACATTGCAAAACTTTGGCCGGACCATGCGCCTCTTTGCACCGCTCTATCTTTCTAATGAATGCATCAATAATTGTCAGTATTGCGGTTTCTCGAGGGATAATCCGATCCTGCGCGTCACACTTACCGTCGATGAGGTTGTGGCCGAGGCGCAGCATCTGGCGCGGCATGGATTTCGCCAAATCCTTCTAGTCGCGGGCGAGCATCCAAAGTTTGTGAGTGGCGGTTATCTTGCCGAGTGCGTGCGCGTTCTCTCGCTCGATTTTTCGTCGATCTCCATTGAGGTCGGCCCGATGGACACCGAAGATTACGCGCCAATTGTTGAGGCTGGCGCCGAAGGCCTCGTCGTTTATCAGGAGACTTACAATCGCGGTGTGTTTGCCGAGATGCATACGGCTGGGCCAAAACGTGATTTTAATTATCGACTCGATTGCGTCGAGCGTGGCTATCAGGCGGGTTTTCGCCGACTCGGCATCGGCGCGCTCATCGGCCTAACGCGGTGGCAGGATGAAGCCGTCGCTCTGGCTGCACACCTGGAACATTTGTTCAAACGCTGTTGGCGAGCTCAAATCACCGTGAGCGTGCCCCGTTTGCGTCCGGCGGCAGGCGGATTTCGCCCGGTCTTTACGATGAGCGACCGCGAGCTTGTGCAATTGCTTTGCGCGTTGCGCATCACGTTCCCGCAGGTCGGCATCGTGCTCAGCACACGTGAGCGCGCGCCGCTGCGCGATGCGCTTGCCTCGATCGGAGTGACGATGATGAGCGCCGGCAGTCATACCGAACCCGGCGGTTACACGCGGCAAGGCCGCGAACATCTGCATCGCACCGTACGTGGCCGCATCGTCGCGCCGGAATATCAGGACGGCGAAGACCAACTTGCCACCGGCCAATTCGAGATCAGCGACGAACGTTCACCCGCCGAAATCGCCGCTGTCCTTCGCCACCGAGGCCTCGAACCGGTTTGGAAAGATTGGGATCAGGCTCTCTGCAGCGTATGAAGATTGCCGTCAACGGCGAATCTGTGGACACTCGCGAAGCGAAAACGATCGCCGAGCTTATCGAGCGCTATGAATTGCCGCCGCAATCGATTTTGGTTGAGCACAACGGCCTAGCCTTGCATCGACACGAATGGCCAGAGTGCCCACTTGCTGAAGGCGATCGGATCGAATTCATCCGCGTCGTTGCCGGTGGATAATCAAGATTTACTAGACCGCAGCTGCGCTTTTCACCACAACGCGCATCCCGTCAGTTTGGATGACAGTCACTCGAGTTTCCCGGGCAATGAATTCGCCTTCGGTAACGACATCGACAACGTGATCGGCGAAACGTGCTTTGCCGCTGGGTCGCAACACGGTGACGGCTGTGCCTTGCACTCCGGGCGCGAGCGCCAGTGCGGTTGCAAAGTGTCGCGGCGCGCCGGCCAGAGATGGTCCGGGAGGATTTGAATCGATCAACGCAAAGCGCCGGTAAAAACTGGTACGCGGAAGATAACGCGCAAGGAGCGCAATCACGATCAACGCTCCCACGAGCGCGATGAACATGTTGAGCAATGGGATGGCAAGCATCTTGCCGGTCGGTAGAAAAGGTTGCTGCGGGTAACGGTCAATCATTGTCCACAACAGCGATGCGATGATGAGAAACACGCCGAGAACCCCGAAAACGATCGTGCTATGCGCAAAGAAAAGTATTTCGATCAGTACCAGAACCATTCCCAGAACGAAGAGCGCGACGACCTCCCAGCCGGCGAGCCCGGCCAGATAATGACCCAAGAAAAAGAGTGCGAAACAAATCGCAGAGATAACGCCCGGCCACATCACGCCGGGAACTTTAAATTCCAAATACGCTCCGAGAATTCCGCCTAGCAAAAGCAACGGCGCGAGCGCAGTGATCCAAAATGCAAGCTGCTCGAAGCCAGTTGGCTCGATGTTGACGATGTTGCCCTTGAGTCCGGCTTTCTTAGTCAGATCGGAAATCGAATCGACAATGCCTTCCGCGAGTATCGGTTTCCCGTTGATCTTTTCGGTCGCTTCCTGCGCATTGAGAGTAAGGACTGCGCCTTTTGGATGCACGACGCGATCGCCGATTTTTACTTCTTTCTCTTTATTCATGAATGCCTCAGCGAGGTCGGGATTATGGCCGTTCTTAGTGGCTGAGCCTCGGATGAGTGCAGACCAATACGAAATCGTTTTTTCCTTTGCCGTGTCGGGCAGATCTTCACCCGTCGAAAGGATCGGTGCAGCCGCGCCAATTGCACTCACCGGCGTCATGTAAATGTGTTGCGTGGCGATGACAATGAGCGCGCCGGCCGATCCTGCGTTCGTGTTAATGAACGTGTACGTGGGGATTTTGATTTGGTTGAGCACGGTGACAATCTCGGTCGCTGTGTCGAGGCGGCCGCCATACGTGTTCATGTCGAAAACGATAGCGGAAGCGTCGTTGCTCTCAGCTGTTTTCACCGCGCGCCGCAAGAAGGTTAGCAGCGACGGCGCGACTTCGCCGTGCACCGGCACAACAACGACGTCGCCTTTATGAATTGTTTCGCGCGCAGGAGCCGCCGCAGCAACGCCGAGGCTACAAGCGATGCAAATGCTGATCGCTAACATCTTCATCTTTTCAGTTGATTAGACGCGGATAAGCTTGCCAGTTTCCCTGTGGCAATTCCATCAGAAACAATCGAACAAATCGCCGCTGGGAACGATATCGTCGAAGTAATCGGTTCGTATTTCCCGCTGAAACGTGCGGGAGCGAATTTCAGGGCTCTCTGCCCGTTTCATCAGGAGAAAACGCCATCGTTCATGGTGAGCTCGAGTCGGCAGACATTTCATTGTTTTGGCTGCGGCGCTGGCGGCAGCGTTTTCAGATTCGTAATGGAATACGAGCACGTCGATTTTCCAGTAGCCGTGCGCAAGCTCGCGGCGCGCGCCGGGATCACCATAGTCGAAGAACGTGGCGCGGCAGAAGAAGATCGACAGTACGAGACGCGCCGCAAATTACTAAAGTTACATGCCGAAGCTGCGGAATGGTTCCACGAGAATCTGACCAAGCGGGAAATCGGGGAACCTGCGCGGAAATATTTGAAGCAACGCGGAATCACGGGCGAAATCGCGAAGCGCTGGCAGCTTGGCTACGCACCGGACGAATGGGACGCGTTCGGCAGTTGGGCACGCGGGCAAGGCTATGACACGCGCGAACTCGTTGCGAGCGGCCTTATCAAAACGAAGGACGACGAACAGACATCAAACCTCAATCCTCGGACTTCGTATGATCGTTTTCGCGGCCGGATCATGTTTCCCATCTGTAACGACATTGGCGAAGTGATCGCGTTCAGCGGCCGGTCGCTGAAAGACGACGAAGGCGTGGCGAAATACCTGAACTCACCGGAGACACCGCTTTTCAGAAAGGGCAACGTCCTTTTTGGGTTGCACAAATCCAAGAGGGCCCTGATCGAAGCCAACTGCGCGATTGTTTGCGAAGGCCAGCTCGATTTGATCAGCTTGTTCGAGGCAGGGATCACGAATGTCGTCGCGCCACAGGGGACGGCGTTCACAGAAAATCAGGCGCGTATCATGAAGCGTTTTGCGGATGAAGTGGTTCTATGCTTCGATTCGGACGCAGCCGGCGCCAAAGCGGCCGAGCGCTCGCTCGATGCGTTGCTGGAAAACAATTTTATCGTCCGCGTCGTGGAGTTGCCGCCCGGAGAAGACCCCGATTCGCTTGTTCGCCGCGACGGAAAGGAGCAATTCGACGAACGCGTAGCGAACGCGCGAGATTTTTTCGATTACTGGATCGAGCGAGAGATCGCGAGTATCGACTTGACTTCGATGGGCGCAAAGATTCAAGCCGCACGCAATTTGGCGGCGACGGTGTCGCGAGTGCACGATCCCGTCCTCCGGGGCGAGGTGGTAAACAAAGCATCGGCGCGCCTCGGTGTTGCGCCGGCGGATTTCGAATCACTTCTCGCAAAGCACGCTCGCGTGCCAGGTGGTCCCGTGAACTCAAGCACAATTGAAACTCGTGCCGCGGCGAGTCCGCCGCATGATATTGTGATGCTCTGCCTGCTGGCGTTACGCGATGCAGGCGCCCGCAACTTCCTTCACGCGCAAAAATGGCGCGAGATTCTCGAGCAAGTACCGGACACGGATATTCTAATCCGCATTCTCGAAAGCGAACTTGAACCGAATGACACCGCATCGCTCAACGCGTTCATGGCTACCCTTTCGCCAGGGGAGGAACGGCTCATTTCCTCATGGCTGATGCGAAAGATGCCCGCTGCCACAGAAGCGGTGGTCGAGAAGTGGTGGCGGGGGACCTGCCAGAGTGTCGTGCGCCGCCGGCTGGAGACGGCGAAAAGCCAGCTCAAACTTCCCGGGTTGAGCGCTGGCGAGGAGTTAAATTTGCAAAAACAAATTCTTGACCTGCAGGAACAGCTCCACGAATTTCCTCGGCCCGTCGGCGGAGGAGACGCCTAGGTGTCTTCAACTGCCGCGTGGCAGGCCGAAGGTCCTAGACCAAATTCTTAACCAAACAAACTTGGCCAGGCATTCGAAACGAAGGGGGAGCAGCCGACAGTCGTCGGCTCGTCGGCTTAAAAGCAGCCGTGGCCGCAGTGTACCGAAAAGACGTTTGAATTCGCAACGAAATCACAGAAAGCCGCCGCGGCTCAATTCTCGGAAGCGGACGCGTCGCAAGTCTTCGTCACAAGGCGGCAACCACAATGGACCTCTTTCGGTGCCGGCGCTTGGAGTAACGGGTTTGTATTCTTCAGTTGAAGTTCAAGCACGCATTCGAGATCTGATCAAACTGGCGAAAGAACAGGGTCATCTCACGTTCGACGATCTGAACGAAGCGTTACCGGAAGGAGTCACCGATGCCGATGAACTCGATCTGATTCTCACGCGTCTTCGCCGTCTGGAGATCGACATCATTGAGGCCTCCGAAGTTGACCGGTACAGGGACGGCAAAAAAGACGTCGACGAGGAGGAAGAGGAAGAAGAGGGCAGAGCGACACCGAAGGTTGATATTCTGGATGATCCGGTGCGCATGTATTTGAAGCAGATGGGACAGGTTCCGCTGCTAACCCGGGACCAGGAAGTTCAGATCTCGAAGCGAATTGAGGAGGCGGAAGCGATGGTGCAAAAACATCTCAGTCGCTTCGGGTTTGTTGCCCGCGGCCATCTGGAACTCGCCCAAAAACTAGTCGAAGGCCGGGAACGATTCGATCGCGTGATCCTCGATAAGAAAATCGAGAGCCGTGAGAGATACATGAAGAACCTGCCACGCTTGTGTAAGCAGGTGGACCAATTGAGCGCATCCATCAACCGGCACTTTTCCGAGCTTGTGCGGGATCTTTCAAAAAGGGCGTCGCAAAAGCGCAGGGCACTGCAAAGAACGATGGCGGCCCTGCAAAAGATTTACCCTCGTTTTTACCTAAAGCAGCGGGTAACCGAAGAATTCGTGCATCTCGCCGACGAGGCGCACCACACGTCGCTATATCTCCAGACCGAGCTCGCCAAAAATCCTCGCGGCAAAAAACGGCGGTTACAGCTTCAGAACAAGGTCCGCGATTTGGAAATAAGCCTGTGGTTTTCGCTTTCCGATTATTCCGAGGAATATCGGACGCTGAAAACCTGGCTGCGTCAGGCATTCAAAGCCAAAACAGAAATGGTCGAGGCCAATCTTCGTCTCGTTATTTCCATCGCGAAGAAATACACCAATCGCGGTTTGTCGTTTCTCGACCTGATCCAGGAAGGAAACATGGGACTGATGAAAGCCGTCGAGAAATTTGAGTATCGACGCGGATACAAGTTTTCGACCTATGCGACCTGGTGGATTCGCCAGGCGATTACCCGCTCCATCGCCGACCAGGCGCGCACGATCCGAATTCCCGTGCACATGATCGAGACGATCAACAAACTCTTGCGCGTGCAAAAGCAGCTGGTGCAGGAATACGGGCGGGAGCCCACGCCCGAGGAAGTAGCTGAGGAAGTCTTGCTGCCAGTGGACCGGGTTCGGGCCGTACTAAAGATGGCCCAGCAACCGATCTCGCTGCAATCACCGGTAGGCGAGAGCGAGGAAACCAACTTTGGCGATTTCATTGAGGACAGAGGCGCCGAAAACCCAAGCGACATGACTGCGATCGTTTTGCTCAAGGAAAAGATCAAGGATGTCCTGGAAACGCTCACTGACCGAGAACGACAAGTCCTCGAGCAACGATTCGGCCTTGTCGACGGTTACAGCCGAACGTTGGAAGAAGTAGGGCGGCAGTTCCAGGTTACTCGCGAGCGAATCCGCCAGATCGAGGCAAAGGCCTTGCGCAAAATGCGGCATCCCACTCGGATTCGGCAGCTGGAAGGTTTCCTTGAAGCGCCGGGAATTTGAACATAATTTTAGACCGCGTTCGAGCGCAACTTCGAGGCATGCAGACTGTTGAATCGGGTGGACAACATGGAATCTCAAGAAGACAAAGAGCTATGGGATGTTCTCGGCCGGCTTCCTGAGACCACGGTTTCGCCCCTTTTTGCCCGGAATGTCCTAAGAAGAATTCGGCAGGAACCGAGTCGTTTGGAGCGGGTGGGGGACTGGTTT
>JBARAJ010000038.1:0-3024 GCA_049791915.1 Candidatus Udaeobacter sp.
CGGCAGGCTCGCCGCAGCGAGTGCGTCCCGTGGCAGGCAAGATGCCTGCCAGCCCCACAGCCAGGATGGCTGGGCTACGATGCCTGCTTTTCGACGACGAAGGAAATCGAACGAACAAAGGTTCCCACCACGGCAAGGAACAAACCAAATGGCAAACTGTGCGGCTGAGGTCTTTTAAGTTTCCGCATGTTTTCTCCCAAGCCCGAAGAATTACGCCGTTTGTAACAATTCCGGACGGCATGGCGAAGACATTTTTAGTTTTTTTGGGGTGGTGGAAAATTGTGCTGAAATTGTAGGGCGTTTCTGTGAAACGCCATCCGATTGGCGTCTGACACAGACGCCCTACAGATTTGCATCAAACTTGTCCGATTTTCGGCAAGGAAGGAAAACGAACGAACGAAAGTGCGACGAGACTTCTGGGGGAAGCCGGAGGAAACCTTAGTTTCCTTTGTTATCTTCGGCTCAAGAGCCAACCGGACAGTGCCGCGCTATCAGCTTCCGCAGTCTGCGGCGCTGCATGAAAGCGAGTCCAGCGATCGCAAGCGTACCGCCCATCCATGTGCTCGGTTCGGGGACCGCCGCCTGGACCACCGTGAGCACGATGTCGTTGCCGCCAGTGCCTCCGGTGTAACTGACCTGGAAAACGGTACCGTCGCTGCCCGTCACGGTACCCCCTTGGGGGATCCCCGCAAATGTGCCGGCTATGGCGCCCCCATTGGTTTTGTTCAAAATGAGAAATGTCTGCCCGACCGACAATGTCGTGCCGACTGTGACCACAAGATTGCTATTGGTAATCGTAACTGTTGATGTGGTCACGACGAGTTGGTCAAATGCGGCGACGCCGTTGATATCAACTCGAAAATTGGAATTGGCCGCCAGTGTGAGCGGGCCGACCATGGTAAGAGTTCCGGTGGTATTACCGCCGTTCCCAGGCGCAATGTTTGCTCCTGCATTGATTGTGACCACGCCACCAATTGAGCCGGTTCCGCCGAGGGTGGTGCCAGCGTTGTTGACGATTAGAGGTTGATTGAGAGTGCTAGTTGTATTCATAAGCAGCGTCCCGCCGTTCACGGTTATGCCGCCGCCGATGGCTGCCGTCCCGGTCAGGGTCAGCGTGCCGCTGTCGGCTTTCGTAAGGGTTGAACCGGAACCAGCACCGGCGATACCTGAGATAAGCGTGTTGCCGGTGCCGTTTACCGTAAGGTTATCACCACTGAGAGCTACGCCGCCACTAATGGTGAGAAGGTTACCGGAGTTGTTTGTCCAGGCCTGAGCAGCGCCGAGCGTTAGAGCGACACTAATCGTGAGCGTGTTAGCACCGACGGTGTTATCGATCTGAATGCCGGTACCAGCAACGCCATTAATTGTGAGCACGCGGTTGTTGCCGGTGGAGAGTGTGACGTTTTGAGCCACACCGGTCGTCATCAACAGCTCTCCGACGCTCGTACTTGTGGCGACATCGGGCTGATTACTGAATGCGGTGTTGAATTCGGCGGTATCGGCGGCGCCGGGCGGACCCGCAGGGCTCCAGTTAGTGGAAGTAGCCCATGTCGAGTTGGTGGCGCCGGTCCAGGAAAAGAGAGCATCCACCTGGAGAGGCTGAAACCCGCCGGGTTGGGCGCCAGAAGCAAAATTTGAAGCCAGGGTGGGATTGTAATTAAAGGCCAGCGGTTGATTAATCAGCACTCCCTGCGGTTGGGAGAGCTCAAAATCCCAATAATCTGTTGAGCCAGCATTTGCTCGCGGCGCGACAGCGGCCGGCAGCAGCAACGCTCCCGCCAGAACGAGGCACAAACCAAACTGCAAACTTTGGCGCTCAGGTCTCTTAAATTTTTGCATAGTTCCTCCGAACTCGAAGAATCATGCCGTTTGTAACAATTCCCATTGGCATGGCAAGACTTTTTTCAGATTTTTTCGGGGGTGTAGCCGCCTCGCTGCGTCGAGGCGCAGGGCGGCACGGCGACACAGCGCCGTGGCTACAACAATTTTTCTGGCTTATGCAAAACGACAACCTCGCGCACCAAATCGCGCAGACGCGATTCGGCGGCCGCTGCGGGCAACGGCTCGTTGCTTATGAATATCGCTTCGATGACTTGCTGTCCGAGATGGCGGCGTCCCTCCAACACCGTGCGAAGACGCTCAGCCCGCGTCCATTCGGAAGGGCTTCCGGTCATGCCCGGCAGACTCGTGGTGGCCGGCGCGGAACTCTCCGCAGCGCGATCTTCCGATAAACAATAAAATGCATGCGCTGTCTGCGGCGCGGAATTTCCGATTGCGCGCTGAAATTCGAAATGGCGAAATGGTAACTCAAACGCGCCGGTCACCGGGTAATTGCGCACCCCATCGTCCGCCACCTGGGTCCAGCCGTTTGCAGGCAAACAAACATCCGGCCGGTGCAGGTTCGCCAGAAGCGCGCTGTTTCGGCCGGGGTTCCAGCGAAAAACGTACAGATAACAGGCGACCGCATTCGGCGGCAGCCTGTTCACTTGCGTCCCGGAAGTTTTCGCGGGCGGGGAACTTTCGGAGGTCGGAGGCGGCGTCATTATCCAGGCAGCGTTTTGGCCTTCGTCGAAACGAAGGACACTGCGAATTTCTGGGTCGATCTTCAGTTTGCGAAAGTTGGGCGCCTGTTCCGGCCATTGCACGGTCCAGAGCACGCCGCTGACAAGACTGGTCTCGTGGGCACGATACCACGCAGCAATTCCGATCTCGACAAACAAGAGCCAGCAGAAGGCCGCAGCGACGTATGGACTACTGACAACAGACCACCGACCACGGACCTCTGACCTCTGGCTTCTGACTTCTGATCTCCGATTTCCGATTTCCGATTTCCCAAGCAAATAGGCGAGTCCCATCGTGCTGAGGAAAACAAGAGCGATGATCGTGTAACCGGCAACGTCGTGCCAGCGGCTGACCTCCGAAATATTTTTCGCTGCTGCGACTGTCACCAGAAAAACCGCACGGACGAAATTCGCGAACAGCGCAATGATAACCGCACCGACAACGAGCGAGACGCGGCGCAAA
>JBARAJ010000039.1:0-15411 GCA_049791915.1 Candidatus Udaeobacter sp.
CGTAATACAGAAACACTTAGAGACTTGGCAGAGCCGCACTGCAAAAACGCGCTGTGCGGCTCTTGTCTTTCCCGGCAGATAATTTTGCGGCCGTCGGCAACATGGAGTGTCCTTTCGTTTTTGAGGCAGACATGCATCCAGAAAAGGACGCTGCCACGTTGAATAAATGCAAACCCCAAAAGGTCTAACAACCAAAGAAAAGAAGCTTATGAAAATATTCGTTGTTTCAATTTGTAGTCTCGCGCTCGTCAGCGTCGCAGTCGGTGCGCAACAAGAAGAAAAGAAATCGCAACCAAAGAAGCAGGCGCAAACGGCCCAGCATGCGACTCACGCCACCGGGCATCCGGCAGGAAGTGGAGGAGCAGGCGCCAAGAAAATGACGACGGCAACGTCGGGAGGACAAAAGCCCAAAACGGTTCAAACCTCAACGGCAGCGTATCACGGCCAGCAAGGTAAGAAGAGCCAAACGTCAACGGCAGTCTATCACGGACAAAAGGCGAAGACGGCTCACACTTCCAACGCTGCCTATCAAACTCAGAAAGCCAGGCAGAACCAAATCCAAGCTGAGAGACAAGCAGCCAAAGTGGCGAACGAAAGGCAAGCAACCAAAGCAGCGAACGCTGCCCAAGTGAAGGGAGCAGGCAAGCCGAACCAGGCAAAGACTGCTGTTGCTGTCCACAACGCGGCGAACGGGAAGTTCGCCCAGGGAAAGCCGATTAAGCCGCAGCACTTCAACCTTCCAAAACAGCCGAATACTGCAAAGGCGCCGCCGGTGAGGTTCCAACAGGGCAGACGGATCGCCGGAAGTCAAAACTGGCAAGGCCGCCAATACACCGTGTTTCGCAACTACAAATCAGAGTGGCACGATCGGAACTGGTGGCGCGGTCATTACGGTAACAACATTACGTTTGTTTTCGGATCACCTTATTACTGGAACGCGGGCTACTGGTTTCCAGCCTGGGGTTACACTCCCAACGCCTATTATGCATGGGATGGGCCGATCTACGCTCAAAATCGCATGCCACCAGATCAAGTAATTGCGAACGTGCAAGCAACGCTTCAGCAACAAGGTTACTACCGCGGAGAAGTGGATGGTTCTATTGGACCGCTTACACGTGATGCGATCGCGGATTATCAGCGCGATCACGGGCTTTACACCACGTCTACGATCGATCAGCCAACCCTTCAATCGCTGGGCGTGTCATAGCGAACCCACGCTCTGATTTCGCCAAAAGCCGCCGCGAATGGTTGTTCGACGGCGGCTTTTTGTCGGAAGTAGCTGTGCAGCCACTCTCTTTACATAGCCTCCGCGATCAACCAACCCACGGTTGAATCGCTAGACATGTCATAAATGGAAGGACATCGCAGCGCGGCGCCTGATTTTTTCGACGGCAGCTTTTTGCCATCGCGCTCTTGCACCGGAACAGATTAGCGGGAGATACTTGCTCGTGGAGCAGCCGCAACTGATTGCCCGAGATATTTGCAAGTCGTTTCGAATGGGCGCCCGACGAATTGAGGTCTTGCGCGGGATATCAATGGACATTGCCCACAACGAAACGGTTTTTCTTTCTGGTGCGTCCGGTGCGGGCAAGACGACGCTCCTCTACACGTTGGCTGGGCTGGAACGTCCGGAATCAGGAACGGTGAAATTCGAAGGACGCGAGCTTTATAGCGGCAACGCCTCCGCCGAAGCGCGTCTGCGGAATGAAAAAATGGGCTTTGTGTTTCAGGGTTATTTTTTGCTGCACGAACTGACCGCACTCGAAAATGTTCTGCTGCCGGGAATGATCGGGCGTCGTGTAATCAGCGGAGAGGCCGAGGAGAGTTTGGCCGCAGTTGGGCTGGCGGATCGCATGCATCATTTGCCTGCAGAATTGTCGGGTGGAGAACAGCAGCGCGTCGCCATTGCGCGAGCATTAACGAATGATCCCGACATTATTTTTGCCGATGAGCCGACGGGAAATCTCGATTCGAAAACGGGGGACACGATCATGGATCTGCTGCTAAATTTGGCGCGCGATCGCAGCAAAACTCTTCTGGTCATTACGCACGACATCCGCCTGGCGACGCGCGGCGATCGGCAGTTGCACATCGTGGATGGAGTACTGCAATAACTTCGCTAGCGCCGCCGATTTTGAGGTTTGAATTGCGCGCGTAAACATTTGAGGTTTTGTTGCTAACATGAAAACCACTGATGCGACGGTGTTGGATGAACCAAAGACTCGCGTGCGTGCGACCGAGGAAACAATTGAACCTGCAATAGAGAGTCGCCCGCGTCCGACAACGGGCGTCAAGGAAGCGAAGATTTACATCGACGGGAAATTCTATTCGGAAACAAACGCAAAAGTTTCAGTGTTCGACCATGGTTTGCTCTACGGCGATGGAATTTTCGAGGGCATACGTTTTTACAACGGACGTGTTTTTCGCCTGGAACAACACTTGGAGCGCCTGTGGAATTCAGCGCGTTCGATTTGTCTCGAAATTCCCATGACCCGGCAGGAAATGACGGAGGCGTTGCTTGAAACGATCCGGCAAAATCATTTACGTGACGGTTACATTCGTCTGGTCGTGACACGCGGAGTTGGCAACCTGGGTTTGAATCCGGAGCAGTGCAAAAATCCAAGCGTGATAATAATCGTGGCGACGATCGCTCTTTATCACGAGGATTTTTATCGGAAAGGGCTGAGCATTGTTACTGTCGCGACGCGCCGCAGCAATCCAGCATCTCTCAATCCGGCGGTTAAATCATTGAACTACTTGAACAACGTAATGGCCCGGATCGAAGCCAACCTTGCCAGCGCTGATGAAGCATTGATGTTGAACGACGCAGGAAACGTCGCCGAATGCACTGCCGACAACGTCTTCATCATCAAGCACAGCCAGATCTTCACGCCCCCGATCACGGCCGGAGCGTTACAAGGAATCACGCGATCGGTGGTGTTTGATATTGCTGGCGAGTTCGACATCAAAGTGATCGAGGCAGATTTCACGCGACACGACATTTTCGTGGCCGACGAATGCTTCCTCACGGGAACTGCGGCCGAGATCGTTCCCGTGATTAAAGCCGATGGCCGCATGATCGGAAACGGAAAACCCGGACCGATCACAACGCGCATCATCGCGCGGTTCCGGGAAATGACACACAACACTGGCACGCCGGTTTTCGATTAAGTAGCAAGGATTGCCGAGCGAGACGATGTCAGGGCAATGTGTATCGGGTTGAATGTTTGCAGCAGATCACGGTCTAACTAACAGAGATGTTGTGCGACGTTTGCAAATGTAATGATGCGACAGTTTTCCTGACACAGATCCTCGAGGGCAAGATGCACAAGGTAAACCTGTGCGAAGCTTGCTCGAAGGAAAAAGGTGTCCAGGATCCGACCAGTTTCGCGCTGGCTGATTTGCTGTTGGGCATCGGAGCAGCCGAAGAGATTGAAAAAGGAGCGCCGGCTAAGAAATGCTCCGTGTGCGGTTTTAGTCAGGCGGACTTCAAAAAAACAGGTCGCCTTGGTTGCAGCGAATGCTACGGGACCTTCGCCGAGGGTTTGGGTTCGCTGTTAAAAGCAATGCATAAGGGAACCGAACACGTCGGAAAATTGCCAGAACGCGCACAGCGCACCATGGCACTGAACCAGCGAATGCGCGCCCTCACTGAAAATCTACAGAAAGCGGTGGCAGACGAGAACTACGAGAGTGCTGCCTCGCTGCGCGATCAAATTAAACAGCTCGAAACCGATCTTTCGAATTCAATATGAAATTTTCAAGCATGCTTTCCACTGCGGGGGAATGGCTGCGCGGTGAAGGCCCGCACCACCAGGTTGTAATCAGCAGCCGCATCCGCCTCGCGCGCAATTTGCGCAACCGTGCTTTTCCGGGATGGGCGAAGAAAGCGGAACGCACGTCAATCCTCGAACAGATCCGGTCGCGCGTGGAAGAGCTTCCGGAGATGCAGGACGCGTTTTCCGAGGGCTTGCAGGATCTGGCGGCGTTGGACAAACAGGTGCTGGTCGAGCGCCACTTGATTAGTCGCGAGCATGCTGCGAAGGGCGCGGGCAGCGCGGTGGTGGTCAATCGACGGCAAACGCTCAGCGTTATGATCAACGAAGAAGATCATCTTCGGATGCAATCCATTCGGTCCGGTCTTCAGTTGAAACAAGCATTTAAGCTGGTCGATAAGATCGACACCGCGCTTGAAAGCAAACTCGACTTCGCCTTCGATCCGCGACTTGGATATTTGACCGCTTGTCCGACGAACGTCGGGACCGGCATGCGTGCTTCTGCGATGCTGCATCTGCCGGGGCTCGTTCTGAGCGAGCTGATAAACCAAGTCATCCAAGCGGTCAGCAAAATCGGGCTCGCGGTGCGCGGCCTATACGGCGAAGGCACCGAGGCCATGGGAAATCTTTTTCAGATTTCCAATCAGACTACGCTCGGTGAAAAAGAAGAAGACATCATCAATCGTCTGACCAAAGTCATCGAGACGATTATTGATAAGGAACACGACGCACGCCAGACTTTGCTGCAAAGAAAACCGAGCACGCTTTGCGACCAGATCGGTCGTGCCTATGGCGTTCTAACTTACGCGCATGCCATGCCGTCCAAGGAAGCGCTCAACCTGCTGTCGGTTATCAAGCTTGGAATGGATCTCGGCGCGTTCCCGGAACATCAGCGCCTGCAAATCGACGAATTGTTCATCGAAACACAGCCGGCGCATCTGCAAAAGAACTCGCAACAAAAGTTAAATGCTGAGGAGCGCGACTATCTGCGGGCCCAAATCGTCCGTGATCGTTTGAAAGTTTTCCCCAAACCTGATATTAGTAAGATGGTAAAAGACTCAGGCAATGGCTTGACGGACGCACCATCAACTAATGAATAATTTCACACCGCGAGCTCAACAGGTTTTGGCGCTTGCTCGCAAGGAGGCCGACCGGTTTAACCACAACTACGTGGGCACCGAGCACTTGCTTCTTGGGCTAATCAAGCTCGGCCAGGGCGTGGCAGTAAACGTCTTGCAAAAGATGGGGCTCGATCTCGAGACGGTGCGGATGGAAGTGGAGAAACAAGTCGGTTCCGGACCTGAGACAAAGATGGTCGGCAATGTCCCATACACGCCTCGTGTCAAAAAAGTGCTGGCGCTTGCTGGCAAAGAAGCCAAGGCGCTCAATCATTCTTATGTCGGCACGGAACACATTTTACTCGGGTTGTTGCGGGAAGGCGAGGGGGTCGCTGCCAGAGTGTTGAAGACTCTGGAACTCGATATCGAACGTACGCGCAACGAAATCTTGAAAGAGCTCGATCCGAATTTCACGCCGTCCGAAGCGGAACAGGAAGGCGAGCCAGCAAAGAAAGACGTCAAGACTCCGGCGCTCCGTGCATTTGGCCGCGATCTAACCGAGTTGGCGCGTAAAGGCGAACTCGATCCAGTGATTGGCCGGCGCAACGAAATCTTGAAAGAGCTCGATCCGAATTTCACGCCGTCCGAAGCGGAGCAGGAAGGCGAGCCAGCAAAGAAAGACGTTAAGACTCCGGCGCTCCGTGCATTTGGCCGCGATCTCACCGAGTTAGCGCGTAAAGGCGAACTCGATCCGGTGATTGGCCGGCGCAACGAAATCGAGCGCGTCATTCAAGTGCTCTGCCGGCGCACGAAAAACAATCCGGTGTTGATCGGCGAAGCCGGCGTGGGCAAAACAGCAATCGCCGAAGGACTGGCGCAGGAAATCTCAAACGGCAACGTGCCGGAATTGTTGCGGGACAAGCGTGTGATCACGCTTGACCTGGCGTTAATGGTCGCGGGAACAAAATATCGCGGCCAGTTCGAAGAACGGATCAAAGCGGTGATGGACGAGATCCGTCGTTCGAAGAACGTGATCCTTTTTATCGATGAGCTGCACACTATCGTCGGCGCGGGTTCAGCCGAAGGCGCGATGGACGCGTCCAACATAATTAAACCGGCTCTGAGCCGCGGTGAATTGCAATGCGTTGGTGCGACGACGATGAACGAATACCGCAAGTACATCGAGAAAGATGCCGCGCTGGAACGCCGGTTCCAGACAATAAAGGTCGATGCGCCGACTGTTGATGAAGCCATTCAAATCTTGAAAGGTCTGCGCCCGAAGTACGAAGCGCATCACAAGGCCAAGCTAACCGACGAAGCACTCGAGACTGCTGTTAGATTTTCCGATCGTTACATCACCGGCCGCTTTCTTCCCGATAAAGCCATCGATGTCATGGACGAGGCAGGTGCGCGCGCTCGCATCAACTCAATGACGCGGCCCCCGGACGTGAAAGACATCGAGAAAGAAATCGAAGCCATCCGTCTAGAAAAGGAAGGAGCGATCAAGGCCCAAGATTTTGAAAAAGCCGCTTCGCTTCGCGACAAGGAGAAGCAAACCAAGGAGAAACTCGACGCCATTTTGACCAAGTGGCGCGAAGAACGGGAAGAGAAGGAAGTCGTCGTGACTGGCGACGACATGATGCACATCATCTCGAAAGTCACGGGCGTTCCGCTCCAGCGGATGGAAGAGCAGGAGACGCAGAAATTGCTCCGGATGGAGGCGGAGCTCAAAGAGCGCGTCATCGGCCAGCACGAAGCGGTCACAGCGATCAGCAAGGCGTTGCGGCGCTCGCGTGCGGATTTGAAAGATCCCAAACGCCCGATCGGTTCGTTCGTGTTTCTTGGTCCGACCGGCGTAGGCAAAACCTACCTCGCTCGCACGCTCGCAGAGTTCATGTTCGGCGACGCCGACGCGTTGATCCAAATCGACATGTCGGAGTACATGGAGAAATTCACGGCTTCCCGTTTGATCGGGTCGCCGCCAGGGTACGTCGGTTACGAGGAGGGCGGACAACTTTCCGAGGCCGTGCGGCGCCGGCCATACTCGGTAGTGCTCTTTGATGAGATTGAAAAAGCGCATCCGGATGTGATGCATCTTCTTTTGCAGATTTTGGAAGACGGCAAGATTACTGACTCGTTAGGCCGAAAGATCGATTTCCGGAACACGATCATCATTATGACGTCGAACGTTGGCGCTGAATTGTTGAAGAAGCAGACGGTGATGGGATTCGGCGCGCCGAGCGAGGGGCACGATTACGATTCGATGCGCGACAAGATTCTCGATGAAACGAAGCGCGTGTTTAAACCCGAATTCCTCAACCGGCTGGATGAGATCATCGTGTTTCATTCGCTCGGTAAACCGGAGCTGTTGCGCATCGTTGACTTGGAAGTGGACAAAGTGCTCACGCGCATCAAAGCCAAGGACGTGCACATCGACCTGCAGCAAAGCGCGAAGGAATTTCTCATCGACAAAGGATACGATCCCCAATACGGCGCCCGACCGATGCGTCGCGCTGTTGAACGTTTTCTTGAGGACCCGCTCGCGGAAGAATTGCTCCGCGGCAACGTCAAACCCGGCGACCGGGTCGACGTTGTTGCCGGTGACGGCAAACTATCATTCCAGGTTCCGGAATCACAGGCACAAAGCAGTGCACCGGCGGCGCCGGCGCCGAGCTAACGCGCGGCGCGAAAGGCGCTGGAATTGACAAGTCAATGTGACACGATGTGTCACATGAAGACGGTAACCATTCGCGAACTTCACCACAACACTGGTGAATGGGTCCGAAAGGCTGCCAAGTTTGGTGAGATTTATGTCAGCGAACGCGGCAAAACCATCGCCAAGATCGTACCGCAAACCTCGACGCCGGAAGTACCGTATTTTGCACGCCGAAAGCTCAGCCCGGAGTCTCGCAAAATAATGCACCGCCTTCGAGGCGGTATCGACAGCACGCAGATTATTTCCCAAGATCGCGATGCTCGTTAAGCTTTGATCTATCTGGATTCAACCTGCCTTGTCCGATTGTATTTTGAGGACGCCGGCTACGAACGCGTTCGTCACTTGGCTGCTTCAGACTTCGTCGGTTGTGCCCAACATGGCCGGACGGAGGTGATTTCAGCCTTCACCGAAAGCTTCGAGAGCGCGCCATCACCGCGCGTCTGTACGAGATTACTCTCCAGGAGTTCCTTAACGAAACGCATGGCGGAGCGTTCAGATGGTTACCGCTATCCGAGCGCGTTTTCGAACGCGCGGAGGCCGTTTATGCCAGATTGCCTGCGACGATCTTTTTGCCTGCTGCGGATGCTTTGCATTTGTCGACAGCGTCCGAGAACGGCTTTCGCGAGATTCATTCTAATGATGCAAAGCTATTGAGCGCTGCCCCGCATTTTGGGCTGCGCGGCTTAAACGTAATCGATTAGTCAGGCCCGCGGATGCGCATCCGCGTACGCTTTCTTGAGACGTTCGACGGTTACGTGCGTGTAGATCTGTGTCGTGGAAAGACTCGCGTGCCCGAGTAACGCCTGCACACTGCGCAGGTCCGCGCCGCGATCGAGCATGTGCGTGGCGAAGCTGTGGCGCAATTTGTGTGGGCTCATGGAAATCGGAATGGACGTGCGCCGTACATACCGTTTCAACACCAGCCAAACGGAGCGCGCGGACATTCGCCTCCTCGCTTTGTTGATGAACAGCGCACCGGCGTGCACGTTGGCCGTCGCCCGATATTTTTGGATCGCTTCCAGCGCTGGCAGACCCACCGGGCAGACACGTTCTTTGCGGCCCTTGCCGAATACGCGCACCGACTCTGTGTAAAGATCAACATCGGCCACATCGAGCGCAGCCAGTTCGCTCAGGCGCAAACCGCTGCTGTAAAACAATTCCATGATACCGACGTCGCGCAGCGGCATCCATGATGGTGCGGATCGGCTCTTTGGTTCGCGGGTTGGCGCCGTGAGAAGTTCGTCCACCTGTTGGCGTGTTAGGACCAGCGGCAGCTTTTTCTCCATCTTTGGCAGTTGCACTTCCCGGACAGGATTACGTCGCAGCCGTTTTCGGGCGGCGAGAAACTGATAGAAAGTGCGCAATGCTGAGAATTGCAGTCGTACATAGGAACGCGCCTGTCCGCGTTTCATAACCTCAAAGAGGTAATCGCGAAAATCGTCGGCTGCGCATTTTTTCCACGACGTTTTATTTTCCGCGCGGAAACTAGTCAACGCATGGCGATACGCCTTGAGCGTGCGCGGTGAAGCATTCCGCTCGTTTGCGAGATAACGCAGGAATTCCTCCACAAGAGGATCGCGCGTCGTTCCCGGCGCAGTCGAGGAATCGCAAGGCGAAGGCTTTGAGATCTTGCCGCGGGATCCCTCGACTTCTCGCGCGTCTGCGCGATCCGCTCGGGATGACGAAGCGCTCATTCGGGTTTTTCGACAACGTACCGCAGGTCGGTTGGATTAGAGCGACCACTCATTTGGCTTTTGAAGATCGGCGGCGGAGTGGTGGAAGTAAGCTCGTACCCTTTCAAAACGAACTCCGGATAAATTCCGTTGCTCGCAGGCTCATACACTTTGTCGCCACTGAAGTAGCCGTAGAGCTTGTATTCGTAATTGTTGTCGCTCCCGAATTCGAGACGTTCGCGGTCAGGAGCAAGTTTCCCTTTCTCATTGAGCATCACCAACTCCGCCGTGCTCCATGGCTGGCCCGGCTTGCGAACGTAACCCCAGAATTTGTAATCAGGTTTGTAATAACGCCGCCCGATATAATAATCGCCGGTCGGTTCGGCTGCGATGTTTTGCACCATCTCGGTTCTCGCCTGCTGAATCCCTTGCGGAACAGTTTCGCAACCCGTGAAAAACAGTGAGCCCACCACCAGATTACCGGCCAACAGATACTGAGCAGCGCGTCTCATCGCGAACGGGCATCATTTACGCAGCTTTGCGCCGGACGCAATTGCAAGCTCGAAGGGACGAGGTCCGGCAATCATTTTCTCGTGCGAGATGGATTGCATGGTTTTAACCGGCCCGCTAGAATTCGGGCATCATGTTCGAAGTTGAGATTTATGCGCGTGGCTTGCGCGAAATGGCGAACATCCTGGAACTCGATCGGCAGCTCGTGGAGATCGCCGGCCTGCGTTACAAGGCGGACACAAATCACGACATTGTTTACCTCGAGTTCGATGAACCGACTTTGAGCATTCGCGAAATTCGCGCCATTTTCCTCAAGCTTGGCCTTGAACCGCTTATCATCGGCGCGATTCCGCCTGAACTGCAATCGCGAACAAAGACCGAGCGGCTGAGCTAGCGACGTAATCGGCGATCGGGGATCAGAACAAAACGTTGCGCAGCACGCCCTTTAGCCGTTCACTGTCCGCTCATCTCTCATCGCTTCTTTCATAATGGTCCGCTTCTTTAGCGCTCTCGGTGCGCCGCTGCTCGCGTTCGTCCAATATCTCGGCGAACTCGTGCTGCTGGCTGCAGACACCTTTCGTTCCATTTTCACCCACAAGCTCCGGTGGAAATTGTTCCTAAACCAGGTTGTCGAAGTGGGGTTGCTTTCGCAGCTCGTCGTCATAATCACCGGCGCGTTCACTGGTGCGGTGTTCTCGGCACAAACATTTTTCCAATTTAACAAGCTGGGAATGGGCTCAGCTGTAGGCGCGGTGGTTTCGGTTTCGCTCTGCCGCGAGCTCGCGCCGGTGCTGACTGCTCTGATGGTAGCCGGACGCGTGGGCGCAGCGATGTCAGCCGAGATCGGTACGATGAAAGTCACTGAGCAAATCGATGCCTTGCGCGCGCTTGCTGTTTATCCGGTTGATTACCTGGTAGTGCCGCGCGTACTGGCCATGATGGTGTCGATGCCACTTCTGGTGGCGGAGTGCATCGCCGTGGGCATCGCAGCGGGTTATCTCGTTGCAATTTTCATGCTCGATATTAACGGCACCTACTACATGGCGAACATGGTGCGCTGGACGCGCAGTCGCGATATCATCATGGGTCTGTCGAAAGCGTTCTGTTTCGGGATACTCATCGTATTCATCAGTTGCCAGAAAGGATTGACCACACGGGAGGGAGCAGTTGGCGTCGGTCGGGCCACCACTGAGGCGGTCGTGAACTCCTCGCTCGCGGTCTTGATTTGCAATTTTTTTCTCACCATGACCTTCAACATTATTTATCCGGCGGGGTATCAGTAATGCTGCGCAGTTGAGACTTACAGGCCGAGAGTCGAAAGTTTGAGCGACGATGATCGAAGCGCCTCCATCTTCGAAGATGTCAGCGGAACCTCCTCTGGTTTCGGATAATTCGTCGCCCATGATTGCCGTGCGTTCGTTGCAAAAAAAAATCGAGCAACAGGAGATTTTGCGCGGCGTCGATCTTGAGATCGGCAGCGGCGAGACCCTGGTCATCATTGGGCGCAGCGGTGGCGGCAAGAGCGTTTTGCTCAAACACATAGTTGGATTGATGGAACCGGACTCCGGGGAAATTTGGATCCAGGGCCAAAACATTATTGGCATGAAAGAGCGCCAGCTCGGGGCTATTCGCAAAAAGGTCGGCATTCTATTTCAAGGTGGCGCGCTCTTCGATTCGATGACGGTTGAAGACAACATTGCCTTTCCTTTGCGCGAAGCCGGCGAGCGCGATCGGAAAGTTCTGCGCTCAAAAGTTAGTGAGATGCTTGAGGTGATGGAGATGGAAGGTCAGGAAGACAAGATGCCGGAAAGTCTGAGCGGCGGGATGAAAAAACGAGTCGGGCTGGCGCGCGCCATCATTCGGCGCCCCTCGTGTGTATTGTATGATGAGCCGACAGCCGGTCTTGATCCTGTAGTCGCCGACAGCATCAATCGATTGATTCGCCGGTTACAAAAGCGCTTTGGAATGACCAGCGTTGTGGTTACCCACGATATGAAAAGCGCATTCGATGTAGCCGACCGAATCGCCTACCTGCACGAAGGCCAGATCTATTTTAACGGAACGGCGAGTCAACTTCAGCAATCGAGCGATCCAATCATTCAGGATTTCCTCCTCGGCCGATCTGACGGTGGAGGCGATTGACCTCAAATTGCCTGCAGTCTCGAGAGCGAAACGCGCTCAAGTGAGCGGTCGCTTACCTTGCGAAAATCAGCGGCAAGATCGACAATAAACATCCAAGATGAACCGGCACGAGCGAGGTTTGGAATTCAAAGTCGGCATTTTTGTTTTTGTAGGGCTGGCGATGTTATGCGCGTTGGTCGTGCAATTCGGCAGGCTGGGTGAGGGTTTTAAGACATATTACACC
Source organism: Candidatus Udaeobacter sp. (assembly GCA_049791915.1). Taxonomy (GTDB): domain Bacteria; phylum Verrucomicrobiota; class Verrucomicrobiia; order Chthoniobacterales; family UBA10450; genus Udaeobacter. Next base: position 12,099 of record JBARAJ010000039.1, read on the forward strand.
ATCACCATTCGCTTCAGTGATGCGAGCGGACTATTGAAAGGCACCGATGTCTTGCTCGCCGGAGCGAGAATCGGAAAGGTCGCGGGTGGTCCGAAGCTACTTCGTGAGGGCGGTGGCGTGGCTGTACCTCTGAAAATCTATGATTACATTAAGATTCCTGAGGGAACGAAGTTCACAGTGGGTAGTTCGGGTTTGCTTGGCGATCGGTTCGTGAACGTAGCGATACCGCCCGGACCTCCGAAGGCGTATCTGCCGCCGAATGCCGATGTCAAAGGTGCACGCGAGACCGGCATCGACGATCTCACACGTTCAGGCGGCGCCCTCGTGGGCGACCTCCGCGGTACCGTGCAAAAGATCGACACAACTGTGGACCGTCTCAATCAGGACACGCTTTCCCCGGCGAACTTGGAAAATCTCAAGTCGAGCATGGAACATTTGAACCAGGCTACGGGCGCCCTGGCAGAATCGTCCAAGAAACTGGATGGAGTGGTTGAGAAGGCCGACTCCGCAATGGCTTCGGCAAAGAAAGCTGCCGACGATTTGCAGAACGCGATCGCGGACACGCGCAAGGTGGTGCGCAGCGCCACACAAGGAAAAGGTTTGGTGGCGACGCTGCTGAATGATCAAGCGCTGGCGAACGATCTGCATGCGCTGATCAGCAACCTGCGGGCGCACGGCGTGTTGTTCTATCGCGATAGCGCCGCAGGCCATCAGGCCTCCCCGCCGGCACAAACCACACCGTCACGACGAACTCCAAGCAGGTGACGTATCGAGACGAGTCGCAATGCGAAAACAGTGCGGTGCGAGGATTCACCAGGTTGCCGACGATTGGAGCATTGCTCGTCGGTGTATCGTTTGCGTTCCCGCTTTTTCTAAGACGGGTGAGGTTGGACCGAACAACTGCTCGAACCTAACAGAACCATGACGCCAAATGAATTTCGAGAACTGGCGCTGAGCTTTCCGGAAGCAATTGAATCGGCGCACATGCATCATCCCGATTTTCGTGTTGGTGGAAGGATTTTCGCAACGCTCGGATATCCCGATCAGGACTCGGCGACGGTGAAGCTATCGCGGGACGAGCAGACAGAATTTATTCGTAGTAATCCGGACGTTTTCCAACCGGCGAAAGGCGCCTGGGGCCGTCAGGGAAGCACAATTCTTTATTTGCCGGCAACAACAATCAGCATCGTGCGCGAAGCGCTCACCGCAGCATGGCGCAACACCGCGCCGAAGCGGCTGTCGGAAAATCGCTAACGCAATCCCACGGCTTTGCGAACGCGGTCCATGACTTGATTCGCAATTTCGTTGGCGCCCCTCGCGCCGCGGGCGAGGACGTCGTCAATAAACGATTTGTCCTTGAGGATTTCTTCACGGCGTTTGCGCATCGGCGCGAAATATTCCCAGAGTTTTTCGAACAACTGTTTCTTGAAATCGCCGTAGCCAGTACCGCCTTTCACAAATCGTTCGCGCATATCGGCGATTTCATCCTTCGACGCCACCAGCGAGTAGAGCTTGAATATCGTCGATGTCGCCGGGCCCTTCGGTGCATCAACCGCTACGGAATCAGTGATGATGCTCATCACCCGTTTTCGCATTTCCTTCTCGTCGCCGAAAATGTCGATGTTGTTGCCGTAGCTCTTGCTCATTTTCTGGCCGTCAATGCCGGGCACGGTTTCGGTTGCGGGCTGAACGCGCGCTTCGGGCAGCTTGAAAATCTGGCCGAACGTTTCGTTCATTTTCACCGCGAGATCGCGCGTCATTTCGATGTGCTGTTTCTGGTCTTTGCCGACTGGCACGACATCGCTGTCGTAAATCAAAATGTCCGCCGCCATCAGGATGGGATAGCTGAACAGTCCAACGTTCGCGCTCATACCGCGCGCGAGTTTGTCCTTGTATGAGTGCGCCCGCTCAAGCAACCCCATCGGAGCTACTGTTGATAGAATCCAGGCGAGTTCCGTCACCTGCGGCACATCCGAATGCCGAAAAAGCGTCGCGCGTTCCGGATCGAATCCGCACGCCAGAAAATCAAGTGCGACGCGGCGGCTGTTTGCGCGCAACACTTCCGGGTCGCGCAGACTCGTGAGCGCATGGTAATCGGCGACGAAATAAAGCGCTTCGCCCTCCGCTTGCAGCGCGACCGCAGGCCGAATCATGCCAAAATAATTGCCAATGTGCAGGGCACCGCTGGGCTGGATACCGGACAGAATCCGCATGGAAGTAAGTAAATGACGAATGTCGAATGTCGAATCAATGACGAAGCACGAATGAAACCTGTAGGGTGTCTGTGTCAGACGCCGTGGCGTTTCACAGAAACGCCCCACAGTTATTGGCGATCGCGCTATGCCTGAGTTCGTTCTGGTAAACTTGCGCGGCAGCGATTAGAACAAATCCTCAATGGCCAAAAATTCCGAACCCGTTTCGGTCGTCACCGGAGGTGCGGGTTTTCTCGGCTCGCATCTTATAGACCGGCTTTTGGCGGAAGGTCATCGCGTCATCGCCATCGACAATCTGATCACCGGTAACACGGCGAACATCGGCCATCTCGCCGGGAACGAGAATTTCCGGTTCGTTAAACACAATGTCTCGAACTTTATTTTTATTCCGGAACAACAGATCGACTACGTGTTTCACTTCGCATCGCCGGCCAGTCCAATCGATTATTTGGAACTCCCGATTCCGACGCTCAAGGTTGGCGCGCTCGGCACGCACAACACGCTTGGTTTGGCGAAGGACAAAAAGGCCACGTTCATTCTCGCTTCTACGTCGGAGACGTACGGTGATCCGCTGGAGCATCCGCAAAAGGAAGATTACTGGGGCAACGTGAATCCTATCGGGCCGCGCGGCGTTTACGACGAAGCAAAGCGCTTTGCTGAAGCGATCACCATGGCTTACCACCGCTATCACCGTGTGGACACGCGAATCGTGCGGATCTTTAACACGTACGGCCCGCGGATGCGCTTGCGCGACGGCCGCGTGGTGCCGGCGTTTATCGGGCAGGCCTTGAGCGGGCAACCACTGAGCGTGTTCGGCGACGGGTCGCAGACGCGCTCATTTTGTTACGTCTCCGATTTGATCGATGGAATTTTCAGGCTCGCGATGAGCGATTTCCACGACCCGGTCAACCTCGGCAATCCGCGCGAGATGAGCATTAAACAGTTTGCAGAGGAAATCATCCGGATCACGGGGACGAAATCTACAATCGAATACAAACCCTTGCCGGTGGACGATCCGAAGGTGCGCCAACCGGACATCACCCGCGCGAAAAAAGTCCTCAGTTGGGAACCGCGAGTTGAGTTCGAGGAGGGTATCAGGA
>JBARAJ010000040.1:0-2680 GCA_049791915.1 Candidatus Udaeobacter sp.
CCTTGCGGTCGAGATATGCGAGAAGAAAAAATTGCGGAAACGAAACGTTCCCCGGCGCGAGTTCCTTGGACAGGTGCAGCAAGAAACAGCGCTGCATTTCCAAAATAATGTGGGAAAGCCTTTCGGCGTCCGCACGATTTTGATCCGTCGGAGTTCGCGCAAACTCGGTAACCGGCCCCATGTTCAAGGCGATAAAACTAGAAACGAGCGCGTAACCTGTCAATCCTGCTCGGCGGGTTTGGAGTGCAGCGACGTGTCGCCGCTTTCAAAGCGCAGACATGTCTGCTCACTGCAAATGCAACGCGACCTGACTCAATCCCAGATTTGGACATCCACAATTTCATCTGCTTTCAACGACTGACCGACCGCGACCCGCACCAACGCATTTGCCTGGCTCAAACCAAAAAGCGCGTGCGATTCCTGACGGCCGATCGGCGTGAACTTTTGGTGTTCCAGTCTCCCGCGGATGTAATGCGGTCGATCGCCGTCGTTCGTTAGGCCAACCGCCAACTTCGCGGGGACCTGCCGCAGATCGAGGTTTGTTGCGCCCATCATTCTCAAAATCGCCGGCCGGACGAATTGTAAAAACGTCACGAACGCCGACACGGGATTTCCGGGCAGGCCGAAGATAAGGCAGTTAGAGCCAAAAACAGAACCCTCACCGGCGCTTCGCGTCCGCCTCTCCCTCCCTGAGGGAGAGGATTGAGGTGAGGGTGCACTCTGCTGCGCTCGTCCAAACAAAAATGGTTTTCCCGGTTTAACCGCCACGCGCCAGATTTCGATCTTCGCGCCGAGCTCCCGCAATGCTTCCTTAACTAAATCATGTTCCCCCACCGAAACGCCGCCGCTAATGATGAGGACGTGACTTTTGATTCCGCGTTTGATCGCGTGGTCTAACGATTGCCGATCGTCGCGACAATGTTCCACGGTCGTCGCGCTCACACCGCACCGCTGCAGGAGCGCGCTGAGCAACGCTGAATTGCTGTCGTAAATTTGGCCCGGCTGAAGTTCGTCACCCGGTTTCACCAGCTCGTCGCCGGTGGAAATTACTGCCGCATTTGCTTCGCCGCCAACGATCACATCGGCGAAACCCTGCGACGCCAGTAAAGCAACCGTCGCTGCGCGGATTCGTTCGCCTCTTCCTAGAATCATCTGTCCTTCCGCCAGATCGCACGCGCGCCGGCGGACGAAATCGCCAGCTTCGACATCTACGTTCACACTGATGTCAGTGCCGTCGGGCGTAACATCTTCCTGCATCAGAATCGCGTCTGCCCCTTGTGGAACGGGCGCGCCGGTAAAAATCCGAACGGCTTCGCCATCACCGCTGACTCGCAGCTTGCGATCAGGGCCGGCAGGTTGCTCTCCAATCACGCGCAGCCGCCCACCTTTTTTGCAGGAGCTCGCCACGACCGCGTAACCGTCCATCGCCGAATTATCGAACGCGGGCAGGGGCAGCCGGGCGAAATACTCCTGGGCCGCAAAACATTCGAGCGCGCCGGTGAGTGGAACTGCTCGTTCGTCCAGCGGACTGACCTGCCCCAAAATCCGTTTGCGCGCTTCTTCTTCGCTGATCACGCCAAACCTAATCAGTTGGCAATCGACGATTGGCAATCGGCAATTCTTCGCGATATTCTCAGCCCAAGTTTTTGGTGAGGTGGCTGAGTGGTCGAAAGCAGCGCTTTGCTAAAGCGCCGTAGCCCAAAAGGCTACCGAGGGTTCGAATCCCTCCCTCACCGCCAGATGTCAGGCTCGCGAGATCGGGTTCACCACTTTAACGGTCACTGGTTGGAAATCGTCGCGGTTGTTCCGTCGATTTTGGTGAAGGTAACTGTGAACTTCTCGTTATAAGTCAGCGCTCTATCCTGAAGAAAACTGATCGCCACGGCTTCTCCTAATTGTATGGATGAATCAGTGTCGCTTCGCCAGTGAATGCCGGCGTGAATGCCGTGGCCGAAGGAGATGTTGCGCGCCAGTTTGTTGAGCTCGCCGTTGACTGTGATTTGTCCTGCATCTCCCCCGGTGTAAGGCGCAAGCGAAAGCCCATCGCTACTCGGCACCACCGGATGAGGGATCACAAAATCACCGTCGAAGAAAAACTTCAGGATGGTAATGCAAGCGCCAGCAACCGTGCCATGGCCAGTAGGGTAGGCCGGATGGGTTGGCGAACCTTCGGGGAACGCCTGAGAGAGAAAGTAATCGCCATATCTGTTGCGGCTCCTTTGCACCGCCAACGAATTGAGAACATTGTCGTCGACGCGGCCATCGAGCGTTCCTCCGTGGCCACTCAAAATTTGGCGAACGATGGCGCCGCCGGACTCTGGGCGGTGCCGGAGGTGAACATACCATTTGTGATACCACACACAGTTTAGCGCAAAGCCAGCGACAGCCGCCTGCGCGGCCGCGAAGTCGGGTTGACCGAAAGTGCCAAAACCGTTCTGCGTGATGGAGCTGACGTAAGGATTCCCAGGGTTTAGCGGCACACCGAGCGTGTTAAGCACCAGGTAAGCTGTGAAGTAAGCCTGATAAAGTATGTCCACGTGGGTATATGCGCCGAGCGCGCGGCCATTATTCAAATAGCGACGTTGCGGATCCAGCTGGTTTCGCAGTCCAGTATCGATGCCGTTCTGCACTTGTTGGAAAGTTGTGGCGTCTGTCATGTAATCGAGGCCCGGTGCGTAGG
>JBARAJ010000041.1:0-2326 GCA_049791915.1 Candidatus Udaeobacter sp.
ACGGGCCGGATCAGTGCCAGGCACACTCGAGACAGTCTCGCCAAGGGCCCGATGGCTTCATTTATTGGTTAGGCGGATACCTGTGGCTTGCGCGCTGACTTCCACGTCAAAACCGCCTGGCGGACCCAATAGATTCCGCGATTCTCATGTCGGATGTCAGGCCTTGGGCCTAACGAATTATTCTTTGTCGTAAACGGTGGTGTTGGTAAACTTTTTCCCTTTCGCTGTGGTTCCGTTTACAGTTGCGACTCGGCTTTTTCCATCGGCAGACACGACCATCCGCGCCGTCGCCATAACCTTGCCGCTCTTTTTGACGGTCATGTTGAGGGTTTGATCATTTACCTTCGTGTAGGAACGCATATCCGAATTAGGATCGCCGGTTACTTCGTAATCTTTGCCGTCGAATTTCCCTTTCCACTCGCTGTGGACTGGCTTTCCGTCTGCATCGGTGCCGTCAGTCGCTATCTCCCACTTGCCCCTCCCAAGCCTCTTCGAGTCATAGACAACCTTATTATTCTTGACGGTCCCGCGTGTCACCTTTGACTTCGATTCGTTTAGCTTCCACGTGCCCTCCATGGGATCAGCCGCGTATAACGCCCCAGCGGCCAAAATTAATCCCAGGCTCAGTGCAATGGTTTTGGTTTTCATTTATCTATCGAGCGAACATTTCAGGGAAAGGTCAATGCTTTTCTTAGGTAAGGCTCTGCCAACGAATCATTTCTGGTCGGAGAGGGATTGCCCGGCGATTGGGGCAGTATCTAGAATTCGGCTTGCAGGATGATAGGGTATCCCGCCAAGTCTGATCGGTGCTGTTTTGGGCTGAACAAATCCCAAAAATGTCCAAGCTAAATTCATTTGCGTTTCTTTCTATCGATCCACCATAACAATAGAAAGATCGCAACAGGTAACCCTACCCAAAATAAGATTGCGTGATAACCGTAAAGTAGCCAGGCGACATTCATTAGTAATGACCTTGCTCGGCCAAGTCTATATCACTTTGTCATTGCCGTGTGGAGAAGAAACGAGAGAAAGTTGCGCGCGTGAAATACGGGGAAAACATCGCTGACAAACCTGGCAAAGGCGGTTGGAGTTGGAGCTATATCTCAGCGATCCAAGCTCATGAAAACAGAACCCACAGAACCACTCTTACCAGAACTCCCTGATTTCTCGCTGATCCTCGGCGGACCGCTCTTTCAGCTCCTGCGGCGTGCGCATCTTAGCGGCGATGCGGCGGACTTGGTGTGGCGTCGTGTGATCGCCCTGGCACTCATTACGTGGCTGCCTTTGCTGGCTTTGTCGATCGCCGAAGGACACGCGTGGGGCGATAGCGTCAAGGTGCCGTTCCTTTTCGACGTGGACGTGCATGCGCGGTTCCTGCTCGCGCTTCCACTGCTTATCGTGGCGGAACTGGTGGTCCACCAGCGGATGCGCCTCGTAGTGGGAACGTTTGTGAAGCGGGGGTTGGTGCCCGGCGAGGGGCGCTGGAAGTTTGACGCTGCTATCGCCGCAGCGATGCGACTGCGCAATTCCGTGCTGGCGGAGGTGCTCCTGATCGTGCTCGTCTACGGAGTTGGCGTTCTGTTCATCTGGCGGAAGAACGCGGCCATGGATTTGCCTACGTGGTACGGGATGACAGTGACTGGGAAACTGCAACCGACGCTCGCCGGTTGGTGGCTTGGCTGCCTGAGTCTGCCCCTCATTCAGTTCATTTTGCTACGCTGGTATTTCCGGCTGCTGATCTGGACGCGGTTTCTTTGGCAAGTGTCGCGGATCGACCTAAGCCTCGAAGCTATTCACCCCGACCGCGCCGGCGGACTCGGCTTTCTTTCCACCGTAACCTACGCCTTCGCTCCCTTGCTGGCGGGGCAGGGCGTGCTGCTCGCCGGCGTGATGGCGAACAAGATCTTTTACGCCGGCGCGAAGCTGACCGACTTCAAGCTGGAACTTCTCGCGATGGTGATAATGATGCTCTTCTTCGTGCTCGCGCCGCTGCTTGTATTCACTCCGCGCCTGGCCCGCACCAAGCGCATCGGCTTGCTGGAATACGGCGGCCTGGCCCAGCGTTACGTGCGCGAGTTTGATGAGAAATGGCTGCGCAGTGGAGTTCCGACCGACGAACCGCTGGTGGGCAGCGGGGACATCCAATCGCTGGCCGACCTGGGCAACAGCTTTGAAATCGTGAAGGGCATGAAGCCCGTGCCGTTTGGCAAGGAAACGCTGCTGCAACTGGCCGTAATCTCGCTCGCGCCCGTTGCGCCGCTCGTTCTGACTATGATCCCGTTGGGCGATTTGCTTGACCGTTTCCTGAACGTCGTCTTCTAATCAG